>JAUUYH010000135.1 GCA_030590505.1 Kiritimatiellota bacterium
ACATCCCTATGTAGAATCCCAAGATCATGCACAATTTTTAATGCCTCGGCTAGTTGTCTTATTATCTCAATCTTTTCACTTATCGAAAACTTATTTTCTTTTATTAGTTGATTCAGTGATTTTCCTGAAAGAAGTTCCATTACGATATATGGTGAACCGTCTGGGTCTGAGGTTCCAAAATCAACTATTTTTACTATGTTTGGGTGTTCTATGCGTGAAAGAATTTCTGCTTCACGCATAAAACGTTCAATCTTTGTTTGATAACGTGGAGTATTAGAGTCTTTTTTTAATACTTTCATTGCATATTGCTTATTGTCTTTTTCAACGAGAAAGACCGTACCCGCATTGCCAGAACCCACAATCTTTTTAATTTGATAGTCTTTGTTATAAACCTCAGTAGTGGGGATAGAGAAGGTTCTACGTTTTTTTCTGCCACTCTCCAAAGCTGATTCCACTCTTTCGTACAACTTAGACGGAGTAATGGGTTTTGTAAGATAATCAAATGCACCATTCCGAATTGCTGTAATGGCTCCGTCAAGTTCAGGATTGCCAGTAATGAGAATGACTTCAGTGCTAGTATATGTTATTTTACAAAATGAAAGCAACTCCAATCCAGACATTCCTGGAAGGTTTATATCACTTAAGACAAGATCAAAATCTTTTTCATTCAATATATTAATGGCTTCAATGGAATCAACAGCCAGTTCTATATCATAGGGATAGGTGTCAAGAGCATCTTTTAAAAATTCTCTAACATATTGCTCATCATCTACAATCAAAATCCTAGGCATTTTCTCTATAACTGTCTGACATAAATGTGATTTATTATCTTGCTTGTTCATGTATAAATATATAATCATAACATAGAAAATACAAATGCTAAATGCTTTTTAACTTGCCTTCCTTAAAAGTGGTGGTAAATTCTTTCCTGATAGTGTATTCGTCGTTCAATGAAAATATATCTCAGGAATCGCTAGGTTATTTCTGGGTTAAGCCACTAGTGGTATTCCATTAATTGTCGGAGGTTAACCGTTTGAAGCTGAAAGAGTATAAAATATTTCTACTGTTTGTTGCCGTTGTTGTATGTGCATATTATGTACGTGCAACAATTTATGAACGTGAATCTGCGACAATCGCAATTGAGTACAAGCGTGCTTTCGGTAAAGATATCCATTTCACTCCTTTTATGGTCGAAAGTGCAATGATGTATTCGTACACCAAGGATGTTGGGTGCGGAGCAGGAATTGATGAATTTGACTCCTCACTAGTCGGAATGAATAAGATTAGTGTGCATCGTCAGTTTACAACTGCTCTGGAGTATTTCCTGGGCTACGGCTACAGAGTGAAACAGTGGCTATCACCGTCAACGCCTGAAGAAATTGCACCGACAGATTACGAAGATAATCCAGATTTTACAAACTGGATACGGATTCAGTTGCGGTGGTGGATAAGTTTGATTTCCGGTTTTATTTTTCTAATACTTATCGTGCTAAGAATTCCCTGGAAAATTGCACTTCTAGGCGGTGTTCTTCATGCAGTCTCAACTGCGGCAATTGCCCGATATACCGCACAGGATATTGTGCGCGGGAACTTTTCGCTTCCCTTTATTGTAGCGACATTTCTTGCGGCAATTTGGTTTCTACGAACACCATCCTTTAAAAAATTATGCTTGACCGGAATTCTCTCATTTGCGGCCCTCGCAACTTGGGATATGACACAGATCTGTTTCTCTCTATGGGCACTTTCCGAGATTGTTAGGCTCATTTCTGGTGGGATTGCCAATCGTAAACGGAAACAACTCTGGATTGGGTTGTTTATATCTGCGATATTCGCAGCTATTTTAATCCCTTACCACAGAGAACATAATCTAATTATATCACCAATGGTTATGATAATGTTTCCGCTGGTGATTGCCCTACAGAATCTTCTACCTGGCAGACCTTTAAAAATGAGAATTGCAAAGTTCGCAATTGCGATATTCGCACTGTACGGAATATGGTTTGCGGCAACTAAACTAACATCGTTCGGAGCCAATTATTCACACTTTGCTGAACTTATGAAGGCAAAAATACGCTTTCTTAACGTAAAACCTCCCAACCCAGATCTGCTGAGTTTTGAGGCACGTAGTGTCTGGGTTCCGGCAATGCACTCGGCAGATCGCGATATCACACGATCATATTTCCCCCTTATTCTTACCCTTACTGGACTTGTGCTGTTGCTCTCCGTTATAATAAAGCCAATTCGTAAAGCATTCAGGCGTAATATGGGAGTTGCGCAATTCGCACTTTTTATGGCTGTATTCTATTCTCTGACGTTTTTTCTTCTAGTCCGTTATCATGTATTTGCTATTATATTTCTGACAATTCTTCTGCCAATTATGCTACACATCTGGTTGAAAAATGCTAAATACCTTACGCTGCAACATTCGATAAAAGCTGTCTCTGTAATAATTCTCTATTTTATGATCTACAATATCTATTTCAAGGGAGTACTGACCCCGAAAACTGTTCTTTTTTCGGCATATCATCCTCTGCTGGGGTTAGGAATTGCGACTCTCGCAATTCTCTTTGCCGCACTTATCTATTTTCTTATAAAAAAACAAAAACCGAAACTTATCTTTTACGGCAAGGGACTGATTATCTCAATAGTAATTGCTCTGCTTGCATTTGAAGTTGATGCTCTTCAGCAACAGAGGATATATTCTAAACATCTCTTCCCACAGGTAGCTGCTCTAATAAAGTGGATGCGATGTGAAAGAGTTGACCAACCAATTCTTGCAGACTTTGAACTATCTCCACTCTTAAAAGCATACTGTAATTCTAAAATAATTCTGCAACCTAAATTTGAACTGGGGAAAACACGTGAAAATTATAAAAAATTCATGCATATTATGTTTCACGAAGATGAAAATGAATTTCTCAAATTCTGTGTCGAAAAGGGAGCGAAATATTTTATTTTCAACCGTGGTTATGCACAAACTCCTAGTTGGAATATTTATAGCCCAATGTACATGGCTGCTGCTCATAAGCTAAAAGAGGACTGCCCAGCAAATATGATGGATTTACAACAGAACCGAAATAGATTAAGAAGTTTTTATGAGATTAAACCACCCCAATCTCTCCAGCTAATCTCTATGCGATTTATAATCTATAAAGTGATCTCAGATAACGATAAGGCAATGGCTCTCAAATGGGCTGAAGATGCTGAAAAAATGATGCGAGACGGACAATATGAAATTGCGGCACGATTAGCAAAGGCTGCGATTTACGCAGATCCAAATTGCCCACAGGCTGATATCATGTACCGAAAAATGTACAGAAGAAGCCCAGATATCTATTTAAGAGGGTATTGAGTGGTTTGTGAAGCAACCTGTTCATTTCGCACAGGAATTAAATAAATATTTAAGGCACGGAACTATTTGCTTTTTGATTTTTTTGTGCTATGTATACTTAACGCGGGTGAAATCTTAGCATTTAGATTAAGGTTTAAACGCTAATAAAAGAAATACAAGATCTCTACCGCTTGCGGTATGTAAATGTCGTGATAACACTTTTCAGTAGAGAACAAAGAAAAAGAAAAGTTGACTAATCGAGGCAAAACCCCTCGACGTATTTGCGCTTTTCGCAAAAGCTAGGTGAGGCATTTCTTATATGAAACGCGACAAAAGGGACTGTTAATATCTCCTTTTTGCTAAGATTCAAATATCATTATAGTTGTAAAGGTCGGTTCATGAAAATAAAAAATAAAATTACTATTAATATATTATTTTTCGGAATATTATTTATCGCCGGTCTTGCCTTCACTTTCTATGTTAGTAACAGGAGCATTGTAACGCAACATTTTGAAGAACACTCTATTGAAACTGCTAAGCAAGCAGCATATTATGTTAATTTATTACTCATAGAAAAATCAAAAAATAGTGCAGTGATGGCCAATGCTCCTATTGTGAAAGATGAGTTGATAAAAAGCAACTTGCGATTCTCCTCTATTCCTCTACCAGAAAGAACTCAGAAAATTGCTGACCTTAACCAAATATGGATGGATAGTGATAATCCTCAAAATCCTGTTGTCAAGAGCAGAATGGCTAACTCAGTCGCCCTCTACCTGGATTCTCTTAAAAAAAATATGGGCAGTGAAATTGGTGAGATCTTTTTAACAAATAAATACGGTGTTGTTGTTGCGACGACCAATAAACTTACAACTTTGGCACATTCGCATAAATATTGGTGGAAAGCTTCTTATTATAATTCGAAAGGACGAATCTTTTTTGATGATCGTGGTTTTGATGAAAGCGTTGACGGATATGTTGTTGGGATTGTGGTGCCAGTTTATGACAATAAAGAAATCATAGGAATTTTGAAGGTAAATTACAATATAATCAACGCACTAGGTAATTTGGTTAAACGTCTTAAATTACCGACCAGTAATATAAAAATTTGCAGATCAAACGGCGTTATTGTATATGAACATGGAAAAGTGCCATTAAGTACCAAGCTCGATTTAACTTGTGCTGCAAAGTTGAATTCTGATGATAATTTCTTTATTTATGATAATGATGAACATAAATCATTTGTCGCTTTTACCCCTATTCCAATAACAAAAAATTCTTCCGAATATGGATTTGGGGGAAGCTACCAGTCCATTGATCATATTCAGGGTAATGTTGGTGAATCATGGTATATCCTTATTGAAGAAAAGGTCAATACTATGCTTGCTCCATTGCAGAAAATTGCAAAATGGTTTATCGCTATAAGTTTGTCCTCACTCTGCATCATAATTTTCTTTGGTTTTTTGTTTGCTAAAAAAATATCACAACCTATAATTTCACTTATACGTAATACAGAGAAATTAGGAAAAGGGGATCTCTCCGTCAGGTCTGAAGTGAAGTCAAATGATGAATTAGAACTCCTTGCATACTCGATTGATAATATGGCTCATGATTTAAGCATAATTACTTCATCAAGAGATGAATTAAACAAAGAGATAACGATTCGAAAAAAAGGAGTAAGGGAGTTAAAAAAAACTCAAGAAATGTTGCATACGGTTATTGATACAATGCCTCTATTTCTTTTCTGGAAAGATCTTGAAGGTAATTACCTCGGGGCTAATCAAAAATTCATTGAGTTTGCCGGATTTAAAACTCTACAACAGCTGGTAGGAAAAAGTGATTATGATCTTCCTTGGAGTAGAGAGGATATAGAAAAATACCGCATTGATGATTTAGAGGTGATAAAAACCAATAAACCGAAACTGTTTATTGAAGAACGTGTACTCGCAAAAGATGGCTCGGAAAAATGGGTGCTTACATCCAAGGCACCTCTGAATGATGAAAATGGTAATGTTGTTGGTGTTTTGGGGATCTTCCAGGATATTACTGAACGCAAAATTAATGAAGGGAAAATGCAGAAATATGCGGAAAAACAGAAAATTCTTCTTAGCGAAGTCAACCATCGTGTAAAAAACAACCTTGCAGCAACTATTGGAATGCTTCATGTCGAACAGATGCGATTTGCTGATGCTGGAAAAGAGGAACTTGTGCTTTGTCTTGATGGGCTGGAAGGATGTCTGCAAAGCCTATCAACTGTTCATTCTATGCTGGCTCAGTCTAATTGGGAGCCTCTAAGGGTCGATCAGTTATGTAATTCAATTGTAACTCAAGTACTAAACTCTCTTTCAAAAGAGAAAAAATGTAACCTTAAAATTGAGAAAACTAGTGCATTCTTGGATAGCGAACAAGCACATCATTTGGTGATTATCATTAACGAACTAGTGACCAATACTATCAAGCACTGCTTCCAGGATAGAGAGGTTGAACACAATATTTCGATCTCATTTCCAGAAGATAAGGAACTCTTCGTGATTAAATATGCTGACAATGGAGTAGGGTTTCCTGAAGCAATCCTCAATGATATCACAAAAAGTAAGACTATTGGATTAGGACTGATTACTGGTATGGTTCGTCAAAGCTTGGGAGGAGAATGCAAATTTTATAATGATAACGGTGCAGTTATCGAGATGCGGATTGAGCAAATAAAATCTAAAAGGAGTCCATCTACATGAAGAAGAAACATTTATTAAAAATCCTTATTGCTGAAGATAATTACCTGATATCCAGACATGCTCAGAAAGTTCTTGAAATACTCGGTCATGAAGTGATTGGCATTGCAGGAAATGGTGAAGAGGCATGCACTATGGCGGCAGAATTAAAACCTGACCTTATTCTTATGGATATTACAATGCCGAAAATGACAGGCATTGAAGCAACTGCTATTATACAAGAAAAATCACCAACGGCTATTGTCATTCTTACTGCTCATGAATCTATTGAGTTTCTATATGAAGCAACAGAGGCAGGTGTCGGAGCGTTTCTGATAAAACCAGTTCAAGTTCCATTGCTCGAACGGGCTATTACCATTGCTTCTGCTAGACATCAAGACTATATGAAACTAAAAAATGCCTTGGATGAAGTTAAAACGCTGCGTGAACTCATTCCCATCTGCTGTAAATGTAAAAAAATTAGGGATGATAGTGGATATTGGCACAACCTTGAAACCTATATCTCCAAGCATGCTGGAGTAAAATTCTCTCATGGATATTGTACTGTATGTGCTAAAGAAGCGACTCTTGAACTTCAACAATATAAAGAAGAAATGATTGACGGCAATCAATAAAAGATGGCTTTTTAAGAAACTGAAATTCTTTGCTTCGTCAACGACGGAATAGCTATTCTGCTTTCTTGTGCTGGCAGTACAACTCATATTAGCCCAGGCAATAACGGGAATGTACAAGCAAAGTGCCTTAATCAAAACTCCTCTTTCTTATTCCTTGCATTCTCTTCAAGTACGTTAGGCATTCCTGCCTGACATAGCGTAAAAAACAAGCATAAAAACATGCCCTCCTAGAGCCTGTAAGACTTCTTTAAGGACTTCTCTTTCTTCCACAATCTTCCTGATCTTTGTCTTAATCTAGTGCCTGCACGGTATTATGCAACTATTTACCTCGCAATATGTTGCAAATATAAAAAACCTTTAATTTATGCAAAAAAATGGATTTATCAACTATTAAAAATTGAATTACAATGTATATTAAATAG
>JAUUYH010000185.1 GCA_030590505.1 Kiritimatiellota bacterium
AGTCCGCTACCTGTTGATTTTGTTGAGAAGTATGGGTCAAAGATTTTATTTTGTATCTCCTCTGTCATCCCTGTGCCTTCATCCTGAAAAGTGATTTTTATGTATTTACCTTGTGGAAGATTTTCTGTGAATAGATCAATGATTTTTACATTTTGGATCTCTATGTTAAGTTCCCCCCCATCAGGCATTGCTTGAATTGCGTTAATCGCAAGATTCGAGAATACCTGCTGAATTTGCCCTTTATCCACATTGGCAGACCATAGTTTTTTGGAAGAAAAAATAGTAAATGATACATTACTTCCTGAAAGGTCAAAAGCCATTAGATCTTGAATTATTTCGGCAATTTGAAGTTCTGTTTTTATAGGCGCACCTCCCTTTGCAAAGGTCAGAAGCTGGTTGGTCAGATTAGTCGCACGCTCTAGCGCAATCTCTGTTGTTTTTAAATATTTGTAGGCAGGATGGGATGCCTCAAGTTTTAATTTTGCTACTGAAATATTACCGAATAGAGATGTTAGAATATTATTGAAATCGTGAGCAATACCACCAGCAAGCATGCCTATGCTTTCGAGCTTCTCCAACTTCTGCTGTTCTTCTCTTCTCTGTTTCTCTTCCGTAATATCTTGCACTAAGCCTATACTTCGTACAGGGGAACCACTCTTGTCAAATTCAAAGTCTGCTTTTTCTCTTACCCATTTGATCTTTTTATTGATAATAATTCTATGTTCCACATCATAAGGCTTGTGCTTTAGGGCATCCTTCCACTCTTGATCTACATATTTTTTGTCATCAGGATGTATGTTATCCAAAAAACTGTTATAATCAACCTTCGATCCCGGTTCAATTTCAAAAATTTGATATGTTTCATGGTTCCAGATGATGCTATTTGTTTTAAAATCCAGTTCCCAAAGCCCCAACTTACCCATCTCCTGAGCTCTTATTAGAAGATCTTTATTCATCCCTAATTCACTCTCCTTATGCTGGAGTTCTTTGGTGAATTTTATAATTTTACTCTTACTTAACGAAGCGTAAATAGCAAATATCAGAACAATAGTTCCAAGCCCTAGTACCAGCACAGCAGTGATCCAATGCTGGCGGACAGCCTGCCGCAGTGTGACCTCATTATAGTGTTCATAAGGATGAACCTTGATCTCTTTAAGGCACTCTCTCACTGATTTGTAATTCTCTGGAATTGTCCATCCCAAACAGGATGCTGCCTTGGCTGCCGGAGCGTCATTAGGCATTTGAAACAGTGCTATGGTTACTCGTCTTGCAAGTTGATCAGAGATGTTATTCAGTTTTGAAAATGGCCACTCGGGATAGTGTCTAGTGGAGTGTAAATATTGTTTATCATTGGCATCTCGGTATATATTTATAACCTTAAATTCATCAAGAGAGATCTTGCCTTCATTTGCCATTTTTCCCAATATCCCGCTACGAATACTGCCTGCATCAGCCTTACCGTCACGGACGGCATAAACAGTCGCATCATGGGTGCCTGCAAAACTTATTTGGTTAAAGTTTTTATAGGGATCTATTCCATTATGTTTGAGTTCTCTTCGTGCTGCCTGCCATCCAGCAAACGCATTTTGATCAACAGTTACGAAGGATTTACCTTTAAGGTCTATTACATTATTAATATCATCTCGGTCTGCACGAGTAAATATAGCTCCAGCGAATTGAGTTCCTAAATTACAATTAACTAAAGTTGCTATTCTTTTTATATTAAAATCATATTCAAGTGCAATATATAAACCGGGATTAACAAGGATAAACTCTACCTCACTATTTTTTACAGCGCCAATGACTTCATTGAAATTCAATGGAATAATGGAGAAAGTATATCCCGATACCTGCTGAGAGAGATATTCTGCAGTTGCGGTCCACTTTTTCAGGCAGGTCTCTGTACCCCGCTTTGCCAACACCCCGACTCTAATATTTTCCAGCTGATTTTCTGCAGAAAAGAGTGATGGCATGAGTAGCAAAGCAAATATAGTTGCCAAGAGAGTCATTCTATAGAAAAAACTCTTCTGTTTTTCGATCTTTATTGTATATTGCTTTTGAATGAACACTTTACGATTGCCTCCATTATTAAGATATAACCTAAATTTTCCAATCTAAGCATAAATAATATAATATTCCTGATTTAGATTTCAAGAAGATTTCCTTTTTTCCCTTTCTTTTTTTAGAAAATATGATATAGACATTTAAATATTGTTGTATTTTCTAAAAAGTATATTATTTTAACTAAGTACGAGCATAGAAGAAGCAATTACGATTGCAAGGGAGGTCTGTTGTGGATATTAAAAACATAGTGGTTATTGATGATGATGCATTTGTTCTTGATCTGTTAAAGATATTTATTGAAGATCAAGACTGTAAGGTATTAACAGCAACAACGGCAGAGCAAGGATTGTCTATAATTCGAAAAAATGAACATGATATGGTTCTTCTTGATATTAATCTTCCGGATGGAGATGGTCTTACCGTCCTTAAAAAAATTAAAGAGATATCATCAGAGATCCCTGTTATTATGATTACTGGTGGTAGTGATATTCAAGTTGCTGAAGAGTGTATGGAGCATGGAGCTGCTGACTATATCTCTAAACCTTTTGATTTTGAATACCTAAAAACTTCTATTATTTCAAATTTCCTAGGAGCTTAAGTTGTCATCCAACTCGTACATTAACAATATGTATTAATCCTTTTCGTTTTGTGTAATTATATCGCACAGATGATATAATTTTAGTGGTTTTTTATAATTTTTTAATTTTACATGTCGGAGGTTTTTATGTTAATAAATAAAAATATGGATACAGCATTTGCCCCATCTGGAAGACTAGAGCAAGAGGAAATTCAAAAACAAGCTGTTAATATGGACTCTGTCCCGATGATTCATCAGCTAACTGATATTATACCAGATGCATTTTTGATTCTCAACAAAGAGCGACAGATTATCTTTTCTAATCAAACTTTTCTTGATGTTACGGGTATTGACAAAAATATATTGTTTGGGTTACGCCCTGGGGAAGCACTTAACTGTATTTATGCGAAAGATGCTATGGCTGGTTGTGGAACAACTAAGCATTGTGCCTATTGCGGAGCTGTAAATGCAATACTTAAAAGTCAGAAAAATCCTGGAAAAGTGCAGACAGAGGAGTGTCGGCTGTTGACCTGTAATAATACATCTCTGACTTTTGACATTACGACGCATAGCCTTGATGTTCAAGGAGAAGAATATACTGTTTTCATTGCAAAAGATATAAGCCAAGAGAAGAGGCGTTCAGCTTTGGAAAAAATATTTTTTCATGATATTCTAAACACAGCAGGAGGGATTCAGGGAGTTGTTAATTTATTACATAGTGCAAATAAGGGTGAACTGAATGAACTTATTGACATGGTACAATCATCCTCAAAAACACTTATCGAGGAGATCAAGTCCCAAAAAGATATGATTGCTGCTGAAAATGGAGAACTTGCAGTACAGTTTGTAACTGTCAATACACTAGAGATATTGGATTCTGTTAAAGATATATATATAAATCATAATGTTTGCTTAGAAAAGTTTTTGGTGATTGCCAATAATAGTATTTCTGTTTATATTCAGAGTGATCCCCGCATTTTATCGCGCATACTCGGAAATATGGTAAAGAATGCGTTGGAAGCAAGTAATGATGCCGAAACGGTAACTATAGGTGCGAACCTTGTAGATGATGGCAATGTAAGGTTTTTTGTTCATAATAAATCTGTTATGACTGAGTCAGCACAAATGCAGGTATTTCAGCGATCCTTCTCTACAAAGGGAAGTGGGCGTGGTCTCGGAACCTATAGCATAAAACTTTTGGGAGAAAATTTTCTAAAAGGCAAAGTCTCTTTTATTAGTGAAGAAGGCAAGGGAACAACCTTCTATTTTGCTCTGCAAGTAGGGAGCTTAGATGCTGACTAAGTGGAGGTAAAATGCAGGATAGCTTATTACAGAATCAATCAAATCTGAATTTTTATCATGGAGTATTTAGGATTAACAGCGATGTCAGTTCTGGCTGTCAAAGTCTTGAACTTATTGCGAAATACGCAAAAAATGCAGGAGTAGATTTTATTGTTGTTAGTGATCAGTTTCTCGTACATGTCGAATACGGGCTCCTCCCCTTTAGGCAGACAATAAAACATTCCCAGGATCAGCAAAGTGTTGTCAGTTATGGTATAGAAAAATATTTGCAACGTGTTGCAAAGGTAGATCAGGATAATCCTGAACTTACAGTAATTCCTGGCGTAGATATTGCACCGCACTATTTTTGGACTGGCTCTCCGTTAAATGGTTCTCTGACTGCAAATCAGTTCAGCCAGCAATTAACGATTTTCGGGACTAATGAGATTGAATTCTATAAAAATCTTCCTGTTATACATAATAATCAAACTGGGGTTTTCTTTCCTGGTACCCTGATCGCTCTTCTTCCTTTGCTGCTTGCATTGGCAGGTCTTTCAATGTTTTTTAGAAAAGCGGTAAGTTATAAGGATCATATTGGGAATACTTACTCTGTACCAATGCGGAAATATTTTAAAATAGTAGCTGGTTTTCTTATCATTCTTGGACTTGTTTGGGCGTGGAATAATCAACCTTTTTCCAAAAGCCCCCCATTTAATCAATATACTAACGCCGGAGATTCTCCATACCAATATGTTTTCAACTATATACGAAAGGCTGAAAAGAAATTAAAACAGAAACATAAAATTGGTGTAATCTGGGCCTCTCCTGAGGCTACTATGCGAGAACAACGAATGTATGCATCTCTACAAACTGTTCCATTCATTTCTGACATA
>JAUUYH010000011.1 GCA_030590505.1 Kiritimatiellota bacterium
AAACAACTATGGATCTATTGCTCGGAGACTTCTGAACCGCGTTTGCGTTTTTGTCCGAGATTAAGCTGGTAGGATCTGATTGTCTTAGGGAAAACAACGTCCAGCTGATTTTTTGACCATAGGGGTTTTTCTTCGGGCATTATGGTAACAATGAGTGGGCGGTGGATGGAGGCTTGTTGCCAGTTAGGATTCTCTATAATCATTGTTTCATCCAGAATAACCTCAGGAATGATACCAGACGAAATAATAATATAATCGATTCGTTCATACTCATCAAGAGTCTCATTTAGTGTTGTCCAGCTAACATTTATGGAATCAACTGGTCGAAGATCAAATAGTCGTTTAGGTATTCCGAATCGTCTGTTGTAAATATCCTTTACTGGAGCTTTGCCGCATGATTCATTCAGGCCTGCAAGTAGAATAATATTTGCAGGATGCTTTTTATCTCCTTTAATTGTTTCTGTAATTAGTGCCCTGAGGCGGCGAGCTTCGTATCTTCGCATATTATATTGATTGTAAAGGGGATGCTTCGATTTATCCTTGAGATGTGCTCCGAAAATATGAAAGATGTATCCGTTAATATCGAAAACTGCGTGTATAAAGCCACGTTCAACAAGAATTTCGGTCTCTTTGGTTATTTTATATTTTTGTTCAGTTAGTGCTTCAAATTTGAGAGGCTTAATTTTTGAGATCATCGCAATGCAAGTGGCACTCTCGACACTCTTGAGCAGCTTTGAAAACTGAACCCCATTAAATTCTTTAAGTATTGAATCAAGCATAGGCTGATCTCGCAGGCCTGCAAGGACAATGATTGATGCTTCGGAATTGCGTAATTGTTCAAGAATATGTTTTCTACGCTCTACAGTAAGATTGGTTGAAGTGTCATCAGAGATGTCATAGTAGGCGCAGACAATTTTTTCTGCGCAGTTCGCAATAGGTGACCCAGCAAAGATTGTCAGCAGGCATAAAATCGGTAAAAATGTTTTTCTTTTTCTCATATTATAGTATATTCTAATTTAGTTGTCTTGCTCTTTTGCACTCTTTGTGATACATTAGTTTAGAATACGATAAAATACAAGGAGTTTTTTATCGATAATTAACTCTCTCGATGCAAAATAATAAGTAAAGAGAGAAAATGTGAATAAATTATTATAAGATGCCAGAGGCGTAGGAAATAAAAAATAGATTTTCGATTATGTAATCAGAAACAGATACTGGAGAAAATAGATGAAAATATTAGTAATTGGAAGTGGTGGTCGAGAGCATACATTATGTTGGAAACTCAAAGCAGGAAAGGGTGTGGAAAAGATTTTTTGTGCTCCAGGGAATGCGGGAATCGCAAAAGATGCAGAGTGCGTGAGCATACCGGTTGATGACCTTGATGCACTTGCGAAGTTCGCAGAAAAGAGTTGTATTGATTTGACAGTTGTAGGCCCCGAAGTTCCACTATGTGCAGGTATTGCAGATCTTTTCAGAGAGCGCGGGCTTGCGGTTTTTGGCCCTGATAAAAGTGGAGCAGAACTTGAAGGAAGTAAGGCATTTTCCAAAGAGTTTATGAAGAAATACGGTATTGCAACTGCGAAGTCCGCAACCTTTACATCAAAAAATGACGCGTATGCGTATATCCGAGCAAATATTGTCGGTAAACCTGGGATTGTAGTTAAGGCAGACGGCCTTGCTGCTGGAAAAGGGGTAATTGTTGCAGCGAACGAAGAGGAGGCTTTACGGGGAGTTGATCAATGCTTCTCTGGGGATTTTGGAAAGGCGGGAGAAAGTGTCCTTATTGAGGAGTTGCTTATCGGGGAGGAGGCCTCTATTCTTGCACTTACAGATGGAATAACGATTCTTCCACTTGCATCATCACAGGATCATAAGCGAATTGGAGAAGGCGATACTGGGCTCAACACAGGTGGAATGGGTGCTTACTCACCAGCTCCAGTTGTAACTGAAGCACTATTTGCTGAAATTAAAGAGAATGTTCTTGACCGTTTTCTTGATGGTGTAAAAGCGGAAAAAATGGATTTTCGTGGTATTATATATGCAGGAATTATGGTAACTAAAGATGGCCCGAAAGTTTTGGAATTTAATGTCCGTTTCGGTGATCCTGAAACACAGGCTGTGCTGATGCGTCTTGAGAGCGATTTGGCGGATGTTATGCTGAAAACAGCAACAAAATCATTAAGTGAAGTGGAGTTGCAATGGAGTAGTGAGCCAGCAGTCTGTGTGGTTATGGCAGCGGGGGGATACCCTGGTGCATACAACAAAGGCGATATTATCGAAGGTCTTGATGAGGCGGCGGCAACAGGTGCTGTTGTTTTTCATGCAGGAACAGCGATGAAGGATGGAAAAATTGTTACATGTGGGGGACGTGTGCTTGGCATAACTGCAAAAGGTGCGAATATAGCAGAAGCGGCGGCCAGTGCATACAATGCGGTAGGAAAGATCTCGTGGAGTGGAGCAAATTATCGAAAGGATATTGCGTATCGCGCACTTTAGGCCTCACACAAAAATAATGAAAAAAAACAATAAAATATCGGAGTTAATATCTCGTGTAGAATCGGGGGAGCTAGACCTTTCGACCGCCTTTGCAGAGCTTAATCTCTACAGTTCAGATGCGAATTTCGCAAATCTTGATCATACCCGGAAAGAGCGTTGCGGTTTTCCCGAATTTGTATTTGGGGAGGGCAAAACCGCAGAGCAATTACAAGCGATATCTCAAGAAATTGCATCAAAAAATGATCCAGTTCTCATTACTCGAATTTCTGCGAATTCCGCAGATTTTCTGCTTAAAATCTACCCTGACGCAGAATATGATAAACTGTCGAATACTTTTCTTATTCTACCAGAGAATTTTAAAATCAAAAAAGGTAATGCCCTAATAATAACAGCTGGAACAACTGATCTGCCGACAGCACTTGAGGCCAAATATACCCTTACTGCCTGCGGATGTCGGGTTGAACTTGCCGCGGATTCAGGTGTTGCTGGACTGCATAGGGTAATCTCAAATGTGCCACTGCTTCAAAAAGCCGATGTAATAATTGTAGTTGCGGGCATGGAAGGGGCGCTGCCGAGCGTTGTAGGCGGACTTGTATCGTGTCCAGTAATTGCCCTGCCGACAAGTGTCGGATATGGAACTTCTCTCGGTGGTTTGACTGCAATGTTCTCTATGCTGAACAGTTGTGCAAGTGGTGTTACTGTTATGAATATAGATAACGGTTTCGGTGCCGGTTGTGCAGCTGCAAGAGTTATAAATTCGCAATACAAAGACATAAGAGTTTAGCCACTAATTCAGGCGAAGAGCCTCTTTCAGTTCTTGTATTAAATGTTCTATCGTGTATCTTTCTCTCATAGCATAATGAACAATTAGATAGTTGTGGTAATATTTAAGGTAGGGAGGATTTGTTTTGGCGGAAGAGAAGACAACAGGATATGGATTTGGCACATTTAAAGGTGTTTTTACTCCGAGTATTCTGACGATACTTGGTGTTGTTATGTATCTGCGTTTTGGTTGGGTAGTTGGCAGTGTCGGCCCTTTCTGGACTATTGTTATTGTTACAGTTGCAACTTCGGTGACATTTTTTACCGCTCTATCATTGTCTGCCCTTGCAACTAACATGAAGGTTGGAGGAGGGGGGGCATATTTTATTATTTCTCGTTCTCTGGGGTTGGAGACAGGTGCCGCAATAGGGGTTCCACTCTTTTTTGCCCAGGCAATAGGAATCTCATTCTACATGGCTGGATTTTCGGAATCTCTGATCAAGTATCTTCATGAATATGCACCAAATCTTCTGGATTATATTCCTTCGTTTGGTGACCAAGAGATTGTAGTAGGGGTAATTTTTCTTGTAATTCTTGCGATAATCGCATATTTATCAGCAGACTTGGCATTGAAGACGCAGTTTATTATTTTGGCATTGATCTTCGCTAGTCTTCTTGCATTTTTCTCAGGTGATACGCCAACAGAACAAGGGTTAATCTCGGAGGGTCTCTCATTTTTCAAATCCTCGAAAACAATTCCATCAAATTTCTGGGTTGTTTTTGCTGTATTTTTTCCTGCCGTAACAGGAATTGAAGCTGGGTTATCAATGTCCGGAGATCTTAAAGATCCTGCAAAATCTCTGCCTCGTGGAACCTTAGCAGCAATTGCAGTTAGTTATGTTATATACATTGCGATACCACTTTTTATTGGAGCCGTGATTCCTTACGCGACACAAGAAGGACGTGATCTTTTGCTTAATAATTCTCTGATTATGATGTATATTTCAAAATGGGGATTGATTGTAATTCTTGCTGTATGGGGAGCAAGTATATCGAGTGCAATGGGTGCGATGTTGGGTGCACCGCGAACGCTTCAGGCACTGGCCAAAGACTCAATTATTCCACGTTTTATTGGGCGCGGATTCGGAGTGAGCAACAATCCGCGTATTGCAACAGGAATTACTTTTGTAATTGCATTAGCTGGGATTCTTCTTGGAGATCTAAATAAAATTGCTCCAGTTCTCTCAATGTTCTTCCTTACATCATACTGTGTACTGAATCTATCAGCAGCATTTGAAGGGTTAATCCGCAGTCCGACATGGCGTCCTGTGTTCAACGTTCATTGGATTTTTTCGCTTATTGGGGCCTTAATCTGTATTTTTATAATGGTTCAAATTAATATTACTGCAACAATCGTGGCACTGCTGGTTGCATTTTCAATATACTATGTTGCCAAAAGAAGACGTCTGATTGCAACCTGGGGAGATGCCAGATATGGTCTTCTTATGCTTGCCGCTCAGAATATTCTTTACAGATTAGCATCAAAAAAACCAGATGAGAGAACATGGCGTCCGAATATTCTTGTATTAAGTGGATCGCCCAAATCCAACTTCTGTCTTCTTGAACTTGCGAATGATATTTCGAAGCAGAATGGATTTCTTACCGTTGGTACGGTTATAACTGATACGGAAATACAGCAACCAGGGCGAACTACAAGTATTGGTCAGACGATCACCTCTTTTTTGAAAAAGAATGATATTACAGCATTGGTAAAGGTTGTTTATGCTGATACCCGTTTTAACGGGGTAGTTAATCTGATACAGACATACGGATTTGGTCCTCTTGTTCCGAATACTATATTGCTTGGTGAATCTGATGATAAAACAAGACTTGATGACTATGCAAAAATTGTTAAGATGGCAGCGAATTCGCAACGTAATATAGCAATTGTAAAAGAGGCAGATCCGGAGAGATGGGTATCTAGGGAGAAGAGTCGAATTGACTTGTGGTGGGGTGGAAGAACGAATAGCGGAGCCCTGATGATTGCACTTGCGTATTTGATGAGAAAGAACGAAGAGTGGGCAAATGCAAAACTTGTATTAAAGACAATTGTCTCGCATGATGACGAAATTGAAAGTGCAACAATAAAGATTGAAAATTTTATTGTCCGTTCACGGCTGAATGCCGAATCACAAGTAATCAAAAAGTTGAGTGGAACAGTTTTTAATACAATCAGAGAATCTTCAAAGGATGCCGACCTCGTATTTCTCGGAATTAAAGCACCAGAAAAAGATGGAACCCTCGAAGAGTACGAAAGATACTACACAAACCTAGTAGAAGAGGTGAAATCGCTCCCACTTTTAATAAAAATCTTAGCTGCTGAAGATGTAGAATTTCAAAGAATTTTTAAATAAACATAAGAAAAATAGGTCTGGTCGAGAATTAGTGGGTAACACTAAAAAAAAGAGATCAAGAATAGAACACGGATAATTGCGTCTCCGAAGTACGTTAGACATTCCTGTCTGACATGGGGCAAGAGATGGGGAATAAGAAAAGTCCTTTGACAAGTCTTGCAGGCTCTGGAAGGGCATGTTTTTATGCTTGTTTTTTACGCTATGTCAGGCAGGAATGCCTAACGTACTTGAAGAAAAGAGAATACAAGGAATAAGAAAGAGGAGTTTTGATTAAGACAAAGAGTAAGACAAAGAGTAAGACAAAGAGTAGGACAGAACACGCAAGAGGCGTGCAAGCATCGAATTTATCCGCCTTTGGCGAACATTGAACATCGAATGGAAGAAATGGAAGAAAATGGAAGAAAGATTATGGCAAAAGTAAGAGTATTCTTCTGAAATTTACTTCTGCATGTAAAACTACAGTTGATTTATCTACATTGAGTGCTATTTTCATTTTTTCAATGAAAGAGCTACCTGCATCTATAATATTTATAAAAAATTGAGTTAATTATGAGCAAATATGATTTAGAGACAATACGACACAGCGCGGCGCATATTATGGCTGCAGCTGTACAACAGCTTTTTCCGGATGTACAATTTGATATTGGTCCGGCAACAGCTGATGGATTTTATTATGATTTTGATATGGAACATCGCTTGGTTCCGGATGATTTGAAGAAGATTGACAAGGCGATGAAGAAGATGGCGAATAAGAAGATACCATTTGAAGAGATAGAGATGTCACGCAGTGAAGCTGAAGCATTTCTTAAAGAGAGCAATCAGGTTTATAAACTTGAACGTCTTTCTGATATTCCCGAAGGTGATAAAATAACCTTTTATAAATTTGGGGATTTTCTTGATTTATGCCGCGGACCCCATGTTGAACATTCAGGCGATGTAAGAGTGAGCAAACTTCTTACAATTGCTGGATCTTATTTTCGTGGAAAAGAGACTAATCCGATGCTTCAGAGAATCTACGGAACTGCATTTTCTGATAAAGCAGAGCTGAATGAGTACCTAAAGAAGATTGAAGAGGCGAAGAACCGCGATCATCGAAAATTGGGAAAAGAGCTGGAGCTATTCAGTTTTTCTGATAATGTTGGGCCTGGTCTGGTGCTTTGGCACCCTAAAGGCGCATTTATTCGTAACCTTATCGAGACATTCTGGAAAGAAGAACATTTTAAAAATGGATATGATCTGCTTTATACGCCGCATATCGGAAAAAGCCAGTTATGGAAGACAAGTGGGCACTTAGACTTTTATAAAGATGCGATGTACGCACCTATGGAGATTGACGGCAATGATTACTATGCGAAACCAATGAACTGCCCGTTCCATATTGAAATTTATAAATCACGTAGTCGTTCTTACCGCGAACTTCCACTCAGATGGGCAGAAAACGGCACAGTATATCGTTATGAAAAAAGCGGAGTTTTACACGGACTTTTAAGGGTTCGTGGTTTTACGCAGGATGATGCACATATTATCTGTTCTAAAGAGCAGGTTGAAAATGAGATCACAGAGGTTCTTCGTTTCTGTCTATTTATCTGGAAATCATTCGGCTTTAAGGATGTTAAGGCGTATCTTGCAACCAAGCCTGAAAAATCTGTAGGAGAGGATGAACATTGGGAGACTGCACTTACATCACTCAAAAACGCAGTAGATAAAGCTGGGCTAAAATGTGAAGTTGATGAGGGTGGTGGTGCTTTTTACGGTCCCAAAATTGACTTAAAAATCAAGGATGCTATCGGGCGTGAATGGCAGACTTCAACTATTCAGTTTGATTTCAATTTACCGGAACGGTTCGATATGACTTATATTGGAAACGATGGTGACAAGCATCGTCCATATATGATACACAGAGCCCTCTTTGGTTCAATGGAGCGCTTTTTTGGAATTCTTGTTGAGCATTATGCAGGTGCGTTTCCGCTTTGGCTGGCATCGGAACAGATTCGTATCATTCCGATTACCGATCAGCAGCATGACAGGGCTTTTGAAATGATGGCAGAGTTTAAAAAGGCAGGAATTCGTGCAGGCGTTGATGATCGTTCAACTGGAATCGGAGGGAAGATCAGAAAAGGGCGTAATGAACGTATTCCATATATGGCGGTAATCGGCGAAAAGGAGATTGAATCTGGACTTTTGGCTGTAAGAAATCGCAAAGAAGGAGAGCTCGGCACTCTCTCTTTTGAAGATCTGATTAAAAAGATGCAGAGTGAAGTGGATGCAAAAATATAGCATTGACAGATAATGAGGCTTTTGAAACAACGTTTATGTAATTAAGGCTTAAAATATGAAAATTGGAATAGTGGGTGCTGGCACGTTAGGCAGATTTTTGGCAGGAACATTTTGTAACGATAAACACGATGTTACTGTAATTGATACTTCGTCAGAGACTCTTTCACGGTTAAGAGAAAAATTGGATGTAATGACAATACTCGGTGACGGTGCAGCATACAAGACGCTGCTTGACGCAAAAACAGGCTCATTCGATATGTTTATTGCCGTTGGTGCATACGATACAGTAAATATGCATGCATGCCGTATCGCACGTCACATGGGTGTACCTAATATCATCTGTCGACTGGTTAATCAGGATTATTTTAGTGAAGATAATGATTTTACTCCGAATAAGATCGGGATTGACAATATTGTTGTCCCGGAAAAAGAGTGTGTAAGGAAAATCGTTGATGTTCTTGATAATATTTCAACGCTTGAAAATATCATATTTACCCTCCCCGAAGCTCTGATTAGTGCATTTACAATATTGCCTGGTTCACCATTGAATAATGTGAAACTGGGTAATTTTCCAGAACCTGAGATGATTCGCTCTATTCGCTTTGCCGGAATTGTTAGGGATGGTAAGTTGTTTGCTCCGCATGGAGAGACTATTCTGATTGAAAATGATGAAATCTATCTTGCAGGCAAAAGAGAAGATGTCAATAAAATGAAAGAGTGGGCTAATCCTGGTATCAAGAGACTTTCACATATTATTCTTTCTGGTGCAACCCAATTGGGCTCTCTTTTGTCGGTTGAATTGATAGAGCAGGGGTTCGATGTGCGCTTGATAGAAAAAGATCGGTATATCGCAGAAAAAGTTGTAGCGGATATGAATAAAAAAATTATGGTAATAAACGGCGACCCAAGTGAAGGCGATGTACTCGAGGAGGCGGGAGTCTCTGTCTGTGACGCATTTGTTGCGATAGGCGATGATGATGAAGATAATATTTTAAGCTGTATCCTAGCAAAAAAAATGGGAGCAAAAAAGGTTATTACCATGACCAATAAAGAGGAGTACGTGGATCTTGTCTGTAAGATGGATATTGATTGTGGATTTAGCAGATGGCTGGTTGCTGGCAATTCAGTACTGAAATATATTTCTGCCATTAACCAAGTACATACAAATGCGATATTGCATCGTGTAAACGCCTTTGTCTCTGAATTTGCCGTTAAAGACATATCTGCTGTATGTAACAAGCGTATCGAAGAGTGCCGTCTCCCGAATTCTGCAGTCCTCTCTCTGGTCTTCCGTAAAGATGAAGTACTTATTCCCTATGGAGGTTTAACACTTATTGCTGGAGATCTTGTGGTGGCAATTACAACAAAAGAGAGCGAAAAGAAACTGGGAAAACTTTTCTATTGAAGCGTGACCTATTTAGGGTAATACTTTACGCGGGTAAAATCTTAGCATTTTGATTAAGGTTGAGTCGTCAATAAAAGAAACAGAAAATCTCTACCGCTTGCGGTATAATATATAAATCCGTATTTCGAGTATTCGGAATAGCGAAAATAACAGAAAAACAGGTGAAATATAATGGAAAATTCGATAAAAATGGCAGAGGTTGATTTTGAGTGTTTGGATAGTGATTGCGAAGGTGTAATTGCTTTTAACCTGACAGAGGCTCTTGATGAAAATTTTCAAGGTATATGCCAAGAGTGCCATAACTCTTATGTATTTGATGCTGACTTAAAGGAGAAATTGACAAAACTGAGCGACCTTATAATAGCTGTCCGTAAAGCTGAAGATATCCTCGGAGACTGCAATGTGGCAGTAACAGTTCCCGGTCAGACAGTCAAGGTTCCTTACTCACTTCTCCTGACTAGGCTTAACACAATGATTACCTTAAAAGTTGGAGGCAAAGATGTGGATTTTCATTTTCGCGTAGAGCCCTCAAGTCCGGAAACATTTCGTTAATTTCATTAAGTTAGCGTTTGCTCAAGGAGAAAATGTCGTTGAAGCCTTCAAAAGTATATCATGCCCCAGTTGAAAAAAGTATTGATGATTCAGTTTATACAATGCGTAATATTCTTGAGCATCGCTCTTTTCGCCTTTTTAGGTCTTTTTGTCGTCAGCAGTTAATCGGATTGCATATTTCGTACAAGCAACCAGAGTGGAATCGGGGGCTTCTATCTCCTTTTGTTAAGGAGGCAGTCTCTTCCTTGAAGGAAAAGGATACCTGGGCTTTTCTATGCGATACATCAGAGCGACATAAGAAAAAATCATCAAATGCTATGCAGCAGATCCAAGAGATCTACAGCACCTCCTCTCTTTCTGAACTTCAGGCACTTCTCCCTTTTTTTATGCTAGACGGGATTAACGGCAATTATGAGTATGTAACCCGTTCGCCGGATGATAGCGTGGAGACTTATATAGGTGGCGAAATACCAAACCTTGATGGATTGGTTATCTTTTCAGTGCCTTTTCAACATGAGTTATGCGGGCTTGCAAATGCACTTTTTTGCGTAGGTGCAGGACTTGCCTCGAAAAGAGGTAAAATAAAACTTCACACTCAGAATAAACCGCAAATTAATGTAGAAAAATGCAATGCGTGCAGGAGGTGTCTCTATGAGTGCCCTGTAGATGCGATCTCTATGGGGGATAGGCATGTTATTCTTGATGATGATAAATGCGTGGACTGCGGTCGATGTGTTGAGATTGCAGGTAGGTGCGGGGTCTCATATAACTGGAATGCGACGCCAGATTATTTTCAGACCCGTATGCTGCAGCAGGCGGCTTCATGCATGGAGATATTAGCTCCCAAAATTATTTTCATTACTGTTATTCCATTGAACGAGGGCAATTTTGAGATTTTAATATCCCGAGATCCGGTCGCCATTGATTCTGAAACATTGAATATACTGCGACATAATAATCTCTTTGATGAATCTATCTGCTCATCTTTTGAGCATCAGATTGAGTTGGCTCAACATCTCGGAATCGGCACGATGAAATATACCAAAGAGGTTATAGCCTATTAGCCCGTATTTTTCACGAGGTTTATTTTATGGATTTATCGTTTTATATGCTTTTTCTGCTAATCTAGCAAATTCATCTTTCAGTTTATCATTTTCTGGTGGGGGTGTCTCACCAAAGCATATCAGGTTTGCTTTTTCCTTCAGGTCTGTTGAGTAGTTATGGTCGTCGAGTGACCACTGGCCTGCGGCTTCTTGCAGGGCTTGTTTCTCTATCTCTTCCTTTGCCTGATCTTCTGCAATTGTATCTAGCTCTTCGGTCTCTTTTTTTATTTTCAGATTTGCTTTTATATTTTCTATTCGTTTATTAATTTTCAACATCTCGTTATTTTTCTGTTTGATATACTTCATTGAAGATTCTTGAAAGAGTGGGAGCGGTTTGCGAAGTCCGCAGATAAATATTTTTACAAGTTCTTCAAATAGTGTTTCTTCAATGTTTTCACTTTCTTCCGCTGGTGTAAGGTTGGGATTTATAAAATTTGCAATTTCAACCTTTCCGCGATTGTATCCGAGAACTGCTGTTTCTTGAAACTTAACTCCTGCCTCAATTGCTAGCCTATGCCAGAAGTATGCCTGGATTCGATCTTTATTTTTTATGGAAGATGGGCGGAAGAATACCATTGCATTGTTATAAAGGTCTTTGAAAGAGCCTCTGAAGGTGATCTCCTGACCATCTATAGTGTATTTTAGTATTTTTTCTTCTGTTTGCGGTAGTTTTTTCCCGTATTGGTTTATCGCCAATAGCATATTGTCCACGATTTCTTCATTCTTGTCAATGATGGATTTACCCCATATTTTCGGTGGTAGTTCGCCAGATGCAAGAAGTTTTGCCTTGAGGTCATAACCCAAATTTGTTGTTTTATGTCGCATTATATCGCTTTTCATCTTATATGCTTCAAGGGGGCCGATACTCATAGGCTCAGATGTTTTTAAGGGTTCAATTGTATCGTCATAGAGATTTATATTGAGTCTGTATCGCAGAAAGAATTTTGAAGGTAAAGTAAAAAAACTTACAAATTCATCAAATGTAAACTCATATAGAGATGCATCTTGTGAGGGCGGTAGCTCTTTGTATTGTCCCTCTTCTGTTTTTTTTGAATTTGCGAAATTCGCAAATGCTTCACCCGCTTTTCGGTATATATCGGAATACGTAAATAGCTCTTCTGAGTTATTCTTTGCTGATTTTATGAAATATTTTTCATCAAATGGGTGAAGCGGGTGGTTTGTTATAAGAGACTCTTTTTTTATGTTTCTTGCAGTGGTTATGTGGTCAAGCATCTCATCGACTAGGATTGACGGGGATATTTCTTCATTTTTAGAACTCCTCTGTCCTATGTAGCTGAGGTATAAGTTTTTTCGGCATGCAAGAATTAGCTCAAGGAATATAAAACTGTCTTCATTTCTGAGAGAGCGGTCACCGCGTTGAGGTTCACATTGGGTCAGGTCGAATCCGCTTTTTGTTGCAATACGCGGAAATTCTGTATCGTTCATTCCGAGCAGGCAGATTGATTTGAATGGTATATTTCTCATAGGCAGGAGCTGGCAGAACGTTACGCCGCCTCGAAAGAAAGATCTTCTTGCAGAGTCACTGCCCTGTAGTGATGCACTTATTGCGGTTTTTATTACATCTATCGGTAGCTTTTCAGTAACTTTCGCCTCATTACAGAGGTCGTAGAGTTCTGTAACGGTTTGATGAAGAATCGTAGTATCCTCATTTTTGCTATTTGGCAGTTCAAAAAGTTTTGTGATGATATCCTTTAGTAGCTCTGCCCACTTTTCGGGTGTGTGAGGTTTAGAGATGATTTTTGCATAACTGAACAGATCTTTGGTCATGCTTATAAATTTACCAGCAATTATGCCACTGCCTCCATCAAGGGACAGGGGCAGGGTGCCATCGGGTAGTGGTTCATCTGTATCGAATGCGTAACCCGCAAGTATGCGCTCAAAACCGAATTCCCAGGTGTTTATGTCAGGGTACTTCTGGCCGAGGATCTGTTCTCTGTGTTTGCTATCCTTTCCCCATGCGATATTCGCACTTGAGATAAGATCATAAATCTCTTCACTCTCCTCATTTGATATACCGAATTTTTTCATTACAGGCTCGCTGGAGATGATTTCGAAGATATCTTCCGAGGTCATTTTCCCATCCGCAAGGGATAGAACTTTCATAAATGTTTCTGCTTCAGGGAGAGTATAGATTGTTGAACAGTCCGCTAGCGTATAGGGCACAGTTTCTGTTATTCCTGCGAATTTAGCAGATTCAGCATTTGGAAAAACTGCCTGGATATATGGTGCATACTTTTCGATGTCTGGTGCCATGACAACAATATCCGACGGATCCAGATCATTATTACATAGTAGGTCGAGGATGTAGTCATGTAAAATTTCAACTTCACGCATTCTTGTGTAGCAGTTATTGACTATTATTGATCTATCTTTTGCGAAGTTCGCAGTCGATATTTGAGCAATACAGCTTTCCTCTGGGTTTGAACTGATGTCATTTAATATATCATACTGAAGTGCAGTTAAGAGAGAACCCTGACAATCTTCGATCTTCAACTCTGTAACAATATCACCGACGGGAAAACCACTATTCAGTAGCAGATCCTGAAAATCGCGTCCAATAATACCCCAAGATGCCAAAAGAAAATTTCTATCTGCATCTTTGCGGGATGCATCTCCCCAGTACTGAACACATGGCGTAAGGTAGTAGAATTCAAGATTAATTGCGTGACTTAGAACTGCAAAAAATGAGATATAATCAGGAGATAGATTTGATATTCCGAAAATCGACATTTTTTCAGGAAGCAGTGGCTTTATTTTATTGATATACCTGGAGAGAAGTTCCGAAGTTCGCATAAAACGGACACATTTTGTTTTTTCAACCGTAAGTTTACGCCAGAGATCAGCCTGCCAATGTTCGTGGGCCCCGAGTCCTTTTGGGTGTTTTTTTGAAGAGACAATTTGTCCTTCCTGCCAGGCCTCAAGCCACTCTCCGCGATATCCTATATATGAGTCAAAAATCTCAGCAATCTTGCGTGAGAGCTGATAACGCCTGAATGGCTTCAGAGATGGTTCGGTATTTAGATACTCTTTTATCGGTTGATAGATCGCCTCATTTTCCAGTTCGGGGAGGAGCCTATAGATCTCCCAGAGCATTATATCTTTGTCAAGCCTAGTCACAGACTCAGTTTCTGCGCATTTCGCAAGTATGTCGTTTATTGAGTTTCGAGGGAATCGGTAGGATATATTTGCGGCAATCGTTTTGGTGTCAGCAATAGTCTTGTTCAGGTACTGCTCCATAGTCTTGCTTGAACAGACAACAATACTTGCCTCAAATGGATCATCTTTGCCAGTGATAATATTATCACTTAGCAGTTCTGTAAGATTTTCAAATTTATAATCACAATACATTTAAGACCTCATTTATACTTTACGCGGGTGAAATCTTAGCATTTCACTTAAGGTTGAGTTGTCAATAAAAGAAATACAAGATCTCTACCGCTTGCGGTATAGCATGTATATGTCAAATACTCTTTGAAGATTACATGATAAAAAAAGGTATAACCTAAATCGCGCAATCCCAAAAACTCAAACACTTATATTCGCACAATCTAGGTATAAGTCAACCATGTAGATTCCAAATATCGCAAAAAATATGCTTCTTTTCTAGAAATGATGGGTGGCATTCTATCTAAATAGCTTCACATTTTTGTTGACAATCAAATAATTCGCAATACAAATATATAAGAGTCTAGCCTTACTCTATTGTTCCAGTAGTGGCAAAGCTGCATTTTTGTGTCCTACCCTAGGTTCTATTCTTTTTTCTAAGGTTATCCAATAATGATAATAATCCGTCACTGTGTCCGGGAATGGGTGAAGACTCAAAAATATTTAGGGATGAAATGGGGTGGTTTTGAATACAATTAATAAAATAAAATAAAATAATTGAAAGTTTTTTTCTTTTGGGGCTTGCGTAAGTTGAAAAGGTCTCTATATTTCGATCCCTGCTAAATAGGAACGTGGAGTGAGTTAGGCCCCGTGTGACTATTGGAAATGCAGCAGCACTTTAGCGTGCTTGCTTTTTGCATTTTGGATTCACCGAACAAAAAAATAACAAGTGAAAAACGTGTATTTTATGAGAAAAACAGGTAGTAAAGCAAAAAAAAGTGATTTTTTTATGAAAAAGGACTGGACAGTTTGCATAATACTGGTTATTCTTATAAACTCTTTTGCTTGGAGTTCTTTTGGAGATATTGAGGGCTCATTGAGCAGTAAGCATCTCACTGGTGGCAAGGGAGTGCTTTCTGAAAAGGAAGTCGAGTTTGAAAAAGATGCCGACCTTGAAGCGGAGTTAGCAGTACTGAAGGCAGAGCTTTCAGTAATGAGAAAAGAGCTAGCAGATGTTTTAATTGAGTCGGTGAAACGTGATGCAGAGTATGCACGCCTTAAAGCGAGTATAGCGGCATCACTAGCTGAAGGAAGTAAAATAAGTTACGATAAGAGCGGTGCAGAAGTATTGAAAGCACTGACGGAGGTCTCTCAAAAGGGAGAAGTCCTAGTAACTGATTCAGCGAAGTTCTGTGATTTTATAGAAGTTCTTCTTAAGAAAGAGAAGATATCTGATGTAGAGAAAGTACGTGCGAAATTTCGCATGGCAAAACTTAGATCTACAGCAGAAATTTTTTATGCAAGGATACAGAGCCCGCCAAAGGGTAAGCTTTTTACTTCATGTAGAATATTAGCTGTTAACGATAAGTTACAGGTAGTGGTTCTTAATGTCGGATCGGTTTATGGTATTAGAAACGGGGTATTGTTGAAAAGTGAAAAAAATAAAGATATTAAACTAAAGATAATAGCCGTAAGGCCGTTTATCAGCGGGGCAATAGTATTAGAAGGGAATATCGAGGATCTTTCACCAGGGCAAAATGTCCTAAATAAAATGTAGAAGATCGGGATTCGAGAGCTGGAAGAGTTTAAGATACAGTTAGGTTCGAAAAATTAGAATTTGAAAAATTAAATTTACAATATATAATATAATAGATTTCTGGAGTTTAAAAAGATGGAAGTACAGGCAGTAACAAAATTTGTTAGAATATCACCTGAGAAGGCGCGTCATGTGGCACGTCTTTTGCAGGGAAAGAGTGCAGAGGATGCGCTGGCAATAGTAGCACTTGTTCCACGTAAGGCGGCACGTCTTCTGGGCAAGACTCTTCGTTCAGCGGTTGCTAATGCTGAAAATAATAATGACCTTCGCCTTGAGAATCTGACCGTAAAGTCTGCAGAGATTGGTGCAGGTCCGATAATCAAACGATTCAGAACCAAAGCTCGTGGAATGGCGGGAAAGATTCGTAAGCGAACCAGTCATTTCAGAATAGTATTAACAGACGGTAAGGCATAGGCCAGCAGGCTGTTTTAAAGGAGAAAATTGTGGGACAAAAAGTTAATCCAATCGGTTTCAGAATAGCAATTAATAAGAACTGGGATTCTCGCTGGTTTGCAAAAAAAGCTATATTCGGAGATTGGTTGCATGAAGATTTAAAAGTACGTACTAGAATCAAGAAAGATTTTGGAAGTGCAGCAATTGCTAAAATACTTATTGAGAGATCAACGAATTCAGTTCGTGTAACAATATATTCGGCAAGACCTGGAATCCTTATTGGACGTAAGGGAAGTGAACTTGAAAAAATTAGAAAGATTGTTGCAAAGCTCGTTTCATGTAGAGACGTACTTGTAGATGTTAAGGAAGTAAGGAATGCTGAGACGAATGCACAGCTAGTATGCGAAAGTATCGCAATGCAGCTAGAAAGACGTATCGGATTTAGACGTGCAATGAAGAAAGCAATTCTGACAGCGATGGATATGGGTGTTGAGGGAATCAAGATCCGATGTGCAGGCCGTCTGGGTGGTGCAGAACTTGCACGAGTGGAGCAGTATAAAGATGGGAAAATTCCACTTCATACGCTGAAAGCTAATATTGATTACGGTTTCCATGAAGCGGAAACTACAGCAGGAAAAATCGGAATTAAAGTTTGGATTTGCCACAAAGAATCTTTTGAGGAGATGAACAATGCCATTAATGCCAAAAAGGGTAAAGCACAGAAAAGTTCAGCGCGGTAGTATCGCAGGACTTGCTAAGAAAAATAATAAGTTGGATTTTGGAGATTTCGGTCTTCAGGCCATGGACAGATGTTATGTCCCGAACAATCAGATAGAGGCTGCTCGTGTAGCTATAACTCGTCATATGAAACGTCGAGGAAAAGTCTGGATCAGATTGTTCCCAGACATACCTATTACAAAGAAGCCACTTGAAACAAGAATGGGTAAAGGTAAAGGTAATACAGAAGGTTGGGTTGCAAGAGTTAAGCCTGGCAGAGTTCTATTTGAAGCAAGTGGGTGTACAGAAACTGTTGCTCGTGAAGCTATGGCACTCGCTGCAAATAAACTTGCAGTTCGTTGTAAGTTCCTAGTACGGGAATCTCATTAAATTAGGTAAATTGGGTATAAATGATGAAAAATAGTGAAGTAAAAGAGATGCCTGATGCAGAACTTTCAGCGAAAGTTGAAGAGTTGCAACAGGAGAGGTATAAAATGAAGTGCCAGGGGAGAACAGGCGAACTGACAAATAGTTCGGCTCTCAATCACTTTAGAAAAGATATTGCCAGAATCAAAACAGAGCAAAAAGTACGTTTAGCCAACAAGTCGGCTGAATAAAATCAATTTTATATAATTTTTGGAAATTAATATGGTTAAAGATACAAAAGAAGAAGTCGTTCAACGCGGGAACCGCAAGGAACGAGTTGGTACTGTTGTCAGTGACTGTCAGGAAAAAACCATTATTGTAGAAGTGGAAAGACGTACAGCTCATTCTCTCTATAAAAAGGTTGTAAAGACAAGTAAAAGATATACAGCAGATGATCAGAAGAACGAAGCCAAGATTGGTGATAAGGTTAGAATCGTTGAGACTCGTCCTTTGAGTAAAACCAAACACTGGCGTTTGATTGATATAATAAGTGTAGCAGAATAGCAAAACAATTAATAGTTAAATTAGTAATATAAAAGAGATACTGTTTCTCATATCGGAGAATGTTGTCTCAGGAGTTGAAATAAAATGATACAGATGCAGACCAGACTGAATGTTGCCGACAATTCAGGCGCTAAAAGCGTAATGGCAATCACTGTTCTGGGACAGCGCAAGAAATATGCTAGTGTTGGTGATATTGTAACCGCATCAGTAAAAGAAGCTGTTCCTGGTGGTGCCGTAAAGAAAGGCGAAGTTGTTAAAGCGGTAGTTGTGAGAACAGCAAAGCAGGTCCGTCGTGAAGATGGTTCATATTTGAAATTTGACGGCAATGCAGCAGTACTAATAGATGCACAGAACAATCCACGTGGAACACGTATATTTGGACCTGTTGCAAGAGAACTGAGGGACAAAAATTTTATGAAGATTGTTTCACTTGCTCCGGAGGTGCTATAATGCAGAAATTCCATGTAAAGAAAGGTGATTCAGTTTTAGTTATTACTGGAGTACATAAAGGTAAAAAAGCTAAAATCGCAGCGATTTTGCCTAAGAAAGAGAGAGTTGTTCTTGATGGTATCTCAAGTGGAAAGATGAGAACAGTAAAGAGAACACAGGAGAATCAAGGAGGCTTGGTTGAACGTGCAGTGAGTACACATATTTCTAATGTAAAGAAAATTGATGCACCTGCAGAGAAGAAAGAAGTAGCACCGAAGAGCAAGAAGAAGAGCACTGACGGTGATAAAAAGTAATTATAGAATTATATAGAAAATAACGGGAAACAGATATGCCTGATATACGTAAACATTATAAAGAAGTGATTGTCCCTGCTCTAAAAGAACAGAGAAAATACAAGAATGTCCATCAGGTTCCGAAACTGACAAAAATTGTTATCAGTACCGGAATCTCAAGTGAGAAAGAGCGTGATACATTCAGTGACGCCAAAGAACAGATAACAAAATTTACTGGTCAGCAGCCGGTAATTGTAAATTCAAAGAAGAACGTTGCAAATTTCAAACTTCGCATAGGGATGCCTGTTGGAATTATGGTAACACTTCGTGGAGCAAGAATGTACGAGTTTTATGATAGATTTGTACACAATGCTCTTCCTCGCGTAAGAGACTTTCGTGGTGTACCACGTAAAGGTTTTGACGGATCGGGCAACTATAATATGGGACTTGATGATGTCTCTGTATTTACAGAGATTGATTTAGATAAAGTTAAGTATCAATTAGGAGTTAATATAACAATTGTAACTACGGCAAAGACAAATGAAGAGGCTTTTGACCTTCTTAAGCTTCTTGAAATGCCTTTTGCTGAATAGAGATACTGCATAGATGTGAAGATCTTCTGAAAAAGATGCATTCAGAAAATTTGAGCTCTTAAAAGTATTGTTTAATCGACGTTAAGGAAACATGTCAAATGGCTAAAAAAAGTTTAGTAAATAAATCGAAAAAGACACCGAAGTTTGCAGTCCGCGGATATAGCAGATGTGAACGATGTGGCAGACCCCGTGCTTATATCCGTAAATTCAAGCTTTGCAGAATATGCTTCAGAGAGCTTGCAGTAAGTGGACAGATTCCCGGAGTGACGAAAGCCAGTTGGTAGAGTGTTAAATATAATAAGAATATAAGAGGTTCATAACTATGAGCATGCAAGATCCAATTGCAGATATGCTGACAAGAGTCAGAAATGCCGGAATGGCAAAGAAGAAAGAAGTTAGCATACCAATGTCAAAAATGAAATCGGCAATAGCTGAAGTTTTAAAGAGTGAAGGTTATATAGCTGATTTTCGTGTAGAGGGAGAAGGAGTAGAAATAGAGCTCATTCTTCAGCTAAAATACAGAAGCAAGAGACCGGTAATTGAGAATATTGAAAGAGTAAGTAAACCTTCCTGCAGAATTTATTGCGGAAGTGAAGATATTCCAAATATAAGAAACGGACTTGGAATTGTGGTTCTTTCAACTCCTAAAGGAGTTATTAGTGGAAGAGTTGCAGCATCGGAAAAAGTTGGAGGAGAGATCCTCTGTAAACTATGGTAGAAACAGCTGCGATTCTGAGTATATCAATTCAGATTTGAAACAGTTATCATTATCTTATTAAATATAAGAATAAAATAGAGGTAGAATAATGTCACGAATAGGCAATCAACCAATACCGGTACCTTCGGGAGTGAAGGTTTCACTGGATAATAATATTGTGCTGGTCGAGGGTGCTAAGGCAAAGCTAACTAAAGAGCTTCCTCCTCGGGTAAAGCTTACGATTGAAGATAACGTTGTGAAAGTTACCCGCGATAATGAGACAAAAGAGGCTCGTGCAATGCACGGACTTACAAGAAGTCTTATTAACAGTATGGTTATCGGTGTCACTGACGGCTTCAAAAAACAACTTGAAATTATTGGTGTTGGGTATAAGGCTCAAGTACAGGGTACTAAGTTAAATTTAACATTAGGTTACTCGCACCCAATTCAATATGAAATTCCGGAAGGAGTAACTGTTGTTGTTGAGAATAACACGCAGCTTACAGTTACTGGTGCGGATAAGCAGATGGTCGGAGAGACTTCTGCAATCATCAGACGTTACAGAAAACCTGAACCTTACAAAGGGAAGGGAATTCGTTACCTAGGTGAGCGTATTATAATGAAAGAAGGTAAAACAGTAGGATAATGGTTAATTATTAATCATTGATTATTGTACTGAGTTTAATTTATTTAAAAAGAATGGAAGTTAATTAAAATGGCTAGATATAAAACAAAGAAAGAGCAGAGAGATAGACGTCACAAGCGTCTTCGTCAGAAAGTTTCCGGAACTGCAGAGTGTCCGCGCCTTTCAGTCTGCACTACATCAAAACATTTCTATGCACAGTTTATAGATGACGAAGCAGGGGTAACTCTGGCATCTATATCTACACTTGATCCTCAGGTTATTAAGGATGGCATCAAGGCGAATGTTGAGGGAGCTGAAAAGCTTGGAGTTATTGCAGCAGAGAAGGCAAAAGCTGCAAAAATTACAAAAAGTGTATTTGACAGAGGCGGCTTTAAGTATCATGGAAGGATTAAAGCTTTTGCTGAATCGGTCAGAAAAGGTGGAATAGAATTTTAAGGTGGCTGGCCCACAACCATAAATAGCAAGCCGACCGCAATTTGTAAATATAAAAGTTAATACTTGTGGTTAGGTATTCTAAATTAGGGATAATCATGGCTAAAGAAAAAAGAGAAAGAAGAGAGAGAGAAGTAAAGGTCAAAGAATTTGACGAACGTGTGATAAGTATCAACCGTTGTTCAAAGGTAGTAAAAGGTGGCCGTAACTTCAGTTTCAGAGCACTTGTTGCTGTTGGTAACCGAAAAGGACGCGTAGGCATCGGTTTCGGAAAGGCTAATGAGGTTGCAGATGCGATCAGAAAGGGAACAGAAAATGCGAAGAAAGAGATGGTTACTATACCGATGAACGGACAGACAATTACTCATCCGATTACAGCAAAATTTGGTAGTGGGAAAGTGATCATGCGTCCTGCATCCAAAGGAACTGGTCTTATTGCAGGTGGTGCAATGCGTGCTGTCCTTGATCTTGCAGGAGTAAATGATATACTTGCAAAATCTCTTGGATCTAACAATCCAATCAATGTTGTAAAAGCAACAATGAAAGCAATTACGTCTCTGCGTACTCGTGACGAAGTTCTTGAAAAACGCGGATTGCAAAGTTTATAATATTATTCAGGAGTTTTAATAATGAAATTACATAGTTTAAGCACAACTGAAGGTTCTACTAAGTCCAGAAAAAGAGTTGGACGTGGTGATGGATCTGGTTATGGAAGAACTGCAGGTCGTGGAGAAAAAGGACAGAAGTCACGTACTGGTTCTGTTATTCGTCCACATTTTGAGGGTGGTCAAATTCCACTATTCCGTCGTTTGCCAAAGCGCGGATTCACAAGCAGAAATCACAAGAATTTTAATCTTATCAATGTATCGGCACTCGAATCACTTTGTGATGCAGATGCAGTTGTAACAATTGAAGCACTTCGTGAAATTGGTATCATAGGAAAAAATAAGCTTCCACTTAAGGTTCTTGGACATGGAGAAATTTCTAAGGCTTTAACTGTAAAAGCTGAAAAATTTTCTGCTTCGGCTAAAGAGAAGATTGAGAAAGCAGGCGGAACTTGCGAAGTGATCTAACATCACTTCGTAATTTTTTAAGTAAAAAACCTTTCAGTTTTATTATATAAGACTGAATTAATTGTTTAATATATAACGCATGGAGATCTACATTCAATGTTTGCAGCATTTTTTAATAGTTTTAAAGTAAAAGAACTCAGAACCCGTATCTTTTTTGTAGCTGGGGTAATTGTTCTATGTCGTATAGCTGCTACAATTCCTTGTCCAGGTGTTGATCCTCATGCACTGCAACTTTATGTTACAGAACTCAGTGAGTCTTCTGGTGCTGGTGGTGGAGTCTTCGGACTATTCAACCTCTTCAGTGGTGGTGCGCTTCAGAAATTTGCTGTTGCTACTCTAGGGATTATGCCATACATCTCAGCGTCTATTATTATGACTCTGCTTACTCCTGTACTTCCTGCTCTTGAAAAACTTCAGCGTCAGGGCGATGTTGGAAGACAGAAAATAAATCAATATATGCGCTACCTTACAGTACTTATCTGTATTGTTCAGGGTGCAATGGCTGCAACTGCGATGATTAATCCAGCCAGACTTGGACTCAAAGCTCCCCCGCAGGATCTTGTAATGGTTCCGCATACATATTTCATCATCATGACTATAATTATTCTTACAGCTGGTACAATGTTACTTGTATGGCTTGGAGAACAGATTACAAAACACGGAATTGGACAAGGTATCTCTCTAATTATTACTGTGAATATTGTTGCAAGACTACCGCAGGCTGTTGGTACACTTTATGAAATGGCACAGAGTGGTGGTGGTATTACAAATGCAAATTTCAAAGGAGTTCATGTACTTATTCTGTTATTAATCTTTGTTGTTGTAACTGCAGCAACTATTTTAATTACACAGGGACAACGTAGAGTTCCGATTCAGAAAGCAACTAAGGCTGTAGGCTCTAAATCTCGTGGTGGTAACACAACGTATCTTCCACTAAAGATTAATCATGCTGGAGTAATGCCTATTATCTTTGCAAGTGCAATTTTATCATTCTTCGATATGTTTATACGCTGGTTCCCATATACACAAAAATATGCAGTACATTTCGGTTACGGCAGTGTTGGATATATGATTACATTCGGTTCTTTGATAATTATATTCTCCTACTTCTGGGTTGCCAATCAATTTAATCCTATTCAGATAGCTGATAACCTTAAACGCGAAGGAGCATACGTTCCAGGTATTCGTCCAGGTCAACCTACAGCTAAGTTCCTTGATTACACAATGACACGTATTACACTTGCAGGATCAATTTTTCTTGCAACTCTTGCACTCTTTCCCATGTTTCTTTATAAGTTAATGGGAATACCTCCACTTGTAGCTGCATTCTTCGGTGGAACAAGTCTTTTGATTATTGTCGGAGTACTTCTTGATACTATCAGTCAGCTTGAATCACATCTCGTAATGCGTAATTACGACGGATTCATGAAGAAAGGTCGAGTTCGCGGCAGACGCAAGTAGTGCAGTAGATCAAGATAAAAAAGGGGCACGTGCTTGTGCCTCTATTCCTATAAAATATTATTCTTTGTCGTAATACGCCCTCTTGACTAGAGGCGTTAGACTAACTTCTCCCCTTCACTATTCTTTATTCTGGGTCCTTACTTAAATTCAATCAAAATACAGTTTTCCCCACAAAATTAACACGAATAAGTCAAAAATTGAAAGTTTTTCTTTGCGGATTTCGCAAATGAAAATGTCAATTGACATTGAGAAATGGCCCCCGATTTTTAGAAAATAGTCGACTTTCGCATTGATTTTACGATATTATGCCTTATTCTACATCATGGGGAAAAATAAAAATGACTATCTGTAATGTAAAATTAAACAATAAAGGGAGATTAATTATGTTGAACAAACTAACCATTTTACTCGCTATCGTAATGATAACAATTTTATCAGGATGTGGTGCTGAAAGTAGTTCGAGCAAAGTGATAAATGAATATGTAGAAGTGGTAACGGAAATGGTAGGCATTCTAAATAGTCTCAAAACGGAAGATGAAGCAAAGAAAGCAACTCCAAAATTCAACAAGCTATACAAACGTATGAGTGAACTAATGGATGATATGAAAAATAATCCTGAGAAAGACCCTGAGAAAGTTTTGGAAGGGATTAATTCTGGAATGGGACTTGGTATGGCAATGGCGGATTTAATCCAAAAGCCAAAGGTAGAAGCTGCTTTGAAGGAAGCTGGTTGTGATCTCTATAATTAGGTGAACGACTAATAGAGATATGAGTTATTGAAAAAGGGGGAGTTGCGGGAATGATAGACGTTTGCGAGAAAGTGCAAAAGAATTTTAATCTCACCTTGACATTACGTACTTATTTACTTATTATATTCAAGCCTCCTTCATGAAAGAATCATGAATCAAAGGGATTCTCTGGTGGAGAAAAACTGTTCTAAGAGGCTAAAAGTGAAATATGAGCTGGTTTCGGTAGAACGAAGCCCATTAATTTAAGTGCATAGACGTAAATATAAACTAAAGGAGAAAAAATGTCAATCATAAAATCAACAGCTCTTACTATAATCGGAATTGGAATACTACTGCTAAATAGTTCATGCCACAGCCTAAATGATTCCTTCGCATGGGACAGAGTCGGTGTGCCTTCAGAGTCTATTTCAGAGTCCCCTAATGTATTTAATGATTCCAATGAACCAATCATAATAGCTGAGGGAAAAGATGGAACTAGTATAAATCGACCTGCAGAAAAACTAGCTAGGCAGATGATTTTTAACGCAGATATTTATCTTTTGGTGGATAGTATATCATCAACTTTAGATATTATTTTGGCAGAATCTGAAAAAGCCAAAGGGTATATGCAATCTATGGATTCAAGAAATATTGTAGTGCGTATTCCTGCCGATAAATTCAAAGGTTTTATATTACAACTTGGAATACTTGGTAAGATTACAGACAAAAATATCCGAGGGCAGGATGTAACTGATAAAATGATGGATATTAATATTCGCCTGGATAATTCTGAGAAGTTAAGAAAACGCTATGCTCAGCTTCTTGAAAAGGGTGATAAAGTCGAAGATATGCTTAAAATAGAGAAAGCTTTGGGAGAAATAACTGAAACAATTGAAAGGATGAAGGGGCAGATTCGTCTTTTAAAAAACAGGATAGCCTTCTCCACTGTTAAGGTTCATTTAAACTCTTCCCTTCCTCAGAAAGATATAAGAACGGAAATTCCTATACGATGGGTGAGAGACATTGGTTCTTCAATTGCTAATACAAAAAAATATTCGCACACATCATATGGAGGCAGCGAGGTAGTAGGTTTTAAACTTCCTGAAGCGTTTATGAAGCTATCAGGGAATTCATATAAAACAACAGCAATGTCTCCTTTAGGAATATATCTTGGTATTACTGAAGAGGATAATTATGAAGGAGGAAGCCTTAAATTCTGGACTAAACTTATCACCAACAGTCTTGAAAAGAAAAGTGCTATGATAGTAAAATCCAATAATGAGTTGAAGCTTGATACAGGCTGGAAGTTTCAGCTTATTACTGCAGAAAAAATCATTAGAAATCAGAAGTACAGCTATTATCTGGCAGTAGTTGTTTTCCTTGACTCTGTCTATTGCTATGAGATATGGGGACCTGAAAAAGAATTTAATAATAATAGAGAAAATATTATTAGATCAATCAAGTCGATGCAAATCGGAACTTTCTGGGATATCTTCTTTTCACCGTCTTTATGGTAAAAAATAATAATTTTAATCCCACCAAGGTGGGTTTAATTTTCCGTCCCTGTGGGGCGTTCCCATATAAAAAAATATTTTGCCAAGCTTTTGTTAAAAGATTCTTCTCGAACGTAGAAGCCTTCTGTAGGTTCTATTTTCCTGGTTCAATTTTATCAAATCCTGTAAGTGCTTGCAGTGCTTTTGGTATAAGAACAGTTCCATCTTCCAGCTGATTATTTTCCATTATGGCAATCGCAACACGATCTGTTACGGCTGTTGCACTGATTGTGTTTACTAGCCCTTTGCTGCCATCTTTACCTTTGTATCGGATATTTAGGCGGCGTGTCTGGAAATCGGTGAGGTTGGTATTCGATGTAACCTCTCTGTATCCGCCATATCCTGCAAAATATGCTTCAATATCATATTTTCTATATCCAGGAGCTCCCATATCGCCAACGCAGACATCTACGACTCTGTATGGAATTTCAAGGGCTTTGAGAAGTGCCTCTTCGTTTACTAGGCACTCATCATGGCATTTTTCTGCATCTTCTGGCATACAGAAGATAATCTGTTCAACTTTATGAAACTGATGGACCCGGAATATCCCGCGTGACTCTTTACCATAACTACCCGCTTCTGTCCTGAAACATGGAGAGAATGCACAGTAGCGCAACGGCATCTCTTCAGGATTCAGAGTCTCGTCCGCATGGTAACCCACAAGTGTCTGTTCAGATGTGCCGATAAGGGCAAGGTTTTCATCTTCAAGTGCATATGTTTCTGCTGCACAAAATGGAAGATAGCCAGTTCCAAAAAGGGTCTTTTCTTTTGCTACGCATGGAGTCATAAATGATGTGAAACCGCTATTTATCAGCTGCTGCTGAGTCCAGAAAAAGAGAGCATTACATAGTTGAGTACCTTTGCCTTTCCAGTAGAAAAAACCAGATTGTGCGACTTTCGCACCACGCTTGGTGTCTATAATATCTAATAGTTCGCCCAGCTCCTGATGATCTCTCGGCTTAAATGAAAATTCAGGGACTGTTCCCTCTTTGCGAAGTTCAAAGTTTGCATCATCGCCATCTCCGTCCGGAACTGCCGGGTGCAGAAGATTAGGAAGCCAAAATAGAGATACATCAAGCTCTTTTTCGATTCGTGCTTGCTGCTGTTCTAGTGTTGCAAGCTCCTCTTTAATCTCCTTTACTTTAACTCTCGCATCGGGATTATCACGACACTCCTTGCTGAGTCGGTTACGGTCAGCACGTAGCTCTTCAATCTTCTGTATTGTTGACCTATGCTCTTTCTCTATTTTTACAAGTGCGTCAATATCCACATCACATCCGCGACGTTCGCAGTTTTTCTTTACAAGTTCCGGGTTTTCCCGTATAAGCTTAATATCAATCATAGTATTTTCCTGTTAATCATTATATATACTTTGCACGGACGAAATCTTAACATTCTCTTTTAACTTAATTAGCTAGCAAAAGAAAGACAAGATCTCTACCGCTTGCGGTATAGTCAATTAATTCCAATGTGCAATAAAAAATATAATATTTATGGTTAAATCTGAATCAGAGTTAAACTTTACTATTTTTTACTGCACATGCGTATCAAGAGCGAAATATACGTTACCTTTACCTCTATGCAAAGCATCAAGGCCAAAAAAAGTGAAATTGGTGGAATAACAGAACTTTTGGGGAGGGATTTATAATAGTGTCGCGAAAATATAGTCTGGGGTGCAGATTGTATTGGCTTTCTCAACATGATTAATATTTGATATTCCGGTCAGCAGCAATCCTGATGTGAAGTCTGCTTTATTTGCACCGCGGATATCTGAAAGCAGCGAATCTCCCAGCATTAGAATCTTTTTTCCTGTTGCACTTTTAGAAAGATGAAATTTCTCTTTAAGCATCTG
>JAUUYH010000017.1 GCA_030590505.1 Kiritimatiellota bacterium
GGAGAAATAAATGATGGATCACCTGCATTTCATGGTTATGCAGACGATATTGATAATACACTTACTAGTGCACCTCACGGAAAGCCAAAACCTATGCCCTCCATGCTAAATATAAAGGTGTCAAATTCTGCATTAAAGATGGCTCTCCCTGTTGTTGCCGGAAAGAGACAATCAAACCGTGCAAAACCTAAAAAACAAGTATCGGGCTTGGCGCGTGGAGAGAGTAATAAATACAAATCAACAATTGAAGATCTTTCCAGTATCATGGAAATTAATTCTCCAGATCTGAATGGCAAAGATACAGGTGTGACTCTTAATCAAATCAGAACCGGTATGCAGGAACAGAAAGATGAATTTGAACAAACAAAAATAGATCTCGAACAAACAAAATATAAACTGGGAGATGCCAACGAAAGGCTCCAACATCAGATTGCTAAGGTTGAGGAAAGGGATCAAGCACTCAATGATCTAAAAAATAAACTTTCTTGTTTTGTATCTGCTCCTGCCGAGAAACGGGGAAGTAAAACAGCAAGACAAAAAGATGCTGATTTTTCAGATGGATCTGATAAAGATCTTGCTGAAATGGATGGTGACCAACATGTTGATGTTGAAGATATCATTCTTGATTCACCATCAGATATAGAATTGCCATCAATGCTAAATATGAAAATGAGTAATTCCGCATTGTCTCTTCCAGTTGCAGAGAAAGAGATCAGTGCCAACCTTATAGATTATGCTGATATTTCTGGTGATTCTATTGATTCCGACAAAGATGACTTAAGAAAGGGAGAAGGTGCTGGAAGGAGAGATGAGATTGTTGTTGTTGATGAAGAATCATTCCTTGACGAATCTTTTGATGGGGGAGCGGGTGAAGGCTTTTTTGACGCAGACTCAACATTTGGGGCAGATGAGGATTTTGCTGGAGGTGAGGACTTTGGAGAAGATAAAGACGATAATTTTGATGGAAGCGGATATTCCTTGTCAGGTAAAGAGGACTCAAAACCTGCCTCAGAAATTTTACCTCTCATAGGATCACTAGGCAAAAAATCATACGACTCAAAAGGTGAAAGAAATACAGCAGTAGCCTCTGATCCACAAGTATTGATAGAAGCAAAATTTGTTAAAGTAGAGCAAGAAGATATAGAGGAGTTGGGATTTGAGTGGTGGACAGAAGCACCAAAACCAGATGGATTGCCTTTAAGGAAATTAAAAAAAGAAAACAAAGAGATTTCTGAAGTATTCACTGAAAAAAAACGCAAGGCATTGGAAAAGAAACTCGCTAAAGATCCTTACAATTACAAAGCAACAGAAGAACTAAAAACGATTTATCAGGATATGGTTAAAACTGATGCAAACAGAAGAAAAAATGACGTATATGAAAAAATGTCAGAAGTTACCTGGAAATGGAGTGAACCAGTACTTCCTGTTCCTGCACAAAGAGCAGAATTCAAAATTACAGGTTCTTTAAAAAATCAATTGACCACCCTCGTATTAAAAGAAATTAACGTTGTAGATGCTGATATTGAAGCAGTTCTAACATTCCTTGCACAAGAAAGCAAACGTCTTGACAAAAATGGAAAAGGAATAAACATTGCACTCAGCCTGAATGAGGAACAGATTGCAAAGACTCCGTTAATAACAATGTCATTGGAAAATATTCCGATGGATGAAGTTATTCGATATTTATGCAAAATATGCAATCTAAAATATCAGGTTGGAGATAATATTGTTACAGTAGGAACAGAACCAAGGGTTCAAATGGAGGAAAAATTCTTTAAGGTTCGCTCTGCTTTAATTTCAAGAATAGCACCTAACAGACAAGATGTTGAAAAAACTATTAGAAAATATTTCACAGAAAGGGGAATTCCATTTCCAAGCGGAAGTCAAATCACCTACAACAAACGTTCAGGAAAACTTACTGTAACAAATACTCCTGAGAATCAGAGAAGATTGGATACCTTACTACGAGCACTTGATATAGAACAAACTACAGAACTAAAAATAGCTGCATTTTCATTAAATAAAAGAGAATTTGATTTTCTAGGTGGAAGTGAGAAAGAATTAAAAGTTTATCTCAGGAAACAAGGAATCGAGACACCTCAAGGAACTTGGAAAGGCATATATGCGACTCAACTTAAATATGACCCTAAACAAAAAAAACTGATTATAAGAAACACTCCAGAGAACATTAAAAAGATTTCTCGGGTCCTCACCAAAGCTCGCCTTACTCTCGAAGAGCTTAACGACATGAAAAAGGGCCTACCATTCATCGTAACCAGCCAGAAACCGATCTCTACATTTTCGATTGATGTTGATACAGCCTCATACACAAGATGTGCAAAAGCGATCCGTGAAGGAAAGCGTCCAACATCCGATGCAGTCAGGCCCGAAGAGTTTATTAACTATTTCGACTACCACTACCGTTCACCTGCAAGCGGGATGTTCGGGGTGTATCTCGAAGCCGCCCCCTCCCTTTATCGTCCGATGAACACAACGTTCCGTATCGGAGTCCAGGGTAAACGCCTCGGAAGCGAACTCAAACGTCCGTCAGTCTTTACCATACTTATCGATACAAGCGGATCAATGGCAAATAAAAACAGACTTGATCTAGTCAAAATTTCAATTACACTAATGCTTGCACAATTACGGCCTGAAGACAAAGTTGCGATTATCGCATCTGGTAGCGAAACCTTGACAGTTGTGCCCATTACTGCTGTAAAAAACAAAAAATATATTATTGCAGCCATAAACCGAATCGAACCAGCAGGAATAACCGACCTCGAAATGGGGTTAATCACAGCGTATCAGGCCGCTGAGAAACATTATACAGCAGGTGCTTACAACCGGATAGTTCTTTTTACGGACGGTATTTCGAATATTAGTACAGCATCCGCAAAAGAGATTCTTGACCAGGTAGAGTCAGCACGCATGAAGGGCATAACAAATACAATTATCTCAGTCGGCGGTGATGGTGATGACACCTTCCTTGAAAGCTTGGCAGACAAAGGTGACGGGAATTATGTATTTATCGAAGATGAAACAAGTGCAAAAGATCTATTTGAAGAGCAATTCTCTGCCAGATTCAGAGAGATTGCACGTGACGTAAAGATACAGGTGGTATTCAACCCCGACTTTGTAAATACATATCGTCAGATTGGATATCACAACAGACAATTAAGTACTGCTGATTTCCGCAACGACACAGTCGATGCCGGTGAAGTTGGCTCAGGTCAGTCAGTTACAGCACTTTACGAGATGAAGCTCAATAGAGACGTGATTATTCCGATGACAAAAAAGGCAAGATCACATATATACCCTCCTCCAGTCGTCGCATCTGTAAGAATACGCTATAAACGTGCAGACACAATGGAGATTGAAGAGTTTGAATATCCACTCTATTTTAGCGATATTCGCAAAAAAACAACAGACATTCCACCATCATTCAAACTCTCGGCTGCTGTTGCGGAATTCGCAGAAAATCTGAGATACCCCGATACTCCAAAAATCGCAAATCTAAATCAAATAAGCAAAAGCCTGCGTCCACTGACAGCGGGAATATATAAACAAGATAAAAAAGTCAAGGAACTAGCGAATCTAATAAGATTAGCAAAATAAGGGAAAATAAAATGAAAAAAACAATCGGTTTGGTATTGGCTCTATTTCTGGTTTCCATCGGGAATGTATCGGCAAAGAAGATAAAAAAAGTAGCCCCTCCTAAATCTACGGTCAGCGTTAATCGCTTGGTGATGAAGGGGCAGATTGTAGATGATGAAAATATTCTTTTCAATCTACAATTTACGGCTAATGCCGAGAGCAAGGGCATATTGCCGATTGCAGGTGGTAAAATATCACAAAAAACCTCTAAACTTACCGAAAATCGCGGATTTTTCAGCTGGGGCGGAGATATCTTCTCCATTCTTTCAAAAAAGGGTGCATATTATCTAGAAGCAGAAAGTTCAGGAAAATGTGATGTATCATTCGATTTCTTTAGTCGTGTAGAAAAAAAGGGAATCTGGCGTGAAAGTACATTTGCTCTATTGCCCGCAATTGCACGAGTTGTTGAAATACACAGCAAACGTAAGGATATTGAGATTGAAATTCCTGGTGCATTAAAAGTAATAAAAAAGGATGCCCCAAACGGTGACGGAGTGATATTCCATGCCGCACTGCCACCTGAAGGTGTTTTTAAAATCAAATGGCGTTCACACGTTGAAAACCTTGATGCAAAACTTGTTGTAAATGTGGCTCCTGTCATTGTTGCAGAGGTTATGCCCGGAACTGTTCATACAAATTCTGTATTTAACTACAAAATTATCCAGGGAAGATTGTCTTCTCTTTCTCTTGAAATTTCAGATGATCTTAGTATCCTCAATGTAAACGGTGCAGACATTCAGGACTGGCGTGTTGAAAAGACCAAAGAGGGCCGTTTTTTGCGAATTTCGCTAAGTCGTAAATTTGAAAAAACTTACACTCTCTCTGTACGCGGCGAGAAGGTACTTCCTAAATTTCCATGCTCATTCTCATTACCTAAGATACTACCACAAGATGTGCTGAGAATTGATGGATATCTGAGTTTCGGAACAAACAAGGCTGTAAAACTTATTATCGGCAAAGTTTCCGGACTTAATCAGGTAGACACACGCTCATTTCCTATCAAAATGGCAGGATGCAAACTACCTAAGCGAAGCCTCTACACATACACATTCTCAGGAAATAAATACTCCCTTGAATCCCAGGCGGATAACATACAGCCAAGCTACAGCGTTGACCTTTATCACACAGTAAACTTCAAAGATGAAGATATGCTTGTGAAGTCTGACCTCAATATGGATGTCAAGGATGCTCCACTACGTGAGCTTATCATTAGCTTCCCTGCCGATTTTTCAGTAAACCGTGTTGTAGGACGCTCGGTAATTCCTGATGACTACGAAGTTTTGACAAAAAGCGACAAAAAATACCTAAAAATCCCTTTCCGTAAAAACACAATGGGCAAAGTAAATCTTGAGATAAGTATTGAGAAAAACATAAGCAAAAGCATTGCAGACTCTTCAAAATCAAAGAAAACTCTTGTAGAGATTCCATCGATATATATTGATAAAGCAAAGAGTGTTCGCGGGGAACTGCTGCTTGCCGCCGCACGTGGACTCTCCCTCGAGGGATCTGAGATGAAAAACCTGCGAAAAATCCATCCAAGCTCAGCATCAACACGCATACCAGGCCTTCAGCTCTCCTATAAATTCAAAGGACAGGACTGGAGTGGAAAGGTTTCAGTAACACACGAAAAAACATCATTTATATCCGAAATCTTCCACCTTGCATCGGTCGGAGAAGGCTCAATTTACGGAATGTCTATGTTTACCTATAGAATCTCTGGAGCACCAGTTGACAAAATTGTTATTGCCCTGAACAAATCTCTTAAAAACCCTGAATTTACTGGTGGCAATATAATAGACTGGAAACAGATCAAGGGCAACAAAACACACAATTTATGGCAGGTCAATTTTAGAGAAAAACTTTTCGGTGACTACATGTTGCTCGCAACCTATGAGACAATCCTATCCAACGATGCTCCAGCCTACAGAATCGGTGATGTATTCACTGTAGGAAGTGACGCAGAGAGTGGTTTTATTGTTATATCAAGCAAAAGAAATCTTGAAATAAAAGAGAAAACTCAGCCTGGTGCAGTAATCGAAATAGAACAGAGCGAAGTGCCAGAGATCTATAAAAGAATGGTGCAAAATCCAATTCTCAATACCTACAAATTTTACAAATCACCACATTGGGTGGATGCCTCAATAAAAGGGTATACAACAGAGCAATTAGTCGGAACTGGTATCGACTTTGCAATGCTATCTACACGCATCAACAAAAACGGTGAAATAGTTACCGATGTCAAGTATAGATTAAAAAATGCACAAGCACAGTTTCTATCCATACGTTTGCCAAAAAATGCCGAACCGTGGACTGTTACCGTGGATGAAAAAAGCATACGCGTTTCAGAATCAGAAAAAGAGGAGGGACTCTACCTTATACCAATTCCACGAAAAACAGATATTGATACAATTACAGAAATTTCAATCACCTACGCACAGGAGTTAGATAGCGAACTAGGGGCAGGCACAACACTATCACTTACAGCACCAAAACTCGATATAGATACAATGCAGGTAACATGGGGAATCTCAGTTCCTGACAAGTATGACTTTATTAATTTTGACGGCAATATGGAGACAAGTAAGGCGCCGCGTCCAAGCGGGTTCTCTGGCTGTTTCTCCTTTATCAATCGATGGTTCAAAGCTTTTACCAAGAGCGGATTAATACCCCCATATATTCTAATAACCGTATTAGGAGCAATTCTTGCTCTCAGCTGGGGAAAGAAAAAATTAGTAATATTCTCCTCAATCACCTGCGGTATAGGAATCCTATACGGACTCTCAGTTGCACTACCAGCGATTAGAGAATGCCTGAGATACAAAATGACAGCACCTCCTGTCAACAACACTGTATTTGCAAAACTCTACACAATGGCAGCAGACACACCTACACTAAATATACGTGTAGAAGATATGCAGGCATCATCATTGATGAAAATTGTAATAATGATGCTCTACCTTGTCCTTGCAATAGGCATATTCAGAATGGCGGCAAAAAGAAGATCTGCGATTCTCGCAGGAATTGGTACAACAATTGTAATAGTTGCCTTCTCAAAATGGCTATCAGCAAGTATGCTAATCGCAATACTTACTGCATCTCTGATCCCTGTTGCAATGGGCATTCTTCTGTGGATTATTATATTCAAACGTGCAAAAAGCTCACTTATCACCTCAGTCGTTACGATTATGCTGCTCTGCTTCGGAACCTCCTCCCTGCAGGCATCCGAACTTAAACCGATTGTTATTGAAAGCGTCACCTACGATATCACTGCATCCAACAAAGAGATACAGGCAATCGGGCACTTTGTGGTAAAAGCCGACAAGCCTGGAACAATTCTTATAGTCCCCGCCCCTGCTGCAATCACAGGTGATGTTCCTGAAAACTCCAGCCTTAAAATCGAGCGAAAAGAGAAACATTACTATCTGAAAGTAAAATCATCAGGTACATATAAGTTTGATCTAAAACTACTGCTGCCACTAAGAAAAGAGCGAAACGGGATATTCACCTTCCCACTCCCTCTACCAGATGCAAATAAAAATATTGTGAACGGTGTAGTAACTGAGAAAAACTTTGAACTTACATCCCCGAATGCTGTATCATTCAAAAGAATAAAAACAGAGAACAGTTCTGCAATAAATGCTACATTTATATCCGGAACTCATGGCTATTTTCTGCTAAAACCGCAGAAACGCGAGATCAAAAATGAGAAAGTCCAGTTCTTTGCAAACACCACCGCTGTTGCGAACTTCGCAGGTGGCTTCGTAGAGATCAACTACTATCTCAATATGAATATTGCTCAGGGAGAGATTGCGAAGTTCGCACTCGAAATTCCTGAAAACATGGGCGTAACCGCAGTGTCAGTACCCGACCTCAGTGCATGGAAATATAATCAGGAAACAGATATCCTTGAAGTATTCCTAAGCCAACCGCATAGCAACTCCCTAACCATGCAGATTACTGCGCAAATCGCAAACTGCACACTCCCATACGAAAAAGAGATCGCTATGCTCAAAGTACAAGATGCTGGAAAACAGCACGGAACTATCGGAGTCGCAGCAGACTCCAGTGTACAACTTGAAGTTTTAAAACTGACAAGTCTGACTAAGATCAATACCGATGATTTCACACACGGTACAACACGCAACGTGGCACACCTAAAAAAGGCTTTTCGCTACTACAAAACTCCCGCAAAAGTAACTATCAAGGCAATGCCTGTAGAACCCGAAATACGAGTTACAGAAAAGACCATGATCTCTTTTGAAGACGAAAAGACAACAATGACATCAAGTATGGCAATCGAGATATCGAAGGCAGGTCTATTCTCTGTAACCCTCAATCTACCAGATAAATTTGATGTTGATAAATTAACCGGCAGTAATATACGTCACTGGGATGAAGTTTCTGACAAAAAAGGACACCGTGTCATTGTACATTTCGACAGGAAAATTCTAGGGACGACTCCGATAAATATAGAATTGATATCCGAAAAAGATTTCGGCAAAGAGACCATAATCCCTAAAATAACTGTTAATAATGCCCGAAAACAGAAAGGCTCACTTAGTATCAATCTCGAACGCGGTACACGAATTGACGTTAAGAAACGACGTGGGATAGAACTCAAAACTGCGACATTCGCAACTTCGCTTTCCGACACCGCACAAAACTTCTCAATCATCCGTCCGGACTGGATGCTTAAAGTTACATTTGAAATAGCAAAACCGTGGGTTCAAGCAGAAAATCTACAGATTGCGAAGATCGCAGACGGTTCTGTATCATTCACCGCTATTTTCAACTACAAGATTGAGAATGCAGGTGTAAAACACTTCACGCTAAAACTGCCTAAAGATGCAGAAGTGCCTGAATTTATAGGTAATGATATTCTTGATTCTGCAGAGCTAGAAAAAGGAATATGGAAGATCAAACTCAAGAAGAAAGCAAACAGTTACTACAGACTTCTAGTAAAATACCGTATCCCGTACAGCACTCCGAAAGCGCTGAGTATTGTACCGATACAGGCTCTTGATTTTGAACTCCAGAAAGGATATTTTGCGATTTTCACGGAAGATTCAATTCAAATTAAACCAAAAAAGATAACAGGCGAACTCTCCGATTTTGATGCAAGAAAAATACCAGATTTATTTAATAAAAAAAATCTATCAAATGCTGTAAAATGCTACCGCTCTGTAGGTACAGATTACTCCATTGATCTAATCCTAAACAGGCATAAAGCAGCAAAACTACTGCGAGCAAAGATACAACAGCTAAAAATAGAGTCCATTGTATCCAGTGAGGGAAATATAATGACAAGAATGATGATACACCTCGACAATATCGGAAACGAAAATCTACTAAAACTCGAACTGCCCGCAAACAGTCGCCTATGGTCCGTACTAATCGACCATATAGAAGAGCAGAAAAACCCAGGGCTCCCAGTCGAAGTTGCAGAGGAAAAAGGAAAATTTCTTGTACCACTAAAACAGAAAAAAGCGACGCAGATTATCGAGATAATCTACTCCGCACCTGCTGGGAAGGATTGGAGACTCTCCAGCCAGTTCTACGACGGGCCAAAATTCGACCTCCCCCTCAACAACATAAGCTGGACTCTATACCTGCCAGAACAGTACAAATATGATGACTTCTCTGGCACACTCGAATACAACTATAAAAAGTTGATTCCAAAACCACCTCTCTCAATCAGTAAGTACGACTCTGTAAACAAAAATAGAGAACAAAATAAGAAAAACTTTGCAAAACAGTGGCTTACAAAAGCAAATAATGCCGAAATGATAGGCGACCATGATGTTGCGAATGACGCATTTAGAAATGCCGAACACTATGCACAGAATGATGTAGAACTCCAGGAAGATGTCCAGGGCCAATTGAAAAATGCCCAGGAAAAGAATGTAAGCAAACTTCTACAGGAGAGATCTGTACAGATGCCGCAGCTGCTGAACATGAAAATGTCCAACAGTGCACTGTCACTACCTTTAAAAACACAGATGAGCAGAAAAGATCGCACATCTTTCAAAACTATTTTTGACAAGGCATTCACACAGCAGAAGGCGGCATCAACTGAGACCAAACCACTGCTCTTCACAATACCAAAGCAAGGAGAAGTCCTGAACTTTACAAGAACCCTACAGAAAGATAGAAATACCTCTATGAAGATAATATTCGAGGCAACCCCTGCCCTAAAATGGAAGACGTTCAATCCATTCTACGCCGGAATTGTACTGACAATCCTCCTAGCAATATTCTACAAACTAGCAGCCCTAGCAGTGAAGAGAGAGAAAGAAGAGCAAGAAGAGCAAGCAGCATAGGAGATGCCTTTACGGAGGAGGAATCTTTGTGGAGGCGATCCGTTTGTGTTGGCAATGCGTTTTGTAGGAGGTGTGTTTGCTGAGAAAGAATCTTTGCGGAGGTGATACGCTTACTAAGAAGATACGTTTGCAGAGGAAGAATCTTTGCAGAGGCGATACGTTTCAGAAGATACGTTTGCTGAGAAGGTGTCTTTCAGAGAAGGCACGCTTGCCTCAATTCAGTACGACGGAGCGTCAACTAAAACGTTGACTCCCCACGCACTCAGAGATGGATATATATTGCTGATACTTTTGTAGCAAAGCCCACGCACCCAGATATGGATATATATTGCCGATGCTTAGCCAAGCCCTACGCACTCAGATTTGGATATATTTGGACAACTTATTGCGGAGTGTAGTGTTGAGGTTATTTTTATCTTTCGGATAGAGGGATATGATTTTCTTGCCCTGTTGTTGGTAGAGTTTCTGTTTTTTTAGCATACCTATTTTGTAGTCAGCGGTATCCATCCCCCAGTACTCTATGTAGATATCAAATTCGGGTAGATAAAAATCTGGTCTGATTGCTGTTCCTTCAATGATCCTGAATCTTTCATCATATCGGTATCTGATATTGTTAGTTGTCAGCCATCCAGCAATTTTTAGTTCACCATCTGATTGAACAATTGTCCCGTCTTTGGCTTGAATTGTTTTGTTCAGTTCGACTTTAGTATCAAAATTGCGTCTTTTTAGATATACCTCATCAAAGCAATTATCACAGAAAGAGCGCTCGAATGCTTTCTGGGATCGTGCGTATTCATCGGGAGAAATAGAGACGGAGCAACGTCCACATTTGTGTTTTTTACCTTTTTCAGCCATCTCTACTGCATTTTTTATAATCTTGCCAGATGCGATAACCGAGCGCTTCACATAATCTTTCTCTTCAGGATTCCGATACATATCCCGCAGATCATCAAGAGCAGGAGCCGCTTTTACACCAAATGCACCTAGTGCTTTGGCTGAGTATTGTCTTACCTGTGGGTGTAGGTCAAAGAGAAGTGGACGAAGCAACTCAATCGATGCAGAGGAGTCAACGATACCTGAAAGTTTACCAACTGCAGATGCTGCAAGACGTCGCAAGAGTGGAGATTCTGATTTTGCGAACTTCGCAAGTTCAGGATATACATCAACAGAGGCACTCTCTCCGAGCTGTTTTATATATGAAGCAAGAGTTTTTTCGTTCGCTATATTCATATTTGCTATTTTTTGGGTCAACTATCTCTATTTCATCCGATAAAACCTTACAATACACAAGGATTCCTTGAATACAAGTAAAAAAATAAAAACCAACCACAACAACACCCCACCAACAACGCAAGAAGGTAAAAAAAGTCTCCATCGCTAAGCACGAAGAGAGCCACGCAGCCAAGAAAAAGATGTCCATCTCTGAGCACGGAGAGAGCCACACAATCGCTAAGCACGAAGAGAGCCACACAATCGCTGAGCACGGATAGAGGCAACACAAGTGACAAGAAAAAGATGTCCATCTCTGAGTGCGGAGAGAGTCACACAATCGCTAGGCACGGATAGAGGCAACACAAGTGCCAAAAAGAGTCTCCATCGCTAAGCACGAAGAGAGACACGCAGCCAAGAAAAAGATGTCCATCTCTGAGCACGGAGAGAGCCACACAATCGCTAAGCACGGATAGAGGCAACACAAGTGACAACAAAAAGATTTCCATCTTTGAGTGCGGAGAGAGTCAACGTAGTTGACGCTTCGGAGCACTCTACAAATCCACCCCCAATGTTGCAGAAAGTCGGTATTCTCTGATTTTTGAAGAGATACTCTGCATCAAACGGTAAATTAGAGTTTGATTTTACCGTTTGAACCTCTATACTACATCTGCTTTTTTTATTATAAGGAACATTTTTATGAAAATATCGTTAAACTGGTTATCAGAATACCTAAAAACACCGTACTCTCCGACAGAGCTAGCCGACAAACTAACTATGGCAGGCATAGAGGTCGAAGATATTGAAGAGTCTGGATCCGATATACCGGATGGAGTTGTCATTGCAGAGATTCTTGAACGCAATTCACATCCAGATGCAGAGAAACTCTCAGTATGTCGTGTATCTACGGGCACAGAAGAGGTGCAGATTGTCTGCGGTGCCCCAAACTGCGATGCTGGAGTAAAAGCTCCTCTTGCAACAATCGGCACAGTGTTTGAAGATCCTGACAATGGTAAAAAATTCAAAATCAAAAAATCAAAGTTGCGTGGTATCGAATCATTTGGTATGCTTTGCAGCACAAAAGAGCTCGGTCTGCCTGGCGATCCATCGGGGATCATGCACCTTGCAAAAGATGCTAAATTAGGGAAAAAATTCAAAGAGACTCTCGACTCTGATACAGTTTATGAAGTAGAAATCACTCCAAACCGCCCTGACTGGCTTTCACACTGGGGGGTAGCACGCGACCTTGCGGCACTTACTGGTCTTAAACCTTCATTTCCAAAGATCACCGTCCCCTCACCTGCCAAAAAAGCAGAAGCTGGACTTGTAACTGTCGAGGACTCAGAACTCTGTCCACGCTATACTGCTAGAATCATCCGTGGGGTAAAGGTAACTGAAAGTCCCGAATGGATGCAGAAACATCTTTCAAGTATCGGATTGAGACCTATAAACAATATTGTTGATATTACAAATTTTGTCCTTATGGAATTAGGGCATCCCCTTCATGCATTTGATCTGAATCTTCTTGAAGGCAAAAAAATCATAGTACGCAGAGCAACAGATAAAGAAAAAATTATAACCCTTGACGGCAAAGAACAGGAGCTAAACTCATCCAATCTTGTGATCTGCGATGCGTCAAAGCCTATGGCTCTTGCCGGCATTATGGGAGGCGAGCACTCAGGAGTGACTGAAGAGACCATTGATATACTTCTTGAAAGTGCAGTATTCAATCCTTCAAATATCCGTGCATCATCAAGAGATCTAAAAATAATGAGTGACTCATCGTTCAGATTTGAGCGTGGAGTTGACTGGGAGATGTGCAAAACTGCAAGCGACCGAGCTACAGCACTTATCCTAGAGCTTGCCGGTGGCACACTCGAGACAGAACTTGTAGATGTCAAAAAATCCGCACCGATTTCCCCACCAGTAAAGTGTCGTTTTGAAAAGATAAGAAAACTACTTGGCTGTAAGGTTACAGATAAAGAGATTGTTGCGATATTCGCAGGACTCGGACTCGGAGTTTCTGATATTTCTGATTTAGGGTGTGTTGTAACTCCTCCATCATACAGGCTCGACATCTATCGCGAAGCTGATCTTGCAGAAGAAGTTGCACGAATTTACGGCTTAAACAATATTGAACCAGCACCAGTAAGGGCAATTTCTGGTGGAAATATTGCATCAGATTCATACTATAAACTTGAAGAGATTGGAAATCAGATAATATCATTCGGGCTTAATGAGTGTATGAACTACAGCCTGATACACAAGGATCGGGCTCTTGTTGATGCGAAATTCGCAGAAAGCGATATGAAAAAACTAAAAAACCCGCTTAGCTTGGAACTCGCATATCTAAGGCCTTCCCTACTTGCACAGATGCTTGAAACCGTCGAGCGTAATATCTCCCGCCAAAATGCGAATCTCGCACTTTTTGAAACAGGGCGTGTCTATTGCGAAAATAGCAAATTATTTCCAGAAGAACGCCTAGAAGCGTGCATTATCCTTACTGGACTGAAAAATTCCGAACGTTTCTCGGCAGAGAAGAAGCAGACCTACGACTTCTTCGACCTAAAGGGTATTGTTGAGAACTTTTTTGAGATGCGAAAAATGAATTGCGTAATTCGCAAACTAGATAACACCTCAAAGGCATCTGCGAACTTCGCAAATGAATCTGCTGCTGAAATTGTTGTAAACGGCAAAGTAATTGGAGAGATGGGAGAGATTGCTGATAGACTGACAAAAGGTATGCGAATTACGCATTCACTTTTTGCTGCCACAATCCAGCTTGACACTCTGATATCTACACCAGCAACAAAGATACGATTCAAACAGATTCCTCAGCAACCAGGCACTTCACGAGATGTCGCATTTATAGCAGATACCTCACTTGAGCACGGTACAATTATGAGAACAATTCTATCTTCAAAACTCCCGAACCTTGAAAGCGTAGAACTATTTGATGTATTTGAGGATGAAAAAGCTATAGGCAAGGGCAAGAAGAGTATGGCATACTCACTAAAATTCAGAAATTCTGAACGTACACTGACAGATAAAGAGGTCAACCAAGCACATGAAAAACTGCGTGCGAAACTCGCAAAAGTACTCAATATTGAACTAAGATAGAAAAATAGGTGATAGAAGATTCTACCTCGACATTACAGGCACCTGTCGCGCCGCAACGAGTGAAGGCAGATGTTCTTGCAAATGTATGATTGACGAATAGGGGATTGCCTTTCCGCCTTAAAGGCAAGGATTAACCTGTCCACTTTTTTCCATTATAAAGAAGAGATCAGTAATTCAGCTAAAAGCATGGCTCGTTCTGCGTCAATAAATCCTGGACTTGTGGCAATGGTCAGAAGTTCAGTATAAGGCATGACACTTTTTATCATCGCTATTTTATCATTTGTTGAGAGGTGGGTTACAGATGGAGCAAATATATCAAGATCAAGATTCAATATAAGACGACCTGCACTCTCCAGAGGAGGATTTTTAGCAAAATCACTTGATTCCGTAAAAGAGAAATGCTCGGCATCAATCCAACCTGCAGACTTCGCCAAAGATATATAATCGCAAATTCTTGATTCGATTAGATAGTTCCTAATATCACCTGCGAACATCGCATCATCTCTATGCTGATCTAAATGAACAACCTTTAACCTCGGGGAATAATCTTTAACCAACTGCCATGCTTCAAGAACAATATTATGATTGTCACATAAATAAAACGGAGTACTGGAACGTTTGGTTTTACCAAAAAGGTTCTTTTTCAGTCCACGATGATTTAGCAACTCCCCATTCCATTCATCAAAAAAAACAGGAAAACACCCTAACTCTATAGTATTCTCCTCGGAATATTCACAAACAGGTGCAATATGCAAAATTCGCCCTGCATTATATGAAAAACTATTATTGCCAATATTTGAGTCGATACTCAATCCTTCACGTTTCAGACGTGATAGACCAGATAGCTTTCCAGAGTATCGCTTAGGTGCAGCTCCTTTTAGAAGCTGCCCAACCTGCCACAAAAAATTAGAATGAACATTACTACTGTTACTCATGATAAATCCTTTCTATACTTCAATTTCGCTAACCCGCATTTTTAATCCCACCAAGGTAGTTTATTAAACAACGGGAATTTTTCAGATTACCTCACTAATAGTTATTGTATTTCTTCAATAGCAAACTATACTACACAAAATAACTAATTCTATATGGAGTAATGAATGAAATTTTCTTTTTTACCAGAAGAGATTAAGAGTGAAATTGACAAAGAACTTGTTGAGCAGGAGCCTTTAGCTCTTGCACGCTCAAATATGGCAGTAAATGGACACATGGGCGAAAGTTTTATTGTAGCCTACAAAAACAAGTTCTTCTTCTTTACGAAGGCTATGGGGAGCCTAGAGTTTAAAAAGATAGAGGGCCTTTATCCTGATATCTCTGAAATGTCCGTAACTAATGATACAAAAAATGCTGTTATTGAAATACAGTTAAAAAAGCAAAAGCATGCTCTCAAGTTTGCACCAATTATAGAAAAAAGCTTAAATAAAGTCAAAGTAAGATGGCTGATCACATCACTCTCTCCATATCTAGCATTGTTTGCAGCATTGATGTACCTTGCATCAGAGGATGATGATGTCTCTGGAGAAGAGAATGACTTTATCTTGAAGTTAGCAAAGAATGATGAAAATGTTTTGACTCTTGCACACAATTTCTATCAGGAACAATCTATTGAAACTCTCTATGAGGTTCTGAGTGGATGTGGTGAAGAGCAGAAATTCTGTATCATGGCCAACCTCCTTGAACTTGCAATGTGTGATGGAATTCTACACTCACAAGAACTTAAACTTATCCGTCGATTTGCAAAAAGCATGAATATAGAAGATGATGAATATGAAACAATAAAGCAAGTTATGGTTATGAAAAATCAGATTGGAATCTTAAAAAAGTAGCCTAGAAACATCATACTATTTTAATTGTTCAAAAATGTCAAACCTGCAACAGCTGCACCGAGCAACGGTGAATCGTCAAGCTTAATTGTTTCGTATGCAATTCCCCTTGACCCCAGAATCTCCCGCAAATATTCCTCTGTCAACTCTTTGAATCCTATAGATTTGTAATAGGTAGAACCGTCAATATTTACACAGACTGGATGATTAGCAGTAGCCCCCGCTCCAGATTGCAGCACAGTCGCACTAATATTTAATGCTGCGAACTTAGCACATCGCCTGTAAACCCCATTGATAAGCTCCTTGATCATCGTACGATCTATAGAAGACAAAGATGAATTCATCAACGGGCTATTCTCTTTCGAAAGCAGGAACATATCCACATCATAAGCTGTAAGGTCAGATAATGATCTTATATACTGAACTGCAAAATCGCCAAAAAGAGCATCATCCGCCGCCTCCTTCAAGACTCTCAGAATCAACTCACCACGATAAAGCCCAGAGATCATCTTCTCAAACTTTTGCGATCCAGGATTTGCGGTTTGCGCATCAAAAGCCCTATCCAGATTGCTCTGCTGTATCAAAGAAAAATTACCCGACTCAACATTTACAGCCTGTCTGAGTGAAGCGTCAAGGTCAGGATATTTAAGGATATTAGCGTTACTCTCTACATACGCACTGTTCGTTCCTGTTCCGAGAATAAACCCGACATAACTTGAATACCCTCCCCTGGACTCCAACGTTTTGCCAGCAAGAAGAGTCGCAATGGTATCGTTAAGCAGTACAACGCCCTTCCCCTTTCCTTTAACTCCAAGGGCATGCAACAGTCCCGCCCCTATAAATTCCCCGACAACATCAGGGGCCTTTATCTCCTTTGTCCAGTGTAGAAGTTTTCCATCACCATTCGGTAAAATCTCAGCTGGATATGAGAAACAAAACCCTATGTGATCTGATCGATCAATAACTGGCGACAAATATTCTGCTAATTTCGCAAAAAAATCTTCACTTGAAATCTCGCTCTCAACTCCTGGCATTGAATATGTTTCTAAATATTCAATGTCCACCTCTCCAGATGATTTGAATGCCAACAGTGCAACCCGAAGATTGGTCCCGCCAGCATCTATCACAATCACTGGCTTATCAAGCACCAATGGTTTATCCAAGGAGATGAATGAGGGAAGCATTTTTAAGGATCCACCCTCCCCTCTCAACCCACGCCCCATCTCACTTCTAAAATCATTTAAAATCTGAAGAACATCAATAGCACCTACATCCAGACCGTGCTCTTTCAAAAATATATCTATTTTGCTGTCTATCATTTTTATGGGCTCCAATCAAACTATTATATACCGCAAGCGGTAGAGATCTTGTCTTTTTTTGCTAGCTAATTAAGTTTAAGGAAAATGTTAAGATTTCATCCGTGCAAAGTATATAATACACAAAAAATGCAGAAATACAAGTATATTTATTTATGATGCCTAAGCAACCGTTCAGCGTGGGTTTCTTATTCATTTTCTCTACTTCGTCCAAGGCGTGATCCTTCTTCGTTATTTAGTGTTCTTTAGATATTTTTCGAATCAACCGTTGCATCATTACGCAGTTAGACTAAATTAGTCGCATGAAAAATAATACAACATATCTGATAACGGGCGGAAGTCGAAGCGGCAAGAGCAGACACGCCCTCGAACTTGCGAAATTCGCAAAAAAACCGTACTACATCGCAACTGCTGCTGCACGTGATGATGAGATGTGCGATAGAATTCAGAAGCACCAACAGGAGCGTGGCGAGCACTGGCAAACAATTGAAGAAGAGATTGCGCTTTCTGACGCCATCAAAACCGCAGAAAAGATGGGTGCAGATTGCATTGTAATCGACTGCCTGACTCTATGGACATCAAACATTATGTTTAATGATAAATGCAATATTGAAATTGAGCTAGAAAAACTGCTTAAATCTATAAAAGCTGCATCAGTAACACTGATTTTTGTTACCAATGAAGTCGGAAGCGGCATTGTTCCGGCAAATGCACTTTCCCGCGAATTTCGCGACTCTGCCGGAATCGTAAATCAAAAAGTGGCTGCCGTAGTCGCCAATGTTCTGCTTGCTGTATCAGGAATTCCTATAAAAATTAAAGGTGAAGGAGGGGCTATATGATTGTATTTGATAAAGAATATTTTATGAGACGTGCACTGATCCAGGCAGAAAATGCTGCCGCTGAAGGTGAAGTTCCAGTTGGTGCTGTTGCGGTCAAGGATAATGTAATCATTGCGTCGGCATATAATCAGGTGGAACAACTTCAGGATGCAACTGCCCATGCAGAAATTCTTGTAATTACACAGGCTGCCGCGGTACTTCAGAACTGGCGCCTTGATAGTGTTGATATATACGTAACAAAAGAGCCGTGTGCAATGTGTTCGGGAGCAATGGTAAATTCACGAGTACACTCTCTATTCTACGGGATGCATGATCCACGCTCTGGCTGTGCAGGATCAGCACTAAATATAACACAGTTTCCAGGAATGCTGCACTCTGTAAATGTCACTGGCGGAGTTCTTGAAGAAGAGTGTAAAGCAATAGTGCAGACTTTTTTTAAAAAAGTACGTAAGACGATTGATTAACTCATTTGTAATAATCCGTATTAGAAGTCTATTATAGACACTAATTAGTGCATATTCGAAAAGGTCCTGAAATACCGAACCTTGTCAAATCTGTACATAACTCATTGAGTACAATGAGTTTGATTTAATACATGATAGGTTGCGAGGTTCGCATAAAACAAAGTTAAAATAACACTTTTATGCGAATTTCGCATAAAAAGCACTAAGAAGTCTGTTTTTGACTGAAATTTTTGCATTAAAAAAAAGCCATAAAATCGAAGATTTTGTGCCTAAAGAAGATGTTCGTAAAGATTGGCGATACGCCAAAACCTTTTCGAACAGGTTCTAATTAATCATAATATAACATTTGCGAGATTCGCAAAAAAAGGAGCTGAAATATGTTTATAAAAAAGAGAGTTAATCAATTATTCATCCTAATAACGTTGTTGCTTACAGCAAACCTGTTTGCTGAAGAAGTGGGAATAACTGAAGTATATACAGTAGAGGAACCGACTCTTAATGAACAGAAAAAAGAGGTCTATGATCCCATGACTCCAATACAATTCTCTTTTTTCGCTCCACTACAGATATTCTCTGAAAATCATAAAATTTTCGGACTACGACTCACTCTACCATATGGTGTAAACAGATCACTGTACGGCCTAGATATCGGTCTAGTAAATAAACTTGACACTCTTTATGGCCTTGGTGTCAGTGCACTCTACTCTGTTCATACAAAAGAGATGTATGGAGTAAATATTGCGGGAATGCTCAATCTATCAACAGGAAATCATATAGGTTTTTCCATGGCTGGAATATACAATGAAGCAAAAAAAGTTGAAGGCATACAGATAGCAGCACTGCATAATCAAGCAAAAACCCTCAACGGCGTTCAGATAAGTCTATTCAACTACTGTCATAAAATGAATGGCGTACAGATCGGACTACTTAACTACTGCAAAGATCAACCTTTCAGATACACACTGCTCTTCAACTTCTGGGACTCCGCAACAAAAGATAAAAATAAGAAAAAATAAAGAACAGTACACGATGAAAGCGAACTGCATAATCATTGTCATACTCTGTCTTATAGGATGCAGTACAAATAACATCCCTGACTCAAACACAATAAAAGGTTGCTTATCTTCTCGATTTTATGATAAAAATAGTGAAAAAGAAATTGTCATAAGAGCAACAGATGGAGATAAGCAGATTCTTGGTGTAAAAACTCCTATAGGTATGACGAGTTCGATTATACAGCAGTTTAACTTTACCATAGTATCTTTTGAAAAATTAGTCAACACACCTGAAGAAACATCAAGAAAATATGGTATTTTGTCATATTGCTTTCCGCAGAAATCTACTTGGAAAGGAATGCGTAAATATTTAAAACCAAACGATGAGATAATTTTATTTTCAGGGACAGATAGTGGATTTGTTGTCATTCGCTCAAACCATTTATTCTGCATGGTTGTTACTCATCATAGCCACTAAAACTATTCTGTTAATTCGATATTTTGTAAAAGGATAATTTTCAATATCGATTTCAGAGAGAAACAACAATGCCTGGTGCGACAGTTTAAGATTTACGCTATACTGGGCTATGTTAAACATCTGCTTTATTGCTTAATGTGACATCCTAATACCTAGTAAACCAGTTGCTACTTCAAATTTCAGCAATACTCCTTTTCTATAAACTTGCATTGGAACTTTTTCATTTTTTGCAATACGAGCAGACTCCATTGCATCAAATAAATCTTTTCTTGATAATATAATAACTTTATTATATTGATATATATAATCACCTACCAGCAAGCCTGCTTTTTCTGCAGATCCTTTTTTTACCACTGTTACGATGCGTAACGGTGGTATAATTATCAAATCAGTCGGTTTGCGATATAATATTATATAAGAATTGATTATATGCTCGGCTTTACCTACCTCTTTTTCGTAGGACTGTGGGCGTCCATTAAGATAATAAGGAAATGGCGTATACTCTAATTCAATCTCTTTTTCGGGTTGAATATAAGGAGTTAAATCTATCCACCATGGACGACAAATATCTCCTGGTGCCCATCCTGCACGTGAAAACTTCCATGTTCCAAACTGTGGACGATGTGGATTAAGGTAACAATCATCTTTCCATAAGAAATTCTGGAAAACTGTTTTTTTTGCATTCCCTTTTTGAGAAAAAGTTATTGTTCTTTTAGATGGTACAAATTCTCCAACTTGGGCGTGCCCAGTAGTTATAATATTTAATTTTGCTGTAACTGTTTCTTTATCTAGTTTTATCTTTTTAATATCAAAAAAATCACTAAAATGATTTTCGTGTGATTTATACTTTGCCTTCCCAAGCCAAAGAGGAACTATTTTATATGGTTCAAACTCTGGTATTCCATGGTAAAAATCAAGATCCAAACTCATCATAAATCCACGGTTTTTATAAAATTTGGTACCTGCAATTATTTTGATTTTTGTTTTCCCTTCTAGGTATTTCCTAAAATGGGTTACATCTACTTTCCAATGACATGGTGTATAATATGATGTTATAAATGGTAAAATATTATGAGACTCTCCATTACTGTCAATTACCTCTACAGAACCACAGCGATCCCACTCATCCCAATCTTTACCAGCAGGATGAATCTGCAATGTCATAATTATTCTACCAAACCCAAACTGAGGAAGAGGTAATTCAATTTCCTTCTCAAAGGAGATTTTACTGTTATCTGTCATTACATGATTAAAAATTTGAAAATGCATCGGTTTTCGAGTTTTTTTAGTTTCTTCACTCTTTTTAAATACAATATTTTTTATATCAAACTCCGTTGTTACTTTGGAGGTTGACGCACCTATGCCAATTCTTGATAAATATGGATGCATCCCAGGAATGAAGTATTTATCAAATATTATTTCATCTCCTATTTTTAGAGTTACTTCAGCTCCTCCTAATACATGATTTATCGTTACTTTCAGCTCAGTTAAGAGATCTCTGAACTCTTTCTTTGCATATTTTTTTATTATTTCACGATTATTCCAATGAAGAGATATTTCACGTTGAGGTTTTCCATCGATATTACCAAATTTATCAAAAAGATCTGTGGAAGGGGGATTATGAACGTCTATTCCTATAGCAAATGTTGCTTTAAAATTAGGGATTGTCCAATTTGACAAATATGGACACGATCCTCTTTTGCCGTAATATTTACAGTTGAGAAATGCAATCCCTCCACCATCGCCCCCTTTTTGAACTTTTAACATACAACTAAACTCTATTTTCTTTTGCAATTGATCTTGTTCGGATTCAAATCCAATTGTATTCGATTGATTTTCTGTTTTATTAGAATCGAGTAGGTGAAAAACACCTTCCTTTAGTGAAGGTCCTGAACCTTGAGAAAATTTTGTAAAAGTAATGGGCGCTTCTTCATTTGACGGATCTGTTTTATCATCACTGATACAAGGTTCTATCTGTATCGCTACAAAAAAGAGTGTCACGAAAAACATCATTGTATAAATTTTCATTTTTTTTATTCCTATTACATCGTGCATTTTAAACTGTTGCACCAAGCATTGTTGCTATATTTTCTGAAACATATTTTTCATCAGAGAGCGCGCCTGTGGTTCTTTGCCTAGATATGAAGCAATGGCAAATGTAAAGTCAAATGCCGCGCCTGGACCTTTGCTTGTAATAATATTTCCATCCTGCTCGACACGACGGGAAGTAAAATTCGCATTAGCAAGAGCCTCTTTCACAATATCTATCGGGTATCCTGTACAGGTTTTGCCTTCCATTATTCCAGCCTTTGCAAGAACTATTGGAGCTGCGCAAATCGCAGAAATAAGCTTACCAGAGTTGTACATTTCAAAGATCAAGGTTATTACGTCAGGATTATCACGCAAATTAGTAGCACCAGGAAGTCCACCTGGTAAAATTAATGCATCAAACTCATCTGCCTTCAATTCACTGATAAGGCAGTCTGTTTCGATATTAACGGAATGAGCGCCTGCGACTTTCGCAGTTTTTCCCGCGAGAATCACATTAAACTCCAGGCGTCTTAGGACATCAATAGGAACGATTGTTTCAATCTCTTCAAAACCATCCTCCATAAGTATTGCGATATTCTTCATTCTTTATTTCTCGTCAGTGCCTGATAATCAAAAGACCTTACTGTTGTATGTTCCTCCAACAAAGTCACTCAGATGATGAATTTGAATATCTTTCTGCTCATCCATAACCTTGATAACATCGCGAATGGTGATCATTCCTATAATTTTCTTATCCTGCAAAACAGGAAGGTGTCGGATATGATGTTCAGACATAATTGCTCTTGCTGTTTCAAGTGTATCGTCAGCTTTAACAACCATCATTTTATCAGAGTCAACATCTGAATCTGCAACTTTCATTTGATCAAGTGATTGCCCACAACAGCAGCAATGAATAATATCACGTTCCGAAATAAGACTGATATACTCATTTTCATCATCTTTATTTGTTACCAACAGAGCTCCGACATTCTTCTCACAGAGAATAGATGCTGCTTTTTTTAAAGAAGCATTTTCCGGTACAGAATAGAGGCCAAACCCTTTCTTTTTCTTCTCTTCAACAATAAATGCTACTTTCATTATCAATCTCTCCTTTTTTTTCCCAACCTAACTGGATCCAATTCTTAGTAATATACAAGCACAAACTATTGTATATAGTAAACATTGCGTGTAAATGACGTATTTACAAATAAACTTCTCCAATTTTTTCAAGTTAATATATTGAATAAAACTGAATCTGATATAAATTTCGTCACTATACCGCAAGCGGTAGATATCTTGTCTTTCTTTTGCTAGCTAAGTTAGTTTAAAGACAAATGTTAAGATTTCATCCGTGCAAAGAATATAATGATTATTAAAATAAAGGATATTTTTAAATGAAACCTACGCTACTTGTACTTGCAGCAGGAATGGGATCCCGTTACGGGGGCCTAAAACAACTTGACCCACTAGGACCATCTGGAGAGATAATCATCGACTATTCGATCTATGATGCCATTCAGGCAGGCTTCGGCAAAGTCATTTTTCTAATAAGGAAAGATATTGAATCCGTATTTATTGAAACAATAGGAAATCGTTACACAGGTAAGATAGATATTGGCTACGCATTCCAGGGTGTTCAGGATATCCCAAAGGGTTTTTCGATTCCCCCTGAAAGAGATAAACCGTGGGGAACTGGACACGCAGTATTGGCGGCAAGAGATGTAATAAATGAACCATTTGCAGTAATAAACGCAGATGATTTTTATGGACGTACAGGTTTTAAACTGATGGCCGATTATCTCTCATCAAAGAGCGATATTGATGCAAAAATTGCGAAATTCGCAATGGTCGGCTTTACCCTGAGCAAAACACTTTCAGAACACGGAACTGTTTCGCGCGGTATCTGCACGACTGACAAGGGGGATCTCCTTGTAGATGTTACAGAGCTGACAAAAATTGCAAAAACGGTAAACGGGGCTAAAAATCTAGCGGAAGATGAACCAATCACAGATCTTACGGCAGATGAAATCGTATCAATGAATATGTGGGGCTTTACCCCTGCGATATTCGCAGAACTAGAAAAACTATTTATTGATTTTTTGGAAAAAGATATAAATACCCCAAAATCAGAATTTTTTATTCCATTTGCAGTTGATACAATGATTCAAAACAAATTTGCAGAAGTAAAAGTACTAAAAAGTAGTGATTCATGGTTCGGCGTGACATACCAAGAGGATAAACCAATTGTGATAGAAAGTATCAAAAAGCTAATCAATGACGGAATATATCCTAAAAAACTGTTTTAATCC
>JAUUYH010000127.1 GCA_030590505.1 Kiritimatiellota bacterium
CAGAAGCCTTTCAGGCATGATTATTATCATCCCTAACGTACTTGGGCTTCGCACATTTTATGTACTTATTCTCCTAATCTTGGTCCCTAAAAAATGCCGAGCTAGAGCTCGGCGTTCCCAGAGAAGGCAAATCTCTTTCTCTTCTATTTCTTCATTTCTTCTATTTCTTTATTTCTTTCTTCATTCGATGTTGGATGTTCAATGTTCGATGTTCGATGTTCATTCTCCTACTCCTTGCATTCTCTTCAAGTACGTTAGGCATTCCTGCCTGACATAGCGTAAAAGAACAAGTATAAAAATATACCCTTCCAGAGCCTGCAAGGCTTTTTTAAGGGCCTTGTTTTTTACTTGTTGATTGCCTTGCTTATGCGTTGGGGACAACGCATGCTACTTGAAGAAAATTCGACATTGGCTCCAACGACACAAGGTCGCTGGTGGCCTAAGTGGAAAAGGGGACAGGTTAATAGTCATCTTGTGTCTTCTCTTTGTATCTCCTCTCCCCGCATTCTCCGTCTTCCCAAGGATTTAATCTCTTCTGCATTCCCCTTCTCTTTATCTTCCTTTCATGCACGTTAGTGTGTTTACATTTTCCAAAACCCGGCACTTTTCTGAAGTGGATTAAAATTATTCTTTTTTGGTCGTAGGCATTGAAAAAGTATCGTAATGATATATTTTGAAATTGATACAGTAGTGTGCAGGAAAAGCAATGTACGTGTTTTGTACCTTCTTTATGTTGAGAAATGCTATAAAATGCACTATCAAAAAAAAAGGACTTACAACTTAAAAGCTGCAAGTCCTTGAATATTAAATGGTGGTGGGGGATGGATTCGAACCATCGAAGGCGTAGCCAGCAGATTTACAGTCTGCCCCCTTTGGCCGCTCGGGAACCCCACCAGTTCCAATTAGGAAGCACAATAATAGACCTTAAATCGAAGTAGTCAAGTGATAATTATGGAAAAGATTGAGTTAATTTATAAAAAAAGAGATTCTTTTATGGAAATCGGGCATAAAACTGGGTCACTTTCCCTTGAAAAAAGGAAAAAAATCCTGAAACGTGTTACGATTATCCATATATTATTGATACTTATTCCATGTCTATGGTATGCCTTCTCATACTTTTTTATTCCAAAACAATCTATAATTAAAGTAACACTAGTCTCCGCTCCTCCTTCGGATGCATCAAATAACCATCAGACAACGCCAGATATTGCTCCGACTCCAAAACAACCGACTCCTACAGTAAAACCGCCGCCAAGAAAACAGCCACCAAAGAAATCAGTTATAAAAAAGAGCATAAAAAAAGAGACACCTAAGTGGAAGCCTAAATCACTTAAAGAGATAACTATTTCCAAAAAAGTTATAACACACAGCCAAATAGTACCACAAAAAACAGTGACGAGAAAAGTATCTGCAAACGATATTGAATCTAAATTGAGAAAAATTTATAGTAACAACAATAATCGATCTCCAGTACAGGCATCACAAGGAAATGTCTCTGCAAATTATCGGGACAAACTCTATACTGCAATCTATCAATTGTGGAATCAACCTGTAAAATCTGAATTGAGAGGCAAATATCCTACTGTTGACATAACCTTAACAGTTGAGAGCAATGGGCGAGTTTCCAGTTCGCGAATTTCGCAAAAAAGCGGAGTAAGTGCAATGGATTCATCTGTAAGCAGACTTCTGAGAAAATTAAAGCAATTACCAGCTCCATCAGCAGGAAGAATGCAATTTACTGTATCTCTCGAAATTGTTGACTAATTTGAGTTGATCTCATTTTTTTCTATTGTCATGAAGAATGTGGACTGATACTTCCCACGGCTTCTATACCGCAAGCGGTAGATATCTTCTCTTTCTTTTGCGAGCTAAGTTAGTTTAAAGAAAATGTTAAGATTTCATCCGTGCAAAGTATAACGAAGGCAAAAAAAAAGCGACAGAAAAATCTGCCGCTTCTCTACACAATTTAAACTATTCCATTGTAATAGCTGAAACTGGACATTCATCAACACATGCACCACAGTCGATACATTCGTCTGTAATTGTTGCTTTGTCTGCTTCCATTACGATTGCTTCTGTTGGACAACATCCTACACATGCTTCGCAGCCTGTGCAATCTTCCGCATTAACTTTTGCTGGCATTTTTATGCTCCTTGTTAAGAATTAATATTATTTGTTCTTTAAAGAACTAAACCGCATCAAAATACATCATTCGCGTGAATTGTCAACACGAAAAGTAATATTTTTTTATCTCTTGATCTGTCCACGAATAATCGTTGCACAATGCGGGCATACGCCATGGGTAAGATCTGCATCAGAAAGACGCTTAATATACTCTTCAACCTGCTCCCACTCTCCATCATCATTTCTTATTTTTCGGCACCATGAACATATTGGAACAACGCCACTATTTTGACGAATATTGTCAAGAGTCTTCTTCACTGAACGATTGTTCTCTTCAAGGGTAACAAGCATTTGATCAATATCTTCATACTTTTCATCCATCTGAAGAAAAATCTGCACTTTACTTTTCAGGACAAACGGAGTTACAGGTTTTACAATATAATCCACACCTCCTGATTCATAGCCACGCTGGATGTTTTCTGCATCTGTCCCAACAGCTGTGATAAAGATAATAGGAGTTCTTTGAGCATGAGGAAGCTGTTTAATTTTATCGGCTGCTTCAAACCCATCCATATCCGGCATCTGAACATCCATAAGAATAAGTGCGAATTTCTCTTTTTCTACCATCTCTATCGCTTCTTGTCCAGATGATGCCTTAAATACGCGGACAGGAAGATCCTGAAGTATTCTTTCAACCAAGGAAAGGTTTACAGGTTGATCATCTACGACTAACACATTTCCAATATATTTTTTTGTTCCCATAATAGTCCCCTTTTTTTTCAGTACTGACTAGTTGAGTAATCTCCCGAAAAGCGTAGCTGAAGTGGTATTTTCAATAAACAATTCAACTACGTCTCCAACTAATATAGAGGGTGATGGAGTAAATACAACTGTATTATTCGATGTTGTGCGACCAAACCACCTATTTTTATTGCGTTTACTTACCCCCTCAACAAGAATTTTAACTTTTTTATTTAACATCGCATGATTATGGCCTGATGTTATCTGTTTCAAATCTCGAAGCAGAGCATGATTTCGCTTCTCCTTATCCTCTATCGGGACAGTATCGCCTAACTCAACAGCCTCTGTTCCCCGTCGTGGTGAGTATTTAAAGATAAATGCATTATCAAAACCGACAATGTTAAATACCTTACGAGTTGCATTAAAATCTTCATCTGTCTCGCCTGGGAATCCGACAATTATATCTGTGGAGAACGTAACCCCTGGAGCTAAAGCCTTCAGCCTCTCAACAATGGAGAGATACTCCTCTGCAGTATATCCTCGATGCATAGCTTTAAGAATTCGGTTTGATCCAGATTGTAGAGGAAGATGAATATTATTACAAACCTTAGAGAGCGCTGCAACTGCCTGAATCAATTTATCATTAAAGCATGCCGGGTGGGGAGAGATAAATCTGATACGTTCAAGCCCCTCTATCTTATTCAGCTCCTCAAGAAGATCTGCAAAGGGCGACTCATCACCATCAGGGCGTAACCTTCCGTCAAGCCCAAATGCCCCAACATTCTGACCAAGCAGCATAATCTCTTTGATCCCTCTAGCAACCAATTGTTCCGCCTCATTAAGTATAGAAGAGGGCTCTCTGCTCTTTTCACGCCCTCGCACATAAGGGACTATGCAGTAGGTACAGAAACGGTTACATCCACGCATCAATGAGATAGAGGCAATAATTGAGTCTTTATTAGAAACATCGCTATTTATGATATGGCCATTCATTGTTTCTAGGCTTGCAACCGAAGAGTCAACATCCGCCATTACAATTTTTCGACGTCCAGCGATCTCCTCTTTTACAATATCAACAATTGTATAAAGTTTATCTGTACCGACAACAAAATCAAGGTGCGGCAATTCTATTAAAAGTTCATCTTTACGACTCTGTGCCATACATCCAAAAACACCTATGATGAGCTCTGGTCTCTTGCGCTTCAGTTTTTTGACAATACCAATTTTGCCTACAGCTTTACGCTCAGCCTGTTCACGCACGCTACAGGTATTGAATAGCAGAATATCTGCCTCAATTTCAATCAGTGTCATCTCAAAACCTGCATCAATTAATGCAGATGCTATCGATTCTGAGTCACGCTCATTCATCTGGCAACCATAAGTCTTTATATAAAATTTTAAATTCATAATATTAATACATATCCCTTAAATATTTTCAATTAACGACCACGAGAGAGAGCCCACAAGCAATATATGCTTTTAATAAAAACTTGACAAAATATTTTTGCTACATCACAACGCATAAAAAGGATGAATAATAAAATCCTCCTTTATTGGATTCTACTCACCTCTCCTACTTGCTCCTTACATAAAAATATTCTCTCTCCAATAAATAAATTACAATCTATACTTTACGCGGGTGAAATCTTAGCATTTCGATTAAGGTTGAGTAGCCAATAAAAGAAATACAAGATCTCTACCGCTTGCGGTATAATTAAGAAAAATATAGCTTTTGGGGAATTTTACAAAAACAATTACGCTTTTTATCTCTTGATTTTTTTAAAAGATGATTTAAGTTTACTATTGTTATACCGCAAGCGGTAGATATCTTGTCTTTCTTTTGCTAGCTAATTAAGTTTAAAGAAAATATTAAGATTTCATCCGTGCAAAGTATAAAGAGAATTTTTAATAACAACACAATTTAAAGAGTATAAAATTATGCGATGCCCGCAATGTCAATGTCAGGATGATAAGGTAGTCGATTCTCGAACTGTAAAAGAGGGAATTGGAGTTCGTAGACGGCGCGAATGTATGAATTGTGGACACAGATATACTACTTATGAGAGTATTATACACGCTGAGCTTAAGGTGATTAAGAAGGATGGACAACTTCGTGAGGAGTTTGATCGGGAAAAGATCCGCTTCGGCATAGAGAAAGCATGCTGGAAACGACCGATCAGTGGCGAAGACATTGAGCTGATGACTGAAGATATCATTAAAGGTATTGAAGCTGATTTTGATCGCGAGGTGGCAACTCCAGAAATTGGAAAAAGGATAATGAATGCACTTCGCGACAAAGATGAAGTGGCGTATGTAAGATTTGCATCTGTTTACAGGCAGTTCAAGGATATTGACCAGTTTATTGAAGAGATAAAAACACTTGGGAACGGTGGACAGAAAAAATGATACAACTATGCAATCGAGCAGTATTAATCCATAGGGAGAATGGTGCGACTGAATTCTTCCAATCAGAGACACTCCAAAAAAAAATCGAATCTAGCTGCCGTGCTGCTGGCCTGCATGAGACTTGGATTGCCGAAGACATTGCACTCTCCGTAGAGTTTTCACTTGGTGAACTCGGTAATGATAAAGTTTTCACAAATTCAGAAATTGATGCAATCGTTGTAAAAATCCTACAGGAAGCAGGACTTGCAACCGTTGCCGCACACTACAGACATCTTCAAGATAACCCAGAAGCGGAAATAACCTTCACCCCTCTTGCAATAAAAGAAATTGTTAGTCGATATCTCCATGTTGACACTGCTCAATTAGATCACATTGTTGAAAAAGTAACTGATGCGGGCCAGAAACTTCTACTTAAAGATACATCCCCTACCCTGATTCTTGAACTTGCAAAACACTACATGGACGACCGTTCGTATCTTTCAAACGCTCCTGAATCATCCATATCCAAAAATCTCCACTCTTGCCCATGGCTAATTTCTCGCGATGAAATTCTCCAGAAAATCTCTGGCAGAACATCAACATTAGTCTCATCAGACGTACTGAAAGTTGCCGGAGTGAGTCGCCTGTTTCCATCCATCCGCATAGAGATTGCATTTGCGAACTTCGCAAAAGCATCTGGGCTAGTTGCGCCTGTAACAGATTTTATTATATTCTCATACCTTGCGAATCTCGCAGAAGCTATTGATAATATAATAACTATAGGAAAAGAGCTTGCACTCCAGCTGCCAGAAAACAATACCAACCTACCAGTATATCTAAAGTTTACAGATGCCCCTAAATTTACCAACGATTGGCTTGGTGGTAATTGGAACGAAAGCAAAAATTGTTTTGAAGAGTTAGTAACAGAACTAAAACTACTACTTCACAACAAAGTTTTTAGCTATTCATAAATCCTGATTTCTTAATGAACTGCCTCGGTGCCTACTCGAGCATTGCGACAGATCTGCAAAGCAGATAACCACACGAGGTATCTACGCTTTTAACAAAAGCTTAGCAAAATATTTTTTTATATGGACACGCCCCAAAGAGACGGGGAATTAACCCCACCTTGGTGGGATCAAAAACGTACAAAATTTTCTTCAAAAAGTATATAAATTAATTTGTATTAGAATATTATGAATGTATCTTATTTTTTATATACCGCAAGCGGTAGAGATCTGTATTTCTTTTGCTAGCTAAGTTAGTTTAAAGAAAACGTTAAGATTTCATCCGTGCAAAGTATATAATGACCATCTAGTCAAGGCTGTCAACTTTTATAAAAAAACTGACAAATATTAACAATTTCAGGAGAAATACGATGAAAACAAAACTGACACTATTAGCTGGCCTCTTTGTTGGGGCGACGATCATGGGCAATCTGTATGCTCAAGATGAGATTAAAGCGGAAGAAAAGAAAAAGACTCACACAATTATGACTGAAGGCGTTGCTCCTGGAAAAATCACCCAAGATTATGATGCTGCCATGGCTTACGCGAAAGAGAAGAAACTTCCCGTATTACTTATCTTTACTGGTAGTGACTGGTGCGGTTGGTGTAAAATCATGGATGCAAATGTATTCACAAAACCTGAATGGATTGAAAGCACCAAAGATACATTAGTGCAGGTGTGGATTGACTTCCCTAAAGACAAAAGCCTTGTTCCCGAAAAATATCATGCTCGTAATAAAAAACTAAGTGAAAAATATTCCATTGAGGGTTATCCAACTTATTGCGTGCTAGGCAGTGATGGCAGTATTATTGATAAGCTCGGAGCTGGCAAAACGAAAACTCCTGAAAGCTTTAAGGCTGAAATTGATAAGCTATTGATTATGACTAACGCTGGAATCAAAAGATTCTGCACGACACTTAAGTCTGAAGATGCTGTAAAAGTAGAAAAGAATTTTAAGCTTTACAAGGCACTACAAAAGGAATATGCAGCGGCCAAGATCATTTCCGATGCTATTGAGACAAAGACTAATGAAGCTAAAAAGGCATTCAATCAAAGCTTGAAAGACGGAAAGCTCAACAATATGACTCCTGAAGTTAAAGCTCAGTATGATGCTGCTATAGCTAAACTTGCTGTAGCAAAAAAGAATATCGAGGATTGGATGAAAGTAAATGCAAAATCAAAACCAACCCCTGAACTTCGCAAGATTTATTCTGAATTGATGGGTCTTTTACAAAATGCGACACAAAAGGTTGACAACTTTTTGTAAAAACTAC
>JAUUYH010000229.1 GCA_030590505.1 Kiritimatiellota bacterium
ATAAACCGCTCTTAAATTTCTGCAACCCTTTATGGTTTTATATTATCATTCTGTAAGAAATTAATATTTCGCACCAATGCGCTTACCACTCTTCCCTTCTAACCCGCATTTTTCATAAAAATTGAAACTTTTGAGATTAACTCACTAATTGTTAACCCATTATCTATGTTTGATGAACTTCAAAAAAAATTACAATATTAAATCAGCCATTTGGCTGAGTTTTTCTTTATTTTGTTTCCACTCGGGGCAACATTGATCAAGAAGCTTATAGAATTTCTTGCTATGCTGGAATTCCTTTAAGTGGCACAGTTCATGGATAATGACATACCGGATGCAGTTTTTTGGTGCTTTGATTAATTCACTATTTAAAGTAATTTTGCCATTCTTTGAACAACTGCCCCAGCGTGTTTTCATAAATCTAATTTTTAGATCAGGTTGGTCAACCTTAAGTGATTGAAGAACATTTTGACAATTATTCAAAATGTCTTGATAAATGCCTTCTGCATGATTTCTATACCATTCAGTAACCATTTTTTTAACTTCTTTGGAGTTATTTGGGTTTTGTAAATAAATATTAATAAATCCACCTGACATTTTTACTTTTCGTTCAAAACTCTTAATTATTTTTAAACGGCATTGGCGCCCTAGATAACGATGAGTTTCTCCAGAAAGAAACCTCCTTGGCGGTTGCAAAGGAAGAAATTGAGTAAAATACATTTGCTGTTTTGTGATCCACTTGGCTCTCTTTTTCACCTTAGCCATAATTTTAGAAAACTCCGCTTCTTTAGGAGCTTTTACTTCTACAGATAAATCAGGGCATACATTTATCTGGAGCGTCTTGCGATCAACATGCTCTAGTTTAAATATGATCTCTTTTTTACCGTATTGTATTGAATGTTTCATCTTTCTTCCCCTGGTTTTTTCATCCCATCCTCCGTTTTGCTATCTGTAGGATATCCTCCAGTAGTTTATCAATATCATCAAAAGATAGTTTGATTTTATGTTCATCTGCTTGTTGGATCAAGTAATCTTCCAGTTCATTCATTATTGCATTTTGTACATCCAGATTATGTTGCCAATCTCGAACCTTGTTCCTTTCAATAATCTCTTCAGTTTTAATTGCGATCTTTGCAGAAATATCTAGAATATTCTTATCCGACTTTGTCTCATATTTTGCCATGTTTTCATTTACTGTTCTGAAAAATGCAGGTGCATTTTTATAGCAATCCAATTTTTTAGGATGCTTTCCATCTCCTAACCCCTGTGCGTCCTTCATATGCTTTTTTACTCTGTCAAGGTATTCCTGCTCAGATATACGCCTTGCACGATACTCTTCTATTGCTTCCTCAATTAGTCTGGAGAGTCGCTTAAAGAAAACAGGATCATCGTCCATATTTTCATTACATGTTTTCTTGGTACGAGACGCGATTGCATCAGCTTTAGCGGCAGTTCCTTCTATTTTTTCAATCTCGTCTTCAAAATCTTCAAGTTCAAATATAGATATGGGTTCAACGATTGTTTTAACTTGTTCAGCACCGATATACTTTTTCACCATATTGGTTATTTGAGCTTCGTATTCTTTATAATCTATTGTTTCAGAATAGCGTTGCTTAACTGCAGTCCTCAGGTTAAGAAAATCTTTCAGATCTTTACTGTACCTACATATTTGCTCTTCAGAAACATCATCCCAGAATTTTGCACAGGAGAGAGCAATCTTTAGATTTTTTGCATAGCCATTTAGGGTATCATAGAATTCGTGCCTTACATCTTCTGGAGCGAGGTGTTGCTGCATTGCTTCAATATCGCTTTTATTTACAACTTCTTTAAACACAGCCCATAGGTTGGTATGGCGTTCAGGGAGTTTGGAGATCTCTTCTTCAATGTTCTGAAATGTTCCTTCAAGATCTTCTGAATCAAACTCTTCTAGTGCACTGTATGCCTCTCTTGCCGCATTTAGTTCGCCAAAGATCCCGCGATAATCAATAATCAACCCAAAATCCTTTCCATCATAAAGGCGATTAACCCTAGCGATTGCCTGAAGGATATTATGATCTTTCAGCCGCTTATCGATGTAGAGCACAGCATTACGCGGTGCATCAAACCCAGTAAGAAGTTTGTCTATGACTATAAGAATTTCTGGATCACCTGGCCCTTTGAATTTTGCTGTGAGAGACCCAAGGTACTTTTTTTCATTCCCATATTTTTTCATCATTCTATCCCAAAATTGAATAATCTCTGGAGTATCCTCATCTTCAATAGAGGTATTGCCCTTTCTTGTGTCTGGTGCAGACATCACAACTTCAGTGTTCACCATTTCATATTCATCAAACAGTTTTTTGTACTGAAGAGCTATCTTCTTCCCAGCACACGCAAACTGTCCTTTAAATTCTGTATTTTTAAATGTTTCAGAAAAATGACAGCTTATATCATAGGCAATCTCCGCCATTCTCTCTTCGGATTTTGTAAACTCCTCCTCTCTGCTGAATTTTCGTTTCAGATCTGCTTTCTGTTCTTTATTCAGATCTCTGGTAATGCGTTCAAACCATTTATCTATAGCCTCTTTATTTCCCTGAAGCTCACTCATACGGCCTTCATAGAGCAATGGAGTGACAGCTTTATCCTTCACCGCCTGATCCATTGAGTATTTATGTATAAACCCGCCGAAATGCTCTGCCGTACTCTTCTCTTTTTTTAGCAGTGGTGTTCCAGTAAAGCCGATATAACATGCATTCGGAAACACCGTCTGCATCTTTGCATTTGCCTGCCCATATTGACTCCTATGACTCTCATCCACTAGTACAAATATATTACAGCTTTCATCTTTCACTTTACGTTTTTTGGTAGCGGAATCAAATTTATCAATAATTGTAGTAATAACTCTTGCCTTATCCTCTTCCACCAGTTTGATCAGATGCTCTCCAGTCCTAGCTCGTTCCACCTGCAGACCACACGCTTTGAATGTGCTAGATATCTGTTCATCAAGATCAACCCTATCGGTCACGAGAATAACTCTCGGATTTCTAATACTCTCTTCAAGTGCAATCGCTTTTGCCAGCATAACCATTGTCAAGGATTTTCCACTACCGGTTGTGTGCCAGATAACACCGCCATTCCGCGGCTGATCTCCTTTTTTCTGCGTAATTCGCAATAAAGTCTCTTCTATCGCAAAATACTGCTGGTATCTCGCTATCTTTTTAAGATTGCCATCAAACACAATATAACGAAAGGTCATGTCAAGTAATCTTCTCGGAGTTAGCAATGAATATAAAATTTTATCCTGCGGGGATGGAGAACGAGAAAAATCGGGGTCAGGTTCGTACTTTGACTTCGCAAGCTCAGTCAAAAGTCCTGATCCCGACCCCATTTTTTCTCTGCCGATTCCCTCTTTTTGTTTCTCTGTCAACTCCTGATTTGCAAGTCGATCAAGTTGCTCTTTAAAATACTGTTCGTTATTCCCGCGTAGATCCTCTTTCCATATTGACCAAAATTTATGAGGAGTTCCACAAGTTGCGTACATCGCACTATTCTGCGATACTG
>JAUUYH010000224.1 GCA_030590505.1 Kiritimatiellota bacterium
AACGTCGTGGATATAAGATAAAAATCCAGAAACTTGATCCTTACCTAAATGTTGACCCCGGTACAATGTCACCTTATCAACATGGTGAAGTTTATGTAACTGAAGATGGTGCAGAGACGGATCTTGACCTGGGGCATTATGAACGTTTTGCAGGGCTTACCTGTTCTCAGGAGAGCAATTTTACAACTGGAAGTATCTATAGTGCAGTTATTAAACGTGAAAGGGCAGGGGGCTATCTAGGCAAAACCGTACAGGTTATTCCCCATGTTACCGATGAGATAAAAAAAGCTATTGCAACTCTTGATGATGAGGATGTTGATATTGCGATAACTGAGATCGGAGGGACTGCTGGAGATATTGAGTCACTACCATTTCTTGAAGCTATCAGGCAGTATCGTCATGAGATTGGGCGCGATAACGGACTATTTCTTCACCTTACACTGATTCCGTATATGCGTGCAGCTGGCGAGATGAAGACCAAACCTTCCCAGCAGTCTGTTGGTATTCTACGCGGAATTGGAATTACACCTGATATACTTGTATGCCGTTGTGAAAAACCAATGACAGAGGAGCATTTTGATAAACTTTCACTATTTTGCAATGTACGCCGTGAGCTTGTGATTGAAGAGCGTGATGTTGCAAATTCCATTTATGAGGTTCCTATTGAGTTGGCTAAGCAGGAGTTGGATCTCCGAATCCTTGAGCAGTTTAAATTGCCAGTAAATCATCTAGAAATTACTGATTGGAAGAAGATGGTTGCCACAGTTATTAATCCCCCGAAAGGAAGTGTTGAGGTTGCTGTTATTGGTAAATATATAAGTCTTCGTGACTCATATAAGAGCATCTATGAGGCTCTTTCTCATGGTGGAATTGCAAATGGGGTAGATGTGAAAGTTAGGATGATCGAGGCTGAGGATATCGAAAAAGAGTCTCCCGAAAAACTTCTTGCAGGAGTTCAGGGGATTCTTGTTCCAGGCGGTTTTGGTGACCGTGGAACTGAAGGGAAAATTGAGACGGTAAGATATGCCAGAGAGAATAATATTCCGTTCCTAGGTATCTGTCTTGGAATGCAGTGTGCAGTTATTGAGTTTGCACGAAATGTCTGCAAACTTGTAGATGCACATAGTGCCGAATTTGCACCAAAAACTCCTTTTCCAGTTATTGACCTTATGGAAGAGCAGAAGAAAATTACAAATATGGGCGGTACAATGCGCCTCGGTGCATGGCCGTGTCGTGTTGAAGAAAATACAAAAGCATTTGATGCATATAAAAAATCGGATATTTCAGAACGTCACAGGCACCGATATGAGTTTAACTCTGAATTTAAGGATCAACTGGAGCAGGCGGGATTGCTTTTTTCTGGTGTATCCCCGGAAAGTGGACTTGTTGAGATTGTAGAACTGCCTGAACATCCATGGTTTGTTGCGTGTCAGTTCCATCCGGAATTCAAGTCAACCCCCCTTGATGCACATCCTCTTTTTAGAGACTTTATCAATGCATCACTAGCAAATAGAAAGTAAATAGTTGCGAATTTCGCAATTTTTACTCATTTTTACAGGATAATTTAATTTATGATAAATGATATTTACCAAGATCTGAAAGAGAGAAATTTTATCTATCAGATTACGCATGACAAAGAGTTCCCTAAATTAATTAATGAAGGGAAAGCTGCGTTTTACGCAGGTTTTGACCCAACTGCTGATAGTCTTCATGTCGGACACCTGCTTCCCGTTATGGCAATGAGACGCCTTCAGCAGGCTGGTCATACCCCAATCGTTCTTGTAGGCGGGGCAACTGCTCTTGTAGGAGATCCGTCTGGCAAACAGGAGGCACGTCCCATTCTAACCAAGGAGAGTGTTGCTAAAAATGCAGATGCCTTGAAAGAGCAGTTAGGGCGTTTTATTGATTTCAATGACGGCAATGCAGTCTTTGTAAATAATGCCGACTGGTTTCTTGAAATGAACTATCTCGATTTTCTGCGTGATGTCGGTAGCCGCTTTAGCGTAAACCGTATGCTTACAGCTGAATCCGTAAAGCAACGTATGGAGGCAGGGCTCTCTTATCTTGAATTTAGCTATATGCTTTTACAATCATACGATTTTTATGTTCTTAATCAAAAATATAACTGTCAATTTCAGATTGGTGGCCAGGATCAGTGGGGCAATATTGTCGCCGGGGTAGATCTTGTACGGAGGATGTCGGGCAATGAAGTTTACGGAGCTACATTCCCGCTTCTGACTGACGGCAGTGGTGCGAAATTCGGAAAAACCGCAGCTGGTGCGGTATGGCTTGATCCATCACGTACTTCAATTTTTGATTACTACCAATTCTGGCGTAACTGCGACGATGCAGATGTCGGTAAACTGTTTGGTTTTTTTACTACTCTTCCAATTGAAGAGATAGATGCACTTGCCTCTCTCGAGGCGCCGGCAATTAATCGCTCAAAAGAGATTTTAGCATACGAGGCAACGAAGCTTGCTCATGGGAAAATCGAAGCTGAAAAGGTTTATCTTGCCGCCTGTTCAAAATTTGGATTTGCAGACCCAGAATGCAAAATTGCAACATCAAGTGAGATTGTATCAATTAAGGCTGATTCATCTGCGATTTCCGCAGATCTACCTACATTTGAGATTGATTCTGCGAGTCTAGCAGATGGAATATGGATTGTGCAGATGATTGCTGATGCAGGTCTGGCAAAATCAAATGGAGAAGCACGACGCCTGATCAAAGGCGGCGGTATCTATCTGAACGATGTACGGGTAACAGATATGAATTACAATGTCTCCTCTAGTGATTTTACAGATTCTTCTGCAATTCTGAGAGCAGGAAAAAAGAATATAAGAAGAGTCATTGTAAGTGGTTGAATAATAGATTGGAGCTTCACTTGAAGCCGTGCGAAGCACAAAGCTAGCCCCTGTTTTTACGAGCTAGCGTGCCGTAGCTCATTGTTCAGCAAATATTAGCTAACTTTATAAATATAAAAATGAATATAAAAGTAAACAACTGGAAATGGAATATCAGTGATCCTGCAATTCTGGATGGTTGGTTCCCAGAGTTTAAATTATCACTCGCGGACAGTTGCGAACTTCGCAAAAATCGTATAGAAATTGTGAAGTCAAATTCTGAACGTGATGTATTCCGATTTGAGCAGAATGGACGTGGTTACTTTGCGAAATTCGCACATCCTGCATCTATATTTCAGAAAACACGAGCAATAATCTCTCCAAAACTAGAATCTGAATTTAATTCTATCGCACTCCTAAATGCGTCGGGCATTGCAGTTGTCGATGTTGTTGGTTGGGGCAGTTGCGGATCTGAAAGTATGTTGATTACCGAAGAGCTAGAGGATGCTGAGAGTGTTCGTGACTTCTGGTTCACAACTGCGTCAAATGATGAGGCGATGCGTAAGGCATTTCTTGCGAAGTTCGCAGAATTTTTAAAAACTTTTCTCAACGCTGGAATATTTCATCCCGATTTCCATCCCGGAAACCTTATGATTGTGCGAAGTTCGCAGGAAATTGTACTCGTGGATCCTTACGGTGTTGTGAAAAAAAATATAATTCCTGATAGTGATATTTTTGAGATGCTCTGCATCATTGGAGCATTTCGTGGGGAAATTCATGACAATGATGGTATCAAATTTATCTCAAAGGTAAAGT
>JAUUYH010000010.1 GCA_030590505.1 Kiritimatiellota bacterium
CGGAGTTGATAACCGACCACCTACCTCTTTCTTAAACAGAACCCCCTTGTTTAAGATTTTTGCGTATTCCGCAAAAAACTTAAACAAAGTTTTATCTTTTTCTCTTCTCTTAATTCGTGAAATTCGTAAAATTCGTTGTTCTATTCTTGATCTCTTTTTTTTAGTGTTACCAACTAATTTAGGTGAAGACCCGTAAAATTAAGGTATCCCTACAGGATGCAATATGGGGGCAGAGTAAGTTTCGTGCAGTTAATCAACAATCAACCTCACTCCCCCTTCATTTCTCTAATTTTTTGCTGGCAATTGTCGAGTCCAGCTTTCATGAGGCTTTCGCCTACAAGGATCGCTGAGAATCCTGAGGTTCTTACTCTTTCTGCGTCTTTCGCAGAGTGGATACCACTTTCAGAAACAGTTACAGAATGTGATGGTATTAATGAGAAAAGTTTTTCAGAGGTTGCGATGTCAACTTCAAAATTATGTAGATTACGATTATTTATACCGATAATTTTAGATTTGGCGGAGATTGAACGCAGCAACTCCTCTTCGTTATGAGACTCAACAAGAGCCTCCATTCCTAGTTCACGTCCGAGTCCGAGAAGATCTTCTAGTTGATTTTGCTCAAGAATTGCAGAGATAAGAAGAAATGAGTCCGCCCCAAATGCTCTTGCTTCATAGATCTGAAGGGGATCGATAATGAAATCTTTTCGTAAAATAGGGATTGTCAGGATATCACGAATCTCTGGCAGATAATTAATATCTCCCTTAAAATATTCCTTATCTGTAAGGAGACTAACTGCGGATGCACCTCCTTCAAGGTATGCTTCTGCGATTTTCGCAGGTTCAAAATGTTCAGAGATTGTACCAGCAGAGGGGGATGCTTTTTTTATCTCCGCAATAACAGAGAGTCCGTCTGCTACGAGTGCCCCCTTGAAATCAAGAGGGTCGGAGAGATCTCCAGCCATCGCCTTAAAATCGGCACAGCGGTTGCGAAGTTCGCAGACCTCACGCTTCTTGGTCTCTACTATTTTTAGTAATATATCTGGACACTTTTCCATAATTTTATTTCAAATCGGTATTGTATATGCAAAAAAAATCCAGCCGTAAAGAGGCTGGATTTGAAATTCTTTATTTCACGAACTGTAAAGTTATTCAGCTGCCTGTTCTTCTTCAGCTTTAACGGGTGCTGCTTTCTTAGCTTTTGAAGCTCCTGAAATAGTACCAATCGTAACTTTAGTAAGTTCCTGGCGGTGACCATGTTTCTTTCTGTACCCCTTACGGCGTTTCATTTTGAAAACTGTCAATTTTTTCCCACGGAACTGTTCAACAATCTCAGCACTTACTGTAGCTGATTTAAGAAGAGGAGTACCACACTGAATATCAGCACCTTCTCCAACGAGAAGTACTTCATCAAATGTTATCTTAGTACCAACTTCACCAACTATACGTTCAATATCAATTACATCGCCTGTCTCTACGCGATATTGTTTTCCACCTGTCGCAATTACTGCATACATCTTTATTTCTCCAATATTTTACAACTAAATTTAATCTTATTTAAAATCTATAACACCACCTAATTTCGTCTAGGTCTATGCCACAAAGAAACGGAATATATATTGTATTCGCAACAAGGCAAGCGTTTAAATAAAAATTTTCCATTTTTACTGAAATATCCCTTGAATGGAATTCAAATCCGTATAGATTTCATTTTGTTTTTTGGGTTACGGGACTTAAAACCCGATAATATTAAGAATGTAACATAGATAAGATTAAGAATACAACATATAGGATTAAGATGATTACAGCAAAAGAACTGCGAATAAAGTTTATTGAATTTTTTAAAGAGAAAGGTCATTCAGCAATAAAAAGTGCACCGCTGATACCAGAAAATGATCCAACTGTACTTTTCACCACTGCCGGTATGCACCCATTGGTTCCTTACCTTATGGGGGAAAAACACCCGCTCGGCACACGACTTGTCAACTATCAAAAATGTATCAGAACCGGAGATATTGATGAGGTTGGAGATATGGTGCACCTTACATTCTTCGAGATGCTCGGAAACTGGTCACTCGGTGACTATTTCAAAAAAGAGGCCATCGAATTCAGTTACGAATTTTTGACATCAAAAAAATGGCTAGGACTGGATCAGAGCCAGCTTGCGGTTACAGTATTTTGCGGAGATGACGATGCACCTTTTGACGAAGAGGCCTATAATCTATGGAAAACTCTTGGATTTAACAAAAACAGAATTGCGAAATGCGCAAAAAAAGATAACTGGTGGGGGCCTGCTGGTCAGACCGGACCATGTGGACCAGATACAGAGATGTTCTACTGGACAGGTGAAGGTGAAGCCCCTGAACTGTTTGATCCCGAAAACAACCTCTGGGTTGAGATCTGGAATGATGTTTTTATGCAGTACAACAAAAACGAAGAGGGCAAATATATGCCGCTAGAGCAGTGCAATGTAGATACGGGCATGGGCCTTGAACGTGTAACTGCAATTCTTCAGGGAAAAGCGAGCTGCTATGAAACTGAACTATTTACTCCCCTCTTTGAAGGGCTTGATGCATTACGTGGCATCCCCTCCCCTGCAGAACGCTGCAACCAAGAACGAATTATTGTTGACCATGTACGAACTGCTGCATTTATGATTGCAGACGGTGTAGTGCCTGGAAATGTTGATCAGCCTTATGTTCTCCGCCGCATACTCAGACGTACAATTATGAAAGGACGCGAACTTGAGATCAATAAAAGTTTTATTCCGGCACTTGCAACAATCGTCATCGAAAACTACTCAGATGTCTATCCGGAACTCAAGAAAAACGAAGCGGTCATTACGGACGAACTTCAACGCGAAGAGGAGCAGTTTGCAAGAACTATCGAAAAGGGTATGAAGGAATTTTTTAAACTTATATCCAAAGTGCCTGATCATGTTAAACATAAAGCTATCAGCGGCAAAAATGCCTTTAAACTATATGACACACACGGCCTGCCGCTCGAACTCACACAGGAACTTGCATCCGAACAGGGCTTCGAAGTAGATACAAAGGGATTTGAAAAAGCATTCAAAAAACACCAGGAACTCTCAAGAAAAGGTGCTGAACAAAAATTCAAAGGCGGGCTTGCGGATGACTCAGAAAAAACAGCAGCTCTGCATACTGCAACACATATCCTACATCAGGCACTTCGTACACTTCTCGGGGAGCATGTTGCACAAAAGGGATCCAACATCACAACAGAGCGACTCAGATTCGATTTCTCTCACCCTGAAAAGATGACTCCAGAGCAAAAGACGGAAGTGGAAAAAATCGTAAATGAAGTCATATCTGCGGATTTACCAATTGTCTGCGAAGATATGGAAGTAAATGAAGCAAAAAATGCAGGAGCTATTGGATTGTTTGTTGACAAATACGGCGAATGCGTTAAAGTTTACTCAATAGGCGATTTCAGTAAAGAGATCTGTGGTGGACCGCATGCGGAACGTACAGGAACTCTAGGTACATTTAAGATAAAAAAAGAGGAGAGCTCCAGTCGTGGAGTCAGACGCATAAAAGCTCTGCTAATAAACAAAAGCACTCAATAAAAATCGTACACTTAAAATTCGTAAACGAGGATTATAAGGTAAAGACTAATTTATAATTGCAAATTAATTTAAATAGCAAGCTATAAATTTACAACAGATTGACTATACTATATATATATAAAGAATTAAGCCCACTTGTGGGATTTAAGGAAAATGTTAAAATATGAATAACGCTGAAATTTTAGTCGCAAAGAAACTTGGAACTTTTAAAATCAAAGTTATCGGGCGTGCAACTTTTGCCATAGGCTCGACTCTTCGTAATCTAGTTAAAGATATTGAGAATGAAAAGAACAAAAAAAATGTAACAATTGACCTTACAGACTGTACTGGTATGGACAGCACTTTTATGGGAATTCTTGCGATGCTCGCACTAAAAGTGCTTAAAGAGAACATTACCATAGAAATAGTTAATCCTAGGCACAACCGTGAACTACTTAACGGACTTGGTCTCAAAAAACTCTTCACATATGTGGAACGAGATATTCAGGGTGATGAATGGAAAAAGACAAACACCCACACTGCAACAATTAAAGAGAGTGCACAAACTGTACTCGACGCACATAAAATACTAATGAAGGCCGATGAGGGTAATATAGATAAATTTAAAACCGTAGTTAATATGGTAGAAAAGGAGCTCGAAAAATGAAAACTTTTTATATATATTCAATGCTTTTTGCCGTTATATTTGTTGTGGGATGCAATACAACCAAACGTTCTTCAAGAACAACAACTGCAGCAGCAACCAATCCTGTCGTAAATCGAACGCTAAACCAGCACGACGATCAGATTGCAAAACTTACATTCAAATTCAACCAGCTAAAAGAGAGCAACAGAAGCTGTGTCGAATATATAAATAAACTTAACAAACAGGTCGCACTTCTGAATAGAAAAACCGTCTTACTCGAACAGGCAAACAAGCAGCTGACACTTCAAATGGAAAATGAAAAAATTGCACGTCGTAAAGAGATAGACACACTCCTAAAAGAGGTAGCAAAAGAGACCGCAGCCGCAATTAACAGCAGGCGCACACCTCCTCCTTCAAAACCGCACCGGACAACACCCACTAGAACATCTGGCCCAGCAATGGCAGGAGAATTTTATGAATACACAGTAGAGCAAGGAGCAACACTAAGCGTGATCGCAAAAGCATACAAGGTATCTATTGCGAACATAAAAAAAGCAAATCGCCTAAAAAATGATAGAATCTACATCGGTCAGAAGCTCTACATTCCGAAGAAGTAATTATGGGTCAATCCCTCTTCCTTGTTACTGGCAGCTGTTAATTTATCTCTCATCCAATCCTTATCTCCTACGGCATAAGCTTTGTGACGGGCTAAAACCCGTCCTACGTATGTCGGAATTCATTCCGACACTTTTTATGCTACAAAAAAAGAGGACAGGTCGATAGCCCCCCTCTTGAGCGAGGAGACTTTTTCAATGATCGATAATCAACCCCACCTTGGTGGGATTCAAATAAAAAATTTAAGTTATTCGATATGGCATGGCGAAACTTGCCCAGATTTATGACTAATGAACAAAGAAGCTTTACAGGAGTATTTATTCGGAATTGCTGAAAGTAAAAATAGGATGAAAAAAATATACATAAATGACTTGTAATGTAAATATCACATGCTATTTTAATGCGTACAATTGATTTTTATAGTTAAATGTGGGGTATAAAAGATGATAGACAAAGAGAATAGTAATGATGTAAAGATAGAAGTAAAGACAGCTGATAGTTTAGGCGATGACAAAACTGCCAAGATCACGAAACCTAATAAGGCTGGAGCTTATGACAACAAGAAGGTTGTACTTAATTCTGCAACTGATTCAGCAATAAAGCCATCAGATGCAACTAGAATTGCACCGTCTCCTGTTGCTGCACCTCAGGGAGTAGAAGAGACTATTCAAATGGATAAATCTGATATAAAAGATGTTCCTAAAATTGCTTCACCGCAAAAGAGTGCTGATGATGCAACACAAAAGACCACAAAACCTCCTGCACCCATTTCGCAGACAGCTAAATCAAAGACAATCAAGCTAAAACCTCTAAAACCTGTCAATAGTGATGATGATAATCAAGAAGAGACTCTTTCAATGAACAGAAATGCTATTTTAAATAATGAAATGCCAACTCTTGGTGCATCTTCTGGAACACCGGAAGAAGAGACAATTAAAATACAAAAACCACCTTCAAGTATTCCAGGAGCAAAAGAGACAATAAAATTAAGACCGTCAAATGCAACTCCTCCACCATTGGGTGGGAAAAATACCGAACAGGAAACAATTTCGATGTCGAAGAAAACTATTCGCCTAGTTCCTAAAATACCTGGTGAAACGACTGATGATTCAACTCAAAAAACAGCTAAGCCATCTGCGCCGACTGTAAAATTAGGTGAAGTTCCTCCTGCTCCCGCCGCACCTCCATCAGCACGAACTGTAAAAATGCCTGGATCTGCAGCTCAGCCAGCAAAACCGAATATCGGGAAGAAAACTCTTAAATTAAAAACTACCCCAAAAGCACCTGCTGCTCCTCCTGCAGGCGGAGCTCCACCAGCACCTGATGCAGCGGCAAAAACAGGAAAAAAAGGAAAAGCACCAAAGGCGCAAGAAGAGAAAGTAGCAAAAGAAAATCCAAAAGCATTGATGACTATTGCGGCTGTTCTTTCATTTTTCTTAATGGTTTACTACGCATGGATGGCTGTTGGCCAATGGGCAGAAACTCATCAGGAACTTGAAACGCACGCAAATGTACCAGGACTAAGTGGTACAGTTCAGCCTTCTAAGTAAGATGAGACTTTAACCTAAATCGTGCAATCCTAAACACACGATTTTCATAAGTCATTAATAATACAGAAAAAAGGTTATTCCAATTATGGAATAGCCTTTTTTTATGAAACATCCCAAAATAGATGGGATAAAAGTAAACATTGATGGGTTTCAATTATATGCAAAAAAAATATCGCAATGTAATAATCGGAGCTGGTGCTGGCGGACTTGCAATGGCACTCTTTCTTGCCAAAGCTGGTGGAAAAACTCTCTTAATTGAAAAAGCAGCAGTCCCGGGTGGAGCACTAGGCAGCTTTAATCACAAAGGCTACAGGCTTGATGCTGGATTCCATTTTGCTGGTGCACTTCAAGATGGTGGAATATTTGATGAAATTCTTAAAATGTTCAACATCCGTAATCAGATAAATCCTATTTTTCTTGACAGTGATGCTGCGAATAAATTCAATTTTACAAATTCAAGCAAAACAGTTAACTTCCCCTATGGATTGGAGAGGCTTAAAACTAGCCTAGACGCCCAATTCCCAGGAGAAACTCAGGCAATTCACCGCTACTTTGCGGATATTAACTCAATTGTAGAAAGAACCCCTACCCTACATATAAAAACGCTCCATATTGTTCCTGATATGATTCCTGAAGATTCAATTACATTCAAGGACTACCTGAATTCAATCACTGACAGTATCCTCCTCAAAGAGTCATTGAACGCACTTGTAATGTGTCATGGCAGTGCCCCATCTGAAATATCACTAGCTGACAATGCACGATTATGCTACGGATTTTATGAGAGTATCTGCACTCTAGAAGGTGGCGGAGCGTCACTTGTTAACGCCTTTCTTTTAGAACTTAAAAAATATGACGTGGATATAATCTGCTCTGAAGAAATTGCGAAACTCGCAGATATTAAAGATAAACGTGTCGGACGCATTATTCTAAAATCTGGGGCAGAGATTGAACTTGAATCTCTGATTTTTACTATTAATCCAAAATCTGTTGTTGATATCCTTCCTGAAAGATCTTTTCCTCCTGCATTTTTCTCACGAGTCAACAATTTTGAAGATACACCTGGATTTTTTACAGTATTTGCTACACTTGATGATTCAGCTCCCCTTCAGGATGCTGAATCAATCACATCCCTCTATCCTATTGATGATATAGACAGACTTTCACTGCCAGGCTGGGAAAAACCCGGGGCACTTGCAATAATGCACTCAAAATCTGACAAAAAAAATATTGTTACTGCATTTGAACCACTCTACTGGAGCACCGTATCAAAATGGAAAGATTCCTCACTCGGAAATAGACCTGAAGGGTACATCAAATGGAAAACAAAAAAAACTGATGAAATTTTAAATCGCATAACTGACCAATTCCCCTCATATAGAGGAAAACTCCACCTTATCGCAGCTGCAACCCCTTTGACATATCGCGATTACCTCTACCACCACAACGGAGCAGCATACGGAATTAAACAAAAGATCAACCAGTTCAACCTCATCGGGCAGCTGAGAATACGTAATATATTCGTTGCCGGACAAAGTGCAATTCTCCCTGGTGTGCTAGGGACTATCATGGCATCAATACTTGTTGCAAAAAGTATCGTGGGTCCGGATAAGTTTGAAAAAATCATAAAAACGCATTAAGACCTTAACAAAAGCTGCAAATGTATTTATAGCTCAAAGTGATAATACTGGCGTATACAATATTGATACTGCAAAAGAAGAACCATCAATGCTGCGATGCAAAAGTTCAGAATTCCTTACCTCATCTGCACCATTCTGCGTAATCCGCAAAAAAGGCTCCTTTTATCTTTTCTAAAACAAGTTACTTGACACAAAAAGCGTAACAGTTAAGCTTGAAAAAGTGGCTTGCCCACCATAGCTCAAAGAGCGACGGAGGGCTTACCGATAATGTAGCATAACCGTCTCGGTTGTGAATTCGCTCGGAGGGGGCAAAAAAAATGAGCAGTAAAAAAGATTTACTACTCATTTAATATTCAACTAAATCGTGCAATTCTAAGCACACAATCTAGTTATTATTTAATTATATAATCAAATTATATTGCTGCAACTTTTTCAGGGTCAAGCTTATCATTATCTTTCTGAGTCATCAGAGAAACAATAACCAGTGTGATAAATGACAGCGGAATAGAAATAATCCCAGGATTATTTAGATCAAATGGTGCGTCAAAATTAACTCCCCACCAACCATAATACATCTCAGCCATTTTTGGTGAAATTGCTAGAATAGCAATTGCCGCAATCATGCCAACGAGAATAGAAGCTGTAATACCCTTAGCTGTAGTTTTCTTCCAGAATAACAACATCATAATCGCTGGTAAGTTAGCAGAAGCAGCAACCGCAAAAGCCCAACCAACTAAGAATGAAACATTAACACCTTTGAAAACAATTCCCAACCCAATAGCAATTACTCCTGTAATAAGTGCTGCAATTTTTCCAGCCTTAACTTTATTTGCATCGGTGAGATTCAACCCCATATAGTTATCCATGATATCATGAGCAACAGCTCCTGAAGCAGCAACAATTAATCCACTAACCGTACCAAGTACTGTAGCGAAAGCAATTGCCGAGATGATAGAGAATAGTAATACACCACCAACCTTAGCACTTGCAGCAACAAGTGGTGCAGACATATTAGTATCAGTCAAGTCAATAACCCCATTAGACATAGCACCTAGTCCCATGAAAAGTGTTAGGATATAGAAGAAACCGATAGCAGTAATTGCCACTATAGTTGATTTACGTGCATCACGTTGAGAAGGAACTGTGTAATAACGGATCAAAACATGAGGTAGTGCTGATGTCCCGAAAAACAGAGCTAACATAAGTGAGACAAAGTTGAGCTTTTCCCATAATGTTTTATTGTTATCAATTACAGGTTTATTGTCTGCACCTATAATTACATTTCCATTTTTATCCTTTTTATGAACTGGATCAACTTTGAATTTTAATCCTGGACGCATAACCAATACTCCTGCTGTAGGAGTTGGCTTCCAAACTGTAATTGATTCAATATTACGATCAAAATCATTACCTTTACGCCCAGTCCAAGCTTTAAGAGCAACTTTCTTGAATATAGTAACTTCACTGTCTTTAAGAACTTTTAAGAACTCAAAAGGCCCTAATGAACCCGTCCCAGCCCCTGCTTTTAATACTTTTCCTTTATAAACAATCTTCGAAAGATGACTAACTTGATAAAAATGGTTAGCAGCTTTTGGATAACCATTAAATAGTTCTAGAGTACTTAACTCTTGCTCTTTCTCCTTCTTTGCCACTTTAGGATTATGATTATAAGCTGTAAATTTACATTTTGTTTCTTTTTTCAGTTTAGTCACTGAAGGAATTTGAATTAATGTATTAACTTTACCATCTTTTTTCAACATCCACCAGCTATAACGACCCTCTTTTTCTAAACGAACAAAATGTTTGAAGGTTCCTGCCTTTTTAAAACCACTATCTCCAGGGATTGTAACAACATCATCCTTAACTATAACTCCTGCAATATCACCAAATCCAAGTTCTCTTTTTAATTTTTGACTATCTTCAAAGACTGTCATATTTAGACCAGCTTTAAAAATACAGATACAGAGCAGAACAGAGAAGATAATCAGAAGACCACCTTTAAGAAATTGTACATAAGTTGTAGAAGTCATTCCAGCAGTTGCAACAATGACAACCACAACAATTCCAACGAGTACAACTCCCATCCACTGATCCCAACCAAGAAGAGGAGTGACCAGAGAACCAGCACCAACCATCTGAGGAATAAGGTAGAAAATAGAGACAACCAAAGTGCTGATCGCAGCAGCTAACTGAATACCTTTAGAGTTGAATTTTGAATCAAGTGCATCGGCGAAGGTATATTTACCTAACCGCTTCATCGGCTCGGCAACAACAAACAGTGCCACAACCCAACCAGCGAGATAACCTATAGAATAGAGAAATCCGTCAAAACCTGCAACTGCTATCATTCCACAAATTCCGAGAAAAGAAGCAGCTGAGAGGTAATCACCAGCAAAAGCCACACCATTCAACCACCATGGAATAGATCCACCAGCAGCAAAATATCCTTCTGCTGACTTCGCTTTACGGGCAAAGTAAAAAGAGAGTCCTAAGACAAAACCAACAAATGCTAGAAAAACACCGATTGCGATTGGGGAGGGGGTATAATTCATTACTTAATCTCCTTAGTTTCATCTTTAGTCTCTATCGGAGCCATACCGCCACCAGGGCCATTTAGCTCATCTTCTTTTTTGGTACAGAAATAATTATAAACCAGCCCCATAACAATAGCGAGAATGATCAACCCCATACCGTAAACAACAGCAAGGTTCAGCCCCCAAAAGAGATTGATCGACATCCATTCAGGTTCTATCGTAGTAATAACAACAAAGCCGGCATAAATAATGCCGTACACGAAAAAAAGTTTGATTCCGAGTTTCGACTTCCACTCAGAAGCATTATCTTTGCCTAATTTAACTGCAGGGCCATGACCAGCCATAAATCTCTCCTCTTCCCTCTATTAAAGGGGAATTTTATTGTATCTTTTGATGAAAACGTGGAATATACTTCATAATCTTCATTTGACAAGACCTAAAGGGAAAAAACAGAAGATTATACACATCATAAATTCATTCAACTTCAGATCTACGGCACGCTAGCTTGTGAAAAACAGGGGCTAGGGTGAACGCTTTTAGAACGAAAAAGATTTGTTCAAAATCAAGTAAAATGTATTGATTAATTTTCCCCGATGCCTAAGTGGTGGCTATACGAAAAAGAGAGAAAAAATATCATTTTTATAATTCTTTATTTGAATAATTCAAATGTAATGGTATTTTTCATTGGTTAATTTAAAAAAACATATTTTAAAGTAACTTTTGAAAAGTCTTAAAATTCGTAATTTATTAAAAAACAAATGGAGGGGATTGTCTTATGATACAATGGCGTAAAAAGAATGATGCACTGGGAACAGTAAATCGTGGAGATGCATGTGAGTCTGGTCTTTGTACTTTATGTGTAACTGAATGTAAAGGGAAATGTGAAACATGGCTTTCTGCTCTTAGTGGACGTGAAGTCATTTATCCTAGGCATTATGGAGAATCGACATCAGGTTCTAATAATGTAACTGCCCTAGGTGTTGGCTATCACGGTTTAAGAATTCAAGGTTATGCTTATGGCTCAAAAGGCTTAAGTGAAGGATTGACTAACGATCCTGATGATTGCGTATTCACTAATACTTCTATTGAAACTTCATTTGGGAATAAAATTAAAACAAAATGTAAAGTCCCTATAATGACGGGTGCATTGGGTTCTACTTTTATTGCTGCAAAATATTGGCCTTCGTTTGCTGTTGGAGCTGCTTTATGCGGTTTCCCAATTGTCATAGGTGAAAATGTTGTTGGCGTTGATAAAGAATCAGTCATCGAAAATGGGATTATTAAATCAGCACCAGAGCTGGACAGGCGTATCGATACATTTTTAAGATATTATGATGGTTACGGAGCGATTATTGTTCAATTAAACGTTGAAGACACACGCAATGGAGTAGCAGAATATGTTGCTAAAAAATATGGTGATGATGTAATTATTGAATTAAAATGGGGACAAGGAGCGAAAGATATTGGAGGAGAAATTCAAGTTACGTCTCTTGAATATGCGAAATTTCTTAAAAATCGCGGCTATATAGTTGATCCAAATCCAAATGAGCCTGATGTTCAAACTGCATTCAAGGCTAGAGCTATCACATCATTTGCACGTCATAGTAGATTAGGAAATACAGATCTTGACACTGTTGATGAAGTCCAAGAATCTTTTATGAATTCAGTTGCTTACCTTAGAGAGCTAGGATTCAAAAGAATTTCTTTAAAAACAGGTGCTTACGGAATGGAAGAGCTTGCTATGGCAATTCGTTTTTCTGCAGATGCAAAACTTGACCTTCTAACAATAGATGGTGCAGGTGGTGGAACTGGAATGAGTCCATGGAATATGATGGAGACTTGGGGAGTTCCTTCTCTAGTACTTCATGCAAAAGCTTATGAATACTGTAAAGTTTTAGAATCTCAAGGTGTAGAAGTTCCAGATATATCTTTTGCTGGTGGATTTGCGAGAGAAGATCATATATTTAAAGCTCTTTCTCTAGGTGCTCCATATACAAAACTTGCTTGTATGGGAAGAGCTCCAATGATTGCTGGATATCTGGGAAGTAATATTGAAGGTGTTTTCAAACCTGAAAGAAGAGCTGCAGTTAATGGACAGTGGGGAGAACTTCCTCCTTCAGTTACTGCTCTTGGAAAATATCCTGAAGAAATCTTCTCAGCGTGGGAAACAGTAAAACAAATTGTTGGACAAGATGAGATGGAAAATATTCCTTTCGGCGCAGTCGCAATGTATGGATATGCAGATAAATTAGGTTGTGGCTTACAGCAATTTATGGCTGGTGCTAGAAAGTTCTCTCTTGATGCAATTTCTAGAGATGATATTGTTTCTGCTAATAGAGAAACTGAAAGAGAAACAGGCATTCCTTTTATGTCAGACATTGCAAATGACAAGGCAATGGCTATTCTTAAAAAATAATGGAAATTATTTTAATTAACGGCTGCTATGCAGCCGTTTTTTTTTGCCTTATAATTCATCTATTTTTCAGGATTATTTACAAATTTTATAACGACAACTTCTGGAGGACATAGTATTCTAAAAGGGAACCTTGAAGTGCCGACCCCAGAAGTGACAACAAGCTCCGAATGGGCTTTTCTATTTTTGTAGTGTCCATATTCGAAGAATTTCCAATATTTTGTAGAGGTAAGAAGGGCCCCGAAAAATGGAATCCTAATCTGCCCTCCGTGTGAATGACCACATAAAACAATATTATCCCCAAAAGATTCACCATTCCCAACGACATCGACTACCGATTCAACACTATGTGAAACGAGGCAGTTGAAATATTTAGAATCAAAATCCCTAGGCTCGATTTCGGGATAACCACCGCGAAGATCATCAACTCCGTAAAAACGTACGCCGTCAATTATAATCTCTTGATTTACTAGATAATGAAATCCGCACTCCTTATATTTCTCATTCCATATACGCTGAGGGAACCACCGCCCCCTTCTTCTGTCCCAATTTCCAGGAATTGCAATTTTAGGTATTGATGCGAAATTCGCAGAAACTCTTTCAAGCCATTCAAAAGCCCCCTTTATTTGTGATGCATATGTAATCAGATCCCCGCCGAACAAAATCCAGTCTGGCTTCACTTTGCCAATAACATCTAAATAAACATCGGGTGCTTCACACTGCTCAGTGTAATGAATATCTGAAAATAAAAATAGTGATTTACCATTAATACCATATTTAGAGGGTACATAAATTTTATATTCCACAACCTGCAACGGACTATCCTCACAACCAAGAGAGTTATTAATAATGCGACGTTTTCTGTGTCCAGAAATCTTCCTCCAATCACGAATGGTTGAGATCCAATCAGTTTTTACGATTCGTCTATTTATATATTTTTCATTAGCTGTCATAATATTACTCTACAGGAATGTTGTGAAAAAGCAAAATTAACCATAAAAGATTTATTGATTTTTTTATATACAGGATACCTCTACCCCACATAACGCTACTTTCAAACCGCATTCTCAACTATAAAAACAGGAAAAATTCTTATTGAGTTAGTTGACTTTTGCAATACAACCGCTAATTTCATCAAATCAATTTCTTTAAACAAATAACATAGATTTTTAGGTATTATGCAAACATTTGATTGTCCACATTGCCACAGGGTATTTGACAGCAGTCCAGGTAAGGATGAAGTCGTACTTTGTCCACATTGCAACAGCACAGTTGCGATACCTGAAAAAGATCTTGAACCCGGCACCGTAATTGGTGGATTTGAGATTATCCGATTGCTAGGGCATGGAGGAATGGGAAATGTTTATCTTGCAAACCAGATTTCAATGAACCGCCCAGTGGCTCTTAAGCTTCTATTAAAAACAATGACCCAAGATAAAAAAGCTGTAAAGCAGTTTATTAACGAAGCACGTGTTTCTGGGCAGTTAAATCATCGAAATATTATTACTGCGATTGATGCTGGTGAGATCGATGGCACATATTACCTTGTCACTAATTTCATTGATGGTCTCGACGTTGAAAAGACGCTGGAAGAGGAAAAAATCATTCCAGAGACAAAATCACTAAGAATTATGCTAAAAATTGCCGAAGCCTTACAGTATGCCTGGGAAAACCACGGAATACTTCATAAAGATATTAAACCTGCAAATATAATGCTGAATGCCGCTGGTGATGCTTTTTTAATGGACATGGGAATTGCCCAGTTTATTGGCGATATACCATCAGATGATGAACATATTTTAGGCTCACCATTTTTCATGAGTCCAGAACAGACCCGCGGAGAAAGGCTTAGTTGGACAAGTGACCTCTATTCTCTAGGAGCAACTTTATACAATATGGTAACAGGAGTCCCCCCTTATGATGCTAACGATGTTATGAAAATCATTGAGATGCACTCTAAAGCCCCCTTCCCTCTACCATCAAAAAGAAATAAAAATGCAAAAGTATCAAAACACACAGTAATGCTTCTTAAGAAGATGATGGCAAAAAAGTCAAAAGACCGCTTTGACTCTTGGGGTGGTCTAAAAGAAGCTATTATAAAAACTCTAAAAAAGAATAATTCATCGCCACAGGCAAGTGTAAGAAAAAAACAAACAACGCCCAAAGATAAAGTTGCCCCGCCACCCAAAAAAGGGAAAACTAAAAAGCCTAAGAAAACTAAAAAAAGAAGACGCTTTATTGCTACAAAATCTAAAGGTGGTGGCATTGTCGCGATTGTGATAGGATTGATTCTTATTGCTCTTGCGAGTGGCAGTGCATACTTTTTCTACAATAAAAACCGTATAGATAATGCAAAAGCTTACCTTGAAAGAGCCGAGATTTACTACGGGGACCACCCTAGTGACTACTTCACCTCTATAAATAACTTCAAGATTGCAGCCTATAATGCAAAAGGGACCTCGTTAGAGAGCCGAGCAGTATATAGACTACATGAAATCAAAAAAGAAGCCATCATACAGGAAGATCTTCTGTTAAAGTATAAACAGGTAAAAAAGAAGGCATTTGTACTTGTTGCACAGAAAAACTATCAGGATGCAATCAATCTCATTCAAGACGCGGCAGTGAGCATTAAAAATAAATCAATCCAGTTGGAAGTTGATATGTATATACAACAGTTTCAAAGAAAAAGTAAATTAACCTCAAATTAATTAAATAACTAATGCTTTTCAATAAAAAACAATATATTCTCTATCTTATTGCAATTACCCCTATTCTTTTCTCATGCAAAACATATTTTCCCGAACCCCAATTTGCGGATTTTGAAAAACCACAAAATTCAAAACAAATATTCTCTAATTTCCTCAAACACCACCCACAGCACTTGTCGATTGAGCAATCTGTGCTAATTACAATCGGTAGCAAAAAGATCATCTCAATCGGTTTATGTCGATTTGATATAAATAACGATGAGATTGCCCTTGCCTTGATAACAACAACAGGAATGAAAATCCTAGAATTGTCAAAAACAAACGGCAAGACAACAACTCACTTTGCCATCTCCGAAATAACAAATAAAAAAAATGCATCAAAACAGCTAATTAAGGACATAGAAAATATATATTTTTCACCAAGTGGGCAACTTAAAAACATAACAATTAAGAAGAATAGACTAATCTATAATTGGAGCCAAGGCAATCGGAGAACAGAGTTATTGTTTGGCAGATTGTCTAAGCAGAGCAAAATAAACCTTCTGATAAAAAAAATCTATACCAGCGGCACTCTTGAGTCTGTTGTTTACTATTCAGATTATAACCTAAAGAATGGCAAAAATATACCGATGACCATACATTATGAAAATCGTAAATTTGATTACTCATTAATCTTAAAAACAAAACAAATCTATTATGATAAAATCTGAAATAAAAAAAATGCTTACAACAATAACCGAGAATGAATCCACAGGAGAGATATCTGCGAACTTCGCATTTCCTGCTTCATTTATTGGCTTTGAGGGACATTTCCCACTGGAACCCATCCTGCCAGGCGTGTGTCAAATAGAGATGATAACAACTATAATTTCAGCCCATCTTAAGTGTGAATTAAAGCTACGGGGTGTATCACTTGCAAAATTCCGCAATGTAGTAAGACCAGAAGAGATACTTACCGTATCTGGCTTTTATTCCGTGGTTGATGAGATAATCTCAGGAAAATTCAAAATCACAAAGAAAGAAAACAGCAAAGTCGTATATGTTTCACGAATATCTCTGAAGTGCGAAATTAGCAATTCCTGCTAAATCATCTCTTCAAGAATAGTGCGATTCTGTCCATGGCTTCAACAATATTATCTATCGATGCAGCATAAGCACATCGAACAAAGCCCTCACCACACTTGCCAAAAGCCCCCCCTGGCACGACGGCTACATTCTGCTCATTCAGCAGCCGCGTAGCAAATTCATTTGAGGATAAACCCGATGATGTAATGTTTGGAAACACATAAAATGCCCCAACGGGCTTGAAGCACTTAAGTCCCATCTCATTAAGGCGTTTAGTAATAACATTTCGACGATCCCGATACTCGTACTTCATACGCATCATTTCAGTTTTTCCATTTCTCAACGCTTCAAGTGCGGCTTCCTGACCATTAATAGGAGCACACAGCATTGAGTACTGATGAATATTCATCATAGCATCAATTATATCAACAGGGCCGCAGGCATAAGCAATCCGGTATCCCGTCATAGCATAAGCCTTAGAAAAACCGTGCAAAAAGATCGTTCGTTCACGCATACCAGGCAGCGATGCAATGGAGATATGCTCTCCCTCGTATGTCAATTCTGAATAGATCTCATCTGCAATTACAAGGATATCATTATCTATTGCTATCTGCGCAACTTCCTTAAGCTTATCTAAAGGCATTGTTGCCCCTGTCGGATTACATGGGAAGTTTAACAATATAGCCTTTGATTTAGGAGTAATTGCCTTTTTTAGATCAGCTGGATCCAGAGCAAAGTCATTCTTCTCGTAGGTCGGAACAACAACTGGTATGCCATGTGCCATCTGAATTCCAGGAGCATAAGAGACATAGCATGGCTCGTGATAGATAATTTCATCTCCTGGGTTAATAATGGCACGAAGTAGCAGGTCAAGACCTTCACTTACGCCTACGGTAACAATGCATTCAGATACAGGATCATATTCTACAGCATAATTGCTCTTCACATATCGACAAATCTCTTTACGGAGAGAGAGAAGTCCTAGGTTTGATGTATAACTTGTATGACCATTTTCAAGAGCGTATATAGACGCCTCACGAATATGCCATGGGGTCATAAAATCCGGCTCACCAATACCGAGAGATATTACATCATCCATAGCATTAACAAGTTCAAAAAAGTCACGAATACCGCTTTTGGGTAATCCAACAATATGTTCAGCCACCCTGTTTGTATTAGGGGGAAACTTTGAGTCGTTCATATTCAGCTCCATCTTCAAATAATCTTCCGGCCTCTTTATATTTCTTCAGAATAAAATGAGTTGCCGTTGCCGTTACACCTTCAATTGTTGCAAGTTTGCTTGAAACAAAGCCGGCAACTTCCTGCAGTGATTCTCCCTGCACCTCGAGTTGTAGATCATATCCACCAGAAACAAGGTAAAGAGAGTTCACTTCTGCGAAATTCGCAAGTCTTCTAGCTATATTATCAAAGCCGCCATCACGTTGTGGTTGTATATGCACTTCAATTATCGCCTTAACCTGCAATTCAGAAAGCTTGGATTCATCTATCACAGCCTGATAACCTCTAATAACGTTCTCATCTTCAAGCTCACTTATAATTTTCTGAACTGTCGCCACATCAGAACTAACCTGTTCAGCTATATTTTCAACACTGAGCCGTGCATTTTTTCGTAACAATCTTAAAATATTATTTTTCATATTATATACCTTTACAGTTAAGAGATTAATACCAATTTGCAATCATAAGTATAGCACTCACAATTAAGCCCCAATTCGCGGCACTTAAATATTTACTATCTATTATAATGCATTTAGTGTATCAGCAAGCTAAAAGAACCATCTTTATTCCCTCTTCAAGATTATCCGCTATTTCAAATATAGCAGAAAATCCGCTTATTTCAAAAACATCTTTTACATTTTCTGTCAGCGAAACAATACAGATTTTACCATGTCCTGAGCGAGCTTTTTTGGCAGAAAGAAGCAACACCCTCAAGCCAGCGCTGCTTATATATTCAAGATTTTCTAAATTAAGAATAACCTTACTCTCCTCACCCTCTGCTGCAAGAATAATATTCTCTGCTTCTTTTGAATTGGAAGCATCTAGCCGTCCTGAAATATCAATAATGGTTATACCATCCTGTTCTCTTGTTGTAATTTCCATAATCTTACCTTAAATTCCCTTGCTATATAAATTTATAATAGTACCAATTTGCAATCATAAGTATCTTTTTTACCATTAAATACTAGCTCACTACATAAAAGTTTACTAGCTTTTAGAATGCACTTGTGTATAGATAATGTTAAATATACTCAATTTCTTTGAATTGTCGAGTAAGAAAAGAGAATCTAACCCGAATATTTTTATATAGAGGGCAGAAAAAGTTTCAGATAGTGCGAGATACGCAGAAAATTGAAGAGACTGACTATTCGGACTGAACAAAAGTTGCTGTATATAAAACGCTATCGTTTTTATTGCCAGCAAAATGCGTCTGTTCGGGCTGAGGTTGAGATGGAGAGAGCAATCTGAACCCATCTTCTTTACAATTTCGAACAAATTGTGCAAGATTTTTTTTGCTTAACTTAAGTGTCATTGTGATACTACTGTTATTCGTTGCGAATTTCGCAACCTCTGCGAATTGCGCAAATTGCATTTCTGCATGTTTCAAACTATCCACCGACCAAACCTGTTTAACTTTTGGATGAATAACAGCGACTGAATCTTTATTTTCTGAAGAGGTGTAAAGATTCTCATCTCCCATTTGCCCAGTACTTACTTGCATCATGTTTGTTATATCAATAGAGTCACTTGCACCTGCGGCAGATCTCCTAGATGGCGGTAATTGAGAATGCGTATAACTTCCCGATGGAGTAAGTTTATCAAGAAAAATAAGAGGAGCAACCTTTGTGTCTGAGACTTGCTGTTGCACGATATTGCTCTTGTGTGGAATAAGGGCGACAACAATAATACCTGAAAGAACCAAAAGAGCAGCAACCTTAAAAAAGAATCCAAAAGGGCTCACATCAACACTGGAATCCCTCTTACGACGTCGCTTTAGAGAATTAATCATATGGGCAGAAAAATCATCTGGAACCGAATTTGAAAGTTCTTCTTTAAGCATCACACTTACTTTTGTATAAGCATCCAACTCTCTTTGACACTTATCACAGTTTTGTATATGAGCATACTCTAGTGAAAATTGATCTAGCTCACTATCAAAATAGGCACTTAACTCTTCAAAACTGGGACAATTATTATTATTATTTGTATTCATTTGAATTACCTCGCCTGTGCAAATTTAAATTTCAACGCTTCGCGAGCCCTAGCAATCCTAGATTTCACTGTTCCAAGTTCACATTCGAGAAGTCCTGCTATTTCGCGATATGACATATCTTCAATGTGCCTTAGAAGAATAACTTCTCTAAATTTTTCAGGTAATTTTTTAATTGCATCCATTAAAGTTGATTCTGCTTCAATCCTCTCAAGCAGACGATCTGGTTCAAAGGCTCTATCAGGAATCTCAAGATCTAATTGCACCCCATCACCCGAAAAACGATTATCTGAAATACTGACATTTTCATCGCGACCACGTCTTCTGTGCCAATGATATTTATTTCTCGACAAATTCGTAACAATCCTGTAAAACCAAGTAGTAAAACTGGAATCTCCACGAAATTTTTCAATATTTGTATAAACCTTCATAAAAGCATCCTGTACTACCTCCTCAGCATCAAAACGGTTGCTAAGCAAGCCAAATGAAATCTGAAATGCCTTTGCGCCATAACGAACAACCAACTCGTCAAATGAGGATTTATCACCTAACTTCAATCTTGAAATCAATTTTTTATCATACTCTGCTGCGTTCTCTGTCATTATTAGTTAGACCCTGATAGTGCTAAAAAGTTCCATTATTAAAAAAAATCAATTAAAAAATATTAATTGAGTGCATTAATGTACTTAGCTGAAAGAAATAATCAAACCCAAAAAACTGAAATCATTCTTTTATTTTCCATTTTTTTCAAGATACAAACGAACAGTTAATTGACAATTGCGAATTAACGGTTAATTGTTACTTAATTAATATTTAACAGTCAAAAAAAAAATGTAGAGAAAAATGGCAAAAAAAAACAGAAAAGATAAGGTTGCGAGCACCGAAGTACTGCGCAGGTTCAGGGCAGGAGGTAAACAGGCGACTGTAGATCTTTTTGTATATGGTACTTTGATGAATGACAGATACGTTGAGATGTTATTGCACCGAAAAGTGCATTCAACCAAGGCAAAACTTCATCACTACATCTGCATTACCACTTCATGGAGCTTCCCTTTTATTGTGAAAAATCAGGCCGCTGTTACAAAAGGACGCATCCTGAAAAATATAACAAAGGACGAATTAAAAATCCTTGATAACTTCGAAGATGAAGGGAATATGTACTACAGACGCCAGGTCATTGCAAGAATAACAAAAAATCACCGGCAGAGATGTCAAACATATATCGGTGACATTTCAGTACTTAATGATCAAATCAATCCTGAGATAAAATTTGAAGATAGGTATAACCTTTACGTTGAAAAAAGGATCGATTCAATAATTAAGGAGATGCCGACAGATAGGCCAAATCTGAATCGACGTGTACTCCATGAACTAATGGGGTCTGCTGTTGACAATATCATTCAATCTCATTTCGATGGAAATTACATCTGTAATTACATAATGATTCAGGCACTTAAAGATGCTAAACCGCCAAGCCTGGCTGAAACACTGAAAAATGAAGAGTTACGTCCATACGCAGGAAACTATATGCGCTTAGTATGCCAACATATCGTACTTAACCAATTTGTAGAAAAAGTCAGACACGAACACCCTGAATCTCTGCGTGTTTCGCAACAATACTTCCAACATGGTCTTGCCATTCTAATCGGATTTCTCTACTACAATCGACACAAAGCAAAAATCACTCAACACTTTGCTGAAATGAAAGTTGACAAGATTGTTGAAGGGCGTGGATATCGAGATTATGCGGGTATCGCAATCGACATTGCAGATGCTATTTATGACTCTCGTGAGATGGAAGAGCTAATTGCGTATGTTCATAAAAACTGGCACTCAAGTCCAACACCGTTGGGATCTGAACTTGAATTTAGCAATCTCGGATCAAAAGCAATCAATTGTCAACCTGGTGATGATGTCGTATATGATAGTTTTCAATGGTTCTGGGATTTTGACCTGCTCCACAGAACATGGCGACTGGGAGGTTATATTGATTCACACAGGCAGATGTCTATCGGACAAAAACGGCATCGCGGTTTTTTGGAATACGCATTTGGGCGCTATAACATTTTAGGCGACCTATCCCGACCGCTGTTTGACTGTCCATGGGGAATGTCTCTACTGATAAACGAAGCTGTAAAATTTTTGGATATTCCCCCACACAGTTTACATATATCAATGGAACTCACTGGTGAACATCGCCATATCACAGACACTCAGCACAAAGAAAGCGATCTCGCATGCCTACTTATGCTCGGTGGAGATTTAAGACCAGACAAGAGCGGAAAAATGAGGGAGCAGCGTATCTATAACAATGAATTGGATACAAACTTCCTAAAATCTATACATTTTTCTGACAGAAAATATCATTTTTCAAAACCAGATCAAGATTTAGATGAAGCCTCAGATGTAATGGAATATAAATTCATGAGACTTCACAAGGAAGAATTTGATTACGAAAGCATCATCTATGCCCTAAAAGGATATCAACTGCATACACATGTGCGTCCAATTAATATAAAAGCCCTGAGTGGAAAAATCGAATTACCTGAACATATTTTTCTAAGAGAGTGGGGCACAAATCCACGCTCTATCGCAACCAACGAAATAGAATCATTTATAAGCAAAGTAGAACAAGGCCTAATTGAGGAGCATAATGGAAAAATAAAAAATACACACTTAAATACCATTCTCAAAAAAATACATTCTACCCTTATTACCCAGAATAATCGTCTATAACCTAAATCGTGCAATCTAAGGCAGTGCTTTGTTAGAAGATATTTTAATTTTTTGATAAAACTTATCTTAATAGAACTGCATAAAAAAGGGGTGCGGGCAAATGACTTATAAAAATTAAGTGCTTTGAATTGCACTATTTTGGTATACCAATTTCTAATGCAATAATGTTACCAGGTTTCCGTTTTTGTAAGCGAACTGATTGCCGAGTTCACAAAATTAAGGAGAGATCCCTTAACTCCTTCAGGAGCTATGACCTCTTCCAAAGACCCCTCTTTTTTTAAAGCACCGCGCACAGTTTTTATCTCCTCAAGCTCCTTAGGATCCAGCCATATCCCCTTACATTTCTCGCACATATCAATATAACAGTACGTCTGAGGATACTTGAATGTGTACATATTTCCATCACATTTCGGACAGTACCTGCTGCTTTTTGTGGCATCGGATGGTATAGGCAAACTCTTCAGTGCTACATCTACAAGGTCATACAACTCCCCCTTGTCAAACCAGAATCCTTTACAGGATTCACATATATCAAATTTCACACCTTTAAATACCTTTTCAGAAACCGCAAAATGCTTACAATTCGGACACTTCATAAAAACTCTCCCTATTATCAACCATTATACCAAAATTGCACTATTTAGGTTATATTATATTTATCTGTAATACACTCCTGACTCCTGCAATTAACGACCTCGGGGCAAAACCCACAAAGTTTCCACGCTGTTAACAAAAGCTTGGCAACATAATATATCTCTTCATTCTTGGATATTCTCACCAACTTCCAGTTGCCCCTCCCCCACCTGAAAAACCTCCACCGAAACCGCCACCAAAACCGCCCGAACTCCAGCTACTACTACGATTGCGCGGCATGTGTTTTATTATCGTAAACAAAATACGAACAATAACAAGAACAAGGATAAAAATGATACCAACAACAGCCCAACCCCAACCAGTCTTACCACTCTTAAACAAGCTGTATGCAATCAATCCAAGGATGGGCACGGCAGCAATACATATTATAAGAGTCCATGGTACACCAATCCGCTGGTTTGCAAAAACAAGAACAATATCTCGGACACCCTCTGTTACCCCTTTTGCATATTTATCTTTTTTGAAATATGGAATAATTGTTTTCTGCATTATTTCTTGGGCAGCACCGTTCAGACTCTGACCATACCCGGCACCCAGTTCAATACGAGCCTTGCGATCCTTTTTTGCAACAACCAGAAGAACGCCCTTATTTTTTGGCATATTTCCTATCCCATAGATATCAAAAAGCCCTTTTGCAAATGATTTAATACTGTCATTAGCCGTTCCTGGATAATCATTAATCGATTCTATGGTAACAACTGCATTCAACACCCGTCTTACTCTCAACCTGCCATAACCACGTCTCTATTCGCTCCTCCTCGTCACCTGTCAAAAGATTAGCAATATCTGTTACATAACCTGCACCAGCTTGCGGATACGGTGCATATTTCTTGACTGCTTTTGATTCTGTATTATGATCAACCACAATCTCAGCCTCAACCTCAGCACGAACTGAGAAAAAACTGAACGCAGAAATCATAAAAAATGCAATTACCGTCTTAATCTTCATATGTAATTTCATTTGACACCTCATCTTTATCATCTGATTTATATGGAAAAAACTTCTGCAATTTCACACCAATTTTTTCTATACCCTGAGAGATTCCCATTCCGAACTCATTGTTCTTAAAATAACCCACCATAAGATCTTTTGTATCATCCCAAAGATCCTGACCAACCCTCTCATTAATACCAACATCTCCGAAAATAACAAATTCGCAATTGGCTAGTACAAGCATAATCATTACACAATTACGCTCTTCTGTTTTATGAAGTTCATTTTTCATAAATAAATTGGCCGCCTTCTCTTCAGGCCTGCCCCAACAATGCCTAACTAATACTAACTTAATCTCAGCTGAGGTCCCATTCTCTGCTGCAGCAATCGCAACATCAATCATATTTTTCTCATTCGGGTCTAAAAACTCTTCTGGGTTTGGCGATCGACTCATAATTTGACTCCTTTGTCTAATAAACTACCTCGATGCCTACTCGAGCATTACGACAGATCTGCAAAGCAAATAACCATACGAGGTATATACGCTTTTAATAAAAACTTGGCAAAATATTTTTATATAAGAATAAACCCCACCTTGGTGGGATTTTACTACCTTAACTTAATTGCATACTCTATTTTGTCAAGAGTGTAAAAAAAATCACTTTCTACACTCCGCTAACCAAAAAATTTCAACGTTCAAAACTGAGGAACAGATTCATCGTTGCCCCGCCTTGACAAAAAAGCCCCTTTATTTATTTTAGAACTTTTGGAAAAATGTTCAGGCTAGAACTTGCGAAACAGAAAAAGGGTGGCACAGTATTTACAAATAATTAATAATTACTAATTAATAGGATCGCTATGAAAACACTATATATTGAACCCTTTTGCGGGGTCGCAGGAGATATGCTAGTAGCATCACTCTCTGGACTTGGACTTGATTTTGTACAATTTAAAAATGCACTATCTTCACTGCCAGTTGAAGAGAATTGGGAGATTGATCTTTCTCAAGTATCACGCCATGCCCTTAACGCAAATCTCTTCAGTGTAAAAATTGACCTTCTACACAACCACCACCATTCAACTGAACATTCTAATTCAAAAAATGAGTCATCTCATACCCCAAATCATCATAAACACCATCATCACCGCTCACTCCCGGAAATAAATGAGATCATAAGAGGTGCTAAAAAACTATCTAAAAATGTCAAAAATAGAGCATGTGCTGTTTTTGCGAAACTCGCAGAGGCAGAAGCAGAAGTACACGGAAAAGATATAACCGCCGTTCATTTTCATGAAGTAGGTGCCGTAGATGCTATAGTTGATATAACCGGAACGTGCCTCGCACTTGAGATGCTTAAAATTGACCATATAATTGCAACACCAATCGCACTGGGAACAGGCACTGTGCACTCAGCACACGGAGTACTTCCTGTACCTGTACCTGCAACACTCAATCTTATTCGCGGACTACCCACAGAAAATACTGGAATAAAGTCAGAACTTGCAACACCTACAGGTGCAGCTCTCTTGGCAACCTTAGTAAATGAATGGAACACCACACCAAAAGGCTCTCTGATAAAATCAAGCTATGGAGCAGGAACAAGAGACCTGAAAGAGCGTGCGGCTGTTCTGCGTGTTTCACTATATGAAATGGATTCTTCAACTATAAATTCAAATTATTCCGAAGATGAAGTTGCTGTAATTGAGTGTAATATAGATGATATGCCCGGCGAACAACTCTCATGGGTAGCTTCTGAAATCATGAAAATCAATGCACTTGACTGCACTCTTATCCCTGTAACAATGAAAAAGGGACGACCTGGTATAATTTTACAGGTAATTTGCAAGTATAAAGAAGTTGCTAAATTCGCAGATTTTATTCTAAAAGAGACCACAACATTAGGTGTAAGATACAGAATAGAAAAAAGATTTAAACTTAATCGTGAAATTCGAAAAATAGTAACTCCATACGGTACAATTTCTGCGAAATTCGCAACAGATAACAGTGATAAATTAATTAAGGTAAAACCCGAGTTTGAAGATATTGCGAAACTCGCAGAAAATTCAGATGAATCATATTCTCAAATTTATAAAAAAATCACCAATAATATACAAGTGCACTAAAACCAGATAGGCAGAATGACACATAATCAAACCCCGATTATTGTGTCACCTTATCACACAGCTTCTTTTAGGCAAAGTGCTTAACGGTGACCGAATAATGGTGACTTAGGGCAATTTTACTGTTTTTTATGAAATCCCAATATTTTGCAACTTTTGGATATTATAATAGTGCATGAATTACTTAAATCTATACCCACGTAGTGTCACCATTTTATCACCCTTCATTACAGTTTGGGAATTTCCGATAACCACCACTGTTGACATATCAAGCATCTCAAATGGTAATTCTAATGCCGATCCGATCCAGCATTCTTCATTCTCGCGTGTTGCGTGCTTTACAACTCCGCACAGGGTCTCATTTCCGCGAACATCGCAAAATATCTCCATAACCTCCTGAATCAGCTCTGTACGTTTGCGGCTGCTTGGATTATATAGAACCGTCACAAGATCAGACTCTGCTATTTTCGCAATACGTTTACGGATAACCTCTACAGGTGTAAGAAGATCTGATAAACTCACTACAGTAAAATCATTCATCAAAGGAGCTCCAAGAACTGATGCCGCCCCGTTTGCTGCAGATATTCCAGGCACAATTTCCAGTTCAATATCCGCATCAACTTCATCTATCAATTCAATCAAGAGTCCTCCCATTCCATATATACCTGCATCGCCAGAACTTACAACAGAAACTATACGCCCGGCTGTCGCTTGTAAAATGGCCTCCTTGCAACGCTCAACTTCTCGTCGCATTCCCGAAGATACAATTTCTTTATCATTCACAAGATCAGCAATCTGCTCCACATAGGGGGCATGTCCGATAATAATATCACTTGCACGCAATGCCTCTTCCGCCCGTGGAGTAAGCAAATCCCTCGCTCCAGGTCCAATCCCAACAGCATATATTTTCATAATCGACCTCTTTTAAAAATTCTTATTTTATAAACTACATCGGGGCGGGGCCACAAGGGACGTGGAATAAAACCCACCTTGGTGGGATCAAACACAACTTGATAGAATTAATTCAGCAACAGCAATAGTTATATTACCATACTTCTGCTTTTCAACAATCAACCTGCTGGAGACGTTGTACCCGCCCAACTCCTCTGCTCTCTGATTTGCAGACAATAGTGCCGCAGCTTCAGAAACACTTGGAATCCCTATTTTATCAACAACAATTTCAGAAGGATTCGCAACTTCTACCTGCATCAATTCATCCTTTGGGAAAAAGATAATATTAAAATTCCATTTGTCCGCAAACATTAGAAGTCCCGCTTCGTCTGCCTTCAAATCAACTGAAGCCACAAAAGAGATAGACTCTTTTTTTATTAAAAATCTATCTAAAACATCAGAAACAGCTACAGCAATGGCATCATACGGCACACCACGTCTGCAACCGATTCCTAACGTTATTATTTTATTAAAATCACTCATATCGACTCCAGTCAGGTTCAACAGCGGCACCATAGGGAAAATCACCCTGCTGATCCTCCCCAACTACCATACCAGCAGAACGGCCGAGATTTACGATATTTTCCCTGCTTCCGTAAAATGCCTGTGGTTCATTAGCACAAAACTCTAAATCGGGCAATTTTTCATCAAACTCTTTCAGATCTTCCACAGAGCCAATTACAAGTTTTCTATCAGCTTTGCATTCATCGAAGAACTTCTGCTGCGACTCTCTCAAATGAGCATAATACTTCACCTCGATCAAGGTACGATCAGCAGTAAAAAAATCAATCTCAATACCATCCCTGATAATAAACTTAGGATCTCTATGTGAAATTTTGAGATATACATAGTTTTCAAAAATACTCCCTATATCTCTATAGCCAGTAAAAAGGACCCGTATTCCGAGATCACTGGCATATAGCTTCTTAGGAGAACGCAACTGTTCGTTCAGTTTTCCATGACGCGAAACAAGGTGTATCAGGTAAGTCTCATCAAAGAGATCCAAATACCTCTTTGCTGTATCTGGGGCAATTTGAAGAACCTTTGCCATTTTGTTTATGCTTACACTTTTCCCAGCACGTTCCATCAGCAGCATAAAGAAATCCTTCAGAACTCCTAACTGCTTAATTCCGTGCACTGCAGCAATATCTTTGCAGATAATATCATCTACAAGCTGATGTAGATAAGCACTATCACCTGAAAGTACAAATTCTGGAATACCGCCAGTTTTCATAAAATCCTCAAAAAAGCTTCTCTGCAGATGCAGGTCAAGCGGTGATATATCAATTCTTTTGAACTGCAGATACTCAGAAAAATCAAGAGAAGGTACAATAATAACCTTTTTACGTCCCGTAAGATGTGCCATACCGCGCCGCAGCACTGAAGCACTTGATGACGATGCGTAAACCTTAACTCCTCCCATATCATAGAGATTCTTCAACTGTATCTCATAATCTGGCAATGCAGTTATCTCATCAAGAAAAACTGTGATTTGTTCACTACTTTTCAATTTATGAATTGCACGATACTCATCGATCAGATCTGGCAATAAAATTCCCCTCAAAGCATATTCATCCAGTGAAATATAAAATATATGATCCGCGGCAATACTTCTTTTTTTCATAAGGAACTGTATCATCAACCGCATCAGCGTTGTCTTCCCTATACGTCGAAGACCTGTTAGAATAACAACATCTTTTGAAGAATAAGAATCTACAAGTTTCTGAAAAATAGCATCACGCACCAAAATCCCTGGCAGTCGAAATCTGTCACGCCACCATGGGTTGTATCTAAAATACAGTTGTTTTATCTTTTCCGTCACACCTACATCCTCCTATACTTAATAAAATCACACCAATCGCCCCCCTCCTCTCTCATTACTAAAAGTAACACTCTTTTCTCACAATTCAACCCCTTTATTCGATTATATCGTATATTTTCCTACATATTTATA
>JAUUYH010000108.1 GCA_030590505.1 Kiritimatiellota bacterium
ACATGTAGCATAAATTGAGTTTGCTACTCCATCTTCACTGATCGTTGTTAAAACGACTGCACCCTTTCTATTGTCCCATGCTTCAATCGCCGCTTCTGGTAATTTTGCCATCTTCTTTCTCCTTTTTTTAGATCCCACTAAGGTGGGTGTTTCTTTAATTGTACAAATTTAACATATATCTGCAAAACAGAACAGCAGCTACGGCACACTTATGTTGCGAAATCTGTGAGTTATACCGCAAACGGTAGAGATCTTGTCTTTCTTTTGCTAGCTAAGTTAGTTTAAAGAAAATGTTAAGATTTCACCCGTCGCTAGTATAGTTATTCGATAAAAATCTGCTATCCGATTTTTTCTTATGCACTTTTCCTTTATGCTTCTCCTGCCAGCCTGACGTAGAATCGGGATATGAATCAAAATCTGAGATATAAGGTTTTATGTCCAATACAGGTGTACCGTCTAACATATCAGGATTATCTATATAAATGATATTGTCTTCAATTTTATCCAATTTAACAATAGAAAGCCCAATTGGATTAGGCCTTTTCGGAGCTCTTACTGCAAATACACCATGAATGTCATCTTCTAAAAATGGTGAAATTTGTAAATTATAACCTTTTGATTTGTTAAAATGAAAAAGAACAATTATATGAGAAAACCCGTCAAGATCTTTTAAGCCATCCTGAAATTCAGGAAGAAGTTCAATTCTTCCTTTGACTCCCGCTGCTCCAGGAGGCTGTATCGGCATCCCGGATTTGTCTTTAAAGGGCGTGTGAATGACACCTATGGGACTAAAATTGATTGATTTTTTCATCTATTTTAAAGGTTTGTGACAGAACCACCAGTCGTAGCAGTCATATTCGCTTTTTCGTTTTTCTGCAGTTTCAACATCACTCGCAGGTGGTACAATAATTCTGTCACCAATAAGTTCATTGTTTGGCCAACCAGCTGCCATTGCTCCCTGTTCATCAGATATCTGTAATGCCTTTACGCTTCTAACCACTTCATCAATATTACGCCCTACTTCCTGAGGATAATACATGATCAATCGAACTTTTGAATCTGGATCTACAATAAAAACAGCCCTGACAGTATTCGTGCCTTTTCCAGGATGTAACATTCCAAGCTTCATTGCAACTGCATCATTTGCGGCAACAATTGGGAATTTAATCTCAATATCTAACTCGTTCTTAATCCATTCTACCCATTTTATATGAGAAAAAACTTGATCAATTGACATACCTATTAATTTACATCCTAATTTTTCAAATTCATCATACCTTTTCTGGAATGCAACAAACTCCGTTGTGCATACAGGTGTAAAATCTGCAGGATGACTGAATAACACAAACCAATTTCCCTTTAAATCGTTGGGGATATTCATGGGGCCATGAGTCGTTTGTACATCTAATTCTGGAAATAGGTCTCCCAGTAGCGGCATGTTTACAGCTTGCTCTTCCATAACAATTCTCCTTTTTATTATTAGCTAAATCGTATATTTTTTGCTAAACTTTTAATGAACTGCCTCGGTGCAAGCACACGAGGTATCTACGCTTTTAACAAAAGCTTAGCAAAATATTTTTTTATATGTAAACGCCCCAAAGGGACGGGGAATTAAACCCACCTTGGTGGGATTAAAAGCGTATGTACCTCGTATGGTTATCCGCTTTGCAGATCTGTCGCAATCTTCGAGTTGGCATCGAGGTCGTTTATTATACAATAACTACTAATTTCACACCTATGTTCATTATGTCAACTGTTTTTGTCGTTTTTTTTATAAAATTTATGAATTATTCAAAGGATATGCTATTGTAATGGCGTTTTCAATAAAAAATAGAGTTTCATCTAAATAGAGAGGGGTATGGGAAAGATTAAATTACATCTTAATACAATCTTAAAGTGCATTGTGCTTTTTTCTGCTATAATCGCGTATTTTGGTTGTACCCAAGATGAGAGCAGGAGATCAGAACTGACCTTCTCTTCTATCAAAACTATTCATATACCACCTGCGGGGAATAAAATTCCAGCCCCGCGCTCGCTTACTGTTGGGAAAAATGATAACCTTATCGTGCTTGATGATGCTGGGCGTATTCTTGTTTTTGATAAACAGAACAAATTGATCAGGCAGTGGTGGATGCCTGATTATGCTATTGGCAGACCAGAGGGAGTTTGCGAACTTCGCGATGGACGGGTTGTTGTTACTGATACCCACTACTCTCGTGTTGTTATTTTTACACCAGACGGGAAAGTAGATAAAATATTTGGCAAAAAGGGTAAGAGCGGCGGGGAGATAGGTAATCCAGTAGGGGTAACTGAAGCTTCGGACGGGACAATTTATATCTGTGAATATGGATTGCAGGATCGTGTACAGCAGTTGACAACAGACGGGGAATTTATTCGCACCTTTGGCTGTTCTGGGGTTGGTCCCGGGGAGTTTCAGCGTCCATCTGGAGTGGTTGTACGAAATAACAAGATCTATGTGGTCGATGCGGTAAATAACAGGATTCAGGAGTTTTCAAAACAGGGAAAGTTTATAAAATCAATAACTGTCGAACCAGAGCTTTATCTGCCATACGATATGAAATTTGATAAAGATGGAAACTTTTTCATTATAGAATACGGAAATAACTGCGTGACAAAGCTTGCCCCTGACGGGGCATTTATTGGTCGGTTTAAGCCTAAAGAAGATGGACTTAAAACACCTTGGGGTATTGCAGTTGACTCAAAAGGTGTAATTTATGTGGCAGATACTGGAAATAGGCGTATTGTAAGACTTGGAGAAGAGAAGTGAGAATTTAGGATTTAGAATTTAGGATTTAGGATTTTGAAGAGAGAAGTTTGAAGATTTAGGTGAGTCGGTTTTATTAACAGGAACGATTTTTTAATTTGATTTTAATTGAGTTTAGAGCAAAAAAATAAGATGATAACAATTTATGCGATTTAACTTATACACATTGAGAAGTATGACGATTCCAGTGAAGCGGAAGGCGTTTAATTGGCTATCGACCCTTGTGCCTGTAATCTTTTTGCTACTCTTTGGCGGTGTCTATCTCTATCTTGATTTATGGGATATACTGGTTTTTACAAAACCGCTATGGTTTATCCTCTTGATTCTGACTCCGTGGTTCTGGTGGCAGTTTGAGGCCGGAAGTTCGGGGCTATACGGATTTCGTGCGATTCTCGCACAATTTGTCAGGCTTGCGATATTCGCAATTTTTGTTATGCTTCTTGCTGAACCACGAGCAGTACGTGAATCAAAAGCCCTCAACGTGATGTATGTACTTGATGTCTCCGACTCAATCGGAACCCTGCCTGTAAACAGGGCATCGGACTTTATTGTTGAAACAGCAAGTAGTCGCCCTGAAAAGGACAAAGCAGGTCTGATTATTTTTGGTAAAGATTCAGCTGTTGAATATCCACCCCGCACGAGTGAATTGTCACTTGCTCAGATCTCGTCAAGAATTCGTAAAGACAATACTGATATCGCACGGGCACTATCGCTAGCAAATGCTATGTTGCCTGAAGATGAAAATGGAAGAATTGTGCTTATCTCAGATGGTACGGCCACTACAGGAAGTGTAAATGATGTACTTGATGAACTGAGTGCAAAAAAAATCCAAGTGGATGTGCTCCCGATTCAGTATGATTTTAAAAGTGAAGTCTGGCTTGAGAAACTTGACCTCCCGAAACGCATCAAACAGGGTGAGACATACGAGGCATCTGTACTGCTTGCATCTCTTGCTGGAGGGACTGGGAAACTGGTACTTGAAGAGAATGGTAAAGAGATCTTTTCAAAGAAAATAACATATAAAGCAGGTAAAAATAGATATACTTTACCTATCTACCTGAGAGAGCCAGGTTACTATGAATACGCAGCCAGAATTATCGCAGATGACAGCGCAGACGGTTGGAAAAAGAATAATATTGCGGTAAACAGTGTATATATTCGCGGCAAAGGAAAAATTTTGATAGTTCGGGATTCATTCGGGGAGAGTAAAGACTCTGAGATGCTGAATAAGGCACTTAATGAGTCCGGATTTCTGACAGAGACAAAAGATGCGATTGATTTTCCGCGTGATACGATGTCATTAATGCCATACGATTGCGTGATCTTTGTAAATGTACCCGCAGATATATTCGATCCTGTCCAACTAAGAGCAGTCAAGTCGGCAGTTTACAATCAGGGTATAGGCTTTCTTATGGTCGGGGGTAAAAATAGCTTCGGGCCTGGTGGTTACAATAGAACTGCTATCGAAGAGATTCTGCCAGTTGATATGGATATAACCAATAAAAAAATTCTACCAAAAGGGGCACTTGCAATTATCCTCCATACTTGTGAGTTTCCTGACGGCAATAAGTGGGCAAAAGATATCTCAATTGCTGCATTAAAGGTGCTCGGTCCGAATGATGAGGTAGGCCTGCTCGCATACGATTATCAGAACGGAGACGACTGGGTCTTTCCTCTTACGCCAGCAAAAGAGTATAATAAACTTGTAAAAAAAATCAATAATTGCTCACCAGGCGATATGCCGAGTTTTATCAACACAATGGAGCTTGGGCTAAAAGGGCTGAAAAACTCAGATGCCGCAGCAAAGCACATGATTATTATTTCAGACGGTGATCCGCAACCACCTTCTCCAGCTCTTATCGCAAAATACAAAGCTGCAAAAATATCAATCTCCACAGTTCTGGTTGATGGCTATCATCAGGGTGGATTTCAGAAGGTCATGCAGGCTATAGCTAAAAGTACCAGAGGACGTTTTTACTACCCGAAAAGCCCGAAACAACTCCCAGCGATATTTGTAAAAGAGGCAACCACTCTTAAACGGAGTATGATTCAAAATAAGGTATTCACCCCTAAAATTGAATTTAACGATGGTGCACTGCTTAAGGATATTACGGCATTTCCGAAACTTTATGGATATGTACTGACATCTGCCAAAGATGATCCCAGACGGTGCCGTGTAATCCTTCGAGGCCCTGACAAAGATCAGCTCGATCCCGTGCTTGCTGTCGGGCAGTACGGAATCGGCAAAACTGCGGCATTTACAAGTGATCTTTCTACAAACTGGGGCAAAGATTGGGTTCAGTGGGAGAAATATCAACCGCTTCTAAAGCAGTTAATGTTGCGAATTTCGCGAACAGCAAAAGAGGGTAGCCTGAGAATGCGTACTTACAATGCTGGCAATTACGGTGTCATAGTTATAGAGGATTTTAGTCCCACCCCAGAATTCCTTGAAATGGCGGCGGCGGTAATTGGGCCCGATAATAAAAAAATAGACTTAAGCCTTCGTCAAGAGGGGTTGAGACGTTATACTGGCAGATTTAAACTCTGGGGAAAAGGACGCTATGAGATCGTTGCTGCGGCACTGGGAAAAGATCGTGAGGAGCGTGCACTCGGTTCATTTGTCATACCGTACTCGGCAGAATATTTGAGATTTCGTTCTAATCCAATAGCACTGAAGGAGATTGCAGAGCGGACAACTGGAACCATTCTTAAAGCAACCACCAAGGGTGAAGATCTTTTCCCTAAAGATCGAAAAACTATACGAAGCTCCAAACCGATATTTGATATTTTTCTTATGATGCTCGTATTTTTAATCCCGCTCGATGTGGGGGTAAGGCGTATTCAACTCGATTTCTATGCAATTCGCTCTATATTCTCTTCAAAAAAGAAAAAGGATTCAACGGAAACACTCGGAGCATTGCTTCAGCGTAAACAGAAAACGGCTGACAGTATGGAAGATGATCGCGAAGCTAAGCCGTTTATTGCTCCACGGAAAAAACAGACAACGACGACAGTTACGCAGAGACCAAAACACCAGGCACAACCAAAGACGCAGGATCCAAAAGAGGCAAGACCAGGAGCTAACGCTGTTTCTGGTTCAACCGCCGGTAGATTACTCGCAAAGAAAAGAAAAAGAGACGAATGATAATTGTGTTTTGCGTGTTTCGCAAAAATCTAAAATAGTTTTATATAAAGGAGATATCGGATATGTCAGAAGCACAGATGAAATTGGAAGCGGCAAAATTTAAGGAAGATTTTGAAAAGATTAGAGCAGAAGTCGGCAAGGTAATTGTCGGACAAGAAGAGGTCGTGGAGGGAACCGTGACCACCCTTATCTGCGGAGGTAATGTACTTCTTGAAGGTGTGCCTGGTCTAGGTAAAACCGAACTGGTAAAAACACTCTCCAAGGTGCTAGATCTTGATTTTAAACGTATTCAGTTTACTCCTGACTTGATGCCAGCAGATATTATCGGAACAAATATGATAATGACAGATCCTGACGGAAACCATGCATTTGAATTCAAAAGAGGACCGATATTTACACAACTTCTGCTTGCTGATGAAATTAACCGTGCAACACCAAAAACTCAGTCAGCTCTGCTCGAAACAATGCAGGAGGGTTCTGTTACGACTAGTGGTACAACATATCACATGAAACAGCCATATTTTATAATGGCAACACAAAACCCACTAGAGCAAGAGGGTACATATCCACTGCCAGAAGCACAGCTTGACCGTTTTATGCTGAAAATAAATGTCCCGTTTCCAAAACACAGCGAGCTTAATGAAATTGTAAAACGTACAATCCTAAAACAGGAAGTTGAAGTTGCGAAAATTCTTAATTCTGAACGCATTATAGCGATGCGTTCAATTCTCCATAAGGTTGTTGTTTCAGATGCAATTCTTGACTACGCCGTAAGAGTTGTCCTAAGCACACACCCAGATTCTGAAATGGCATCGGAAGATGTTAAACGTTTTGTGAAATGGGGAGCAAGTCCGCGAGCTTCGCAAGCACTGATAATGGCTTCACGCGTAAGGGCCCTTGCCGAAGGCCGTGTGCATGTATCATGTGATGATGTTAATCACTTTGCCGAAGAGGTTCTTCAGCACAGAATTATCCTGAATTATGACGGACATGCTGAAAATATAAAAATTAGTGAATTGCTCCAAACTATGATCGCTGCAATCCCTGAAACAGTGGGGTAGCTAATTAAACTACCTCAATGTCTACTCGAGCATTGCGACAGATCTGCAAAGCAGATAAGCATACGAGGTATATACGATAGATCCTTTGCTAAGTTCGCACAACTTGTCAATGAAGCAAAAGTTTAGAGTTTATACCGCTGGCAGTATAAACTGTTTCTGCAGCATAAAAAGTGTCGGAATAAATTCCGACTTACGTAGGACGGGTTTCAACCCGTCACAAATATAACGTTGCATGCAAAAAAAATGCTCTTGCTGTTTACGGTATGCGAAGTTAGCATTTTCCCATCTGCCTTTGAACAAGGCAAAGGGGAGGGTGGTGGTGGATGGTAAGAGAAGAGTTGATTAAGGCAAAGAGTAAGTAAGAAATAAATAAAATGTGCGAAGCCAAGTACGTTAGGCATGATAATAATCATGCCTAACGTACTTGAAGTTTTTTTGAGGGACAGCTTCATGGTCGCTTTTCTATAGAAGATGTTTTTTATGGTTGACAATCAACCTGTCCCCTACGGGCTTTATTTCTCTCCTTGTTCTCTCTCTGATTTATGTATTTAAAATATAACGCTACCGATGTGGAGCTGCGTACAGAAATATAGCTCGCACATTTAACTTTTATTCTATCATTTTTACTCTAAATCGCAGAGCTGTACGCAGTCTCTACAATCGGATTTGTTAGTGGCTTCATTTAATATTCTTTTATTATGTAAGCAAAGGATAACAATCAAATTTAATAGAGTAAGCAAAATACCCAACCCCCAGTTACCTATATCTCCAGCAATAAGTGCTGCAGCTTCGATACAAAAGAAAATAATTAACTGAATATGTAATAATACAGATAAGAATATGCGAATAAAATTTTTCTTATAAAGCAACAAAATAGTAACTAAAGACAGGATTAAAAACCATACTAAACCAATCAGTAAATAGTTCGATTTAAAATTATCCTTTATGTATATATTAAGTAATTCGAAAAATAACCATAACCAATGTGAGAGAATAGAGATAAGGAACAGGTTGAAAAAAGTAAAGATTCTTTTGTAAGCTTTCAATATATACAAAATAATACATACAGAGGTAATTGATATTGGAACCCCCACAAAAATGCCATGTCCCCCGTCTAAAACTCCAGTTATAGTATTATAAATATTATATCCAATAAATAAAAAATAGGCAATGATTAATGTATATTTAGACCAATTCCATTCCAAAAAATAAGCAGGAGCGGAAAGAATAAAGAGTAAGGAATAAATCCCACCCAAATAACATACCCAATTATCAACACTACCTATTAATAGAACAGTATTTAAAAATGCGATACCTATTAAGAAAGAGATTACACTGATAATTTGAGTTGGTTTTATCTGATTATTGTATTTCATTTTTTTTTGCCACTAACACAAAAGTCACTTGCCATTTTTTCGCGACAGCGAAAAATGGTCAAGTGAACTGACCTTGTTAAAATTATTTTTTATTTCTTTTAAGAGTAACATGTTAGCCTCGTGCGTTCCTTGA
>JAUUYH010000115.1 GCA_030590505.1 Kiritimatiellota bacterium
AAAAGCGTAATAAGCTTGTCGCCGTCCATAACCTTATTCACAGCCTCCTGGAGATCAGCTTTTTCTATCACAAGCGGAGTTAGTGTATATGGGAAAATTATAACATTATGTATAGGTAGCATTGAGGCATGAAACACGGAGATCACGCCTTTTTTTGATTTACGTACTGCCTTTCTTGGCGCTCTCTTCGGCTTATTTGGTGCTGATTTTTGCTTACTTGATGCTAATTCACCACTCTTTTTCTTACTCTTTTCTCTACTACTTTCATTTGTCATTATATATATTCTCAATTATATTACTTCTAAGCTATCTTACGAAAAAAACACATTATGCTGATAAGATGCATTATCAATGTTTCAGCAAATAAAACTCTACAGTGTAGAGGCGATTTGTCAATATTGAAAGAATAGTTATAAGGAAAATATCACTATTAAAATGTCCATTTCGTCAATTTATATGAAAAATTGCAAGAAAATTAGTTGAAGCTCTTGCGAAAAAATCAAAAATCTCCTTGCTATTTCTTCAATATAGTTTTACATTCATAGCAGAATAAAAATATTTGAGGTATTATAAATGAAAACAGCACTATTTCCGGGAAGTTTTGATCCGGTAACAAATGGACACATTGATGTTATTCAGAGAGCATGTCTGCTTTTTGATAAGATCATTGTAACGGTTGCGATAAATTCAGACAAGCATACGTTGTTTGACATTGAAGAGCGTAAGGAACTTTTAAGTGAGGTCTGCAAAGATATTCCGAAAGTTAAAGTGGCATCCTTTGAAGGACTGCTGATTGATGCGATGAAAACATTTAAGACAGTTGCGGTAATTCGCGGACTTCGGGCAATTTCAGATTTTGAATATGAGTTTCAGATGGCAATGATGAATCGTACCCTCTGTCAGGATTGCGAAACTGTATTTCTGATGCCAGCTCCAGAATATTCATTTCTGAGTTCGAGAATGATTAAAGAAATTGCAATGTTTAACGGGGATATTTCACATTTTGTCCCGCCCGTCGTCGCAAAGGCACTGAAAGGAAAAAACTTAGGTACAAATTTATGCTAAAGCTAGATATTAGAAAACTTGATAATGAAGGCCAGATGTTTACTGGAAAAGTTCAGGTTGATGCACTGGAATTGGAGATTACAGATCCATCGGTTGACCTATCTTTTGGAGATGAGGTGGAGTACTCTCTGCATGTTTCAAGTGTAAGTGAGGGGGTGCTGGTTGCCGGTAGCGTAAGTGTAGATGTAAATGCCGAGTGCGGACGATGCCTCTGCAAATACACTTTCAAATTAGAACTTAATGATATTTGCCATTTTTCAGAAGAGGTAAAGGAGAACGATCTTGATGTATCAGACGATATCAGAGAAGATATACTGATTGCACTCCCTTCAAAGTTACTCTGCAATGAACATTGCAAAGGTTTATGCACTAACTGTGGTAAGAATCTTAATAATGATCCGTGCGACTGCGACAATAATACCGGTGATGATTTTGACAAAGAGGTCAATCCGTGGGGTGCCCTGGATGATTTGAATGTGTAAAAGAGATAGAGCAAACAATATGGATTGGAAAAACAAAAGAGTACTTGTAACTGGCGGCGGAGGTTTTTTAGGCAGATATATTGTTGAACGCCTGCTGGAGCTAAAATGCACAGAAATAAGATCCCTCGGCCGTTCACCGCAACCAGAGCTTGAAGCAATGGGAGTTAATCTCTTCTGTGGAGATATTGCTGATAAAAATTCTCTACTGAACGCCTGTAAAGATTGCGATATTATTTTTCATACTGCCGCCAAGGCTGGTATATGGGGAACATATAAAGAGTTTTACAATGCCAACGTGATCGGGACTCAGAATATTATCGATCTATGCCGTGAATACAAAATTCCATACTTGATAAATACCAGTACCCCGAGCGTAGTATGCGAAAACCATAATATCGAAAATGCAAATGAAGAACTATCATACCCTATGCACTACCCTGCGCACTATCCGAAAACCAAGGCAAAAGCTGAAAAAATGGTATCTAATGCAGCATCTTTAGAGTTAAAAACAGTATCTATACGTCCGCATCTGCTCTGGGGTGTGCGAGATTCGCATATTCTGCCGACACTTGCGAAACGCGCAGTACAGGGACGTTTAATGCAGGTCGGAGATGGCAAGAACATCGTAGATATGACCCATATCCGTAATGCGGCCGAAGCACATATAAATGCGGCAGAAGCACTTTATTCAAACCCAGAAATCTCAGGCAAAAATTATTTTATAAGCGATGATAATCCTCTGAACTTATGGAACTGGATTAGTCAATTCTTAGAAGATATCGGTGCACCCGCAATTAAAAAAAACATCCCATTCAAGCGTGCATATCGAATCGGGGCAGTTATGGAATTTCTCTTCAGACTATTTCGTATTAAAAATGACCCGCCTATGACACGCTTTGCCGCAATTCAACTCGCATATTCACACTATTTTGATATTACGGCAGCCAAAAAAGAGCTGCACTACAAACCTATTGTAAATTACAAACAGGCATATTCTGAAACAATAGCGTGGATGAAGAAACAATGATAAAAAGATTAAGGAGATAAGAGATATGGCAAAAAAATCTAAAAAAAACTATGTTATTTTACCAGTATGTTTGCTGTTATTAAATGCCATTGAAGAAGTTATAATTTATAAAGCACAAGGTTCTCCTGCAATTGCGAAAAATGCGTATATATTGACTGCTGCTATCATTCTGCTGTTTATCCTCGGGTTCTCTTTTGTCGGTGATATGCTTGCACCATACATAAAGACACTTTTTGAAGCCACGCACAAACGTACCCATCAGCACAGTGGAAAAATTGGACTTATGGTCTTTTATGTTGCACTTGGACTCTTTATTTTCTTTCTCTATTTTAGAATCTACACAATGGGACCAGAGACCGTTCTACCACCTTCCTGGAGGTGATGGGGCGGATATTATAAAGCCGTAGCACAATGTAAAAACTTCTCCTATTTTTATATTTGTGGCTTCACTTCTTTGCAATCACCATATATACAAGTATAATATGTTAGCTTTTTAAAGTTCAATATTTTACTCTACAAGTGAAAATTGATGGATATGAAAAACAATTTATAGTTAGTGCATATTCGAAAAGGTCCTGAAATCCCGAACCTTGTTGAATCTGCACATAACTCATTGAGTACAATGAGTTTGATTTAATACATAATAGGTTGCGAGGTTCGTAAAGATTGGCGATACGCCAAAACCTTTTCGAACAGGTTCTAGTTAGACCTAAATAACAATTAATATAGGAAAAAAAATGAAACAGAAAAACAGATCAGAAATCTCGACAGAAAGTACCTGGGATCTAAAACCTTTATATGCATCTCAAAAGAAGTGGGAAGAGGATTTTGCCTCACTAGATAAGTTATTGGAAGTGACTACCAAGCTCCAGGGAGAGCTTGGTAAATCTCCGAGCAACCTCCGAAAGGCTTATGAGGAGTTTGATAAACTTGACCGCATACTCGAAAAGGTGTATGTCTATGCACATTTGAAATCAGACGAAGACCTATCCAATTCTAATAATTCAGGTCATTTAAATAGGGTAACTGCTAAATTCGCAGAAATTCAGGGTGCAACTGCATGGTTTCAACCAGAAATCCTTGCTCTACCTGAGTCAAAGCTGAAACAATATATAACAGATAAGGAGCTTGTATTTTACCGTAGATCTCTTGAAGAGTTGCTGCGTGACAAGCCGCATACGCTTTCAGCAAGTGAAGAGAAAATTCTCGGAATGGCATCTGATGCACTCTCCACTCCTGGACAAATATTTACCGCACTTAATGATGCAGATATGCAGTTCCCTGAAATTCAAAATGAAGATGGTGAAAAAATAGTTCTGACTCACGGGAATTATTCAAAATTTCTTGAGTCTAAAAATCGCGAAGTTCGCAAGAATGCCTTCAATGCGACGTATGAGACTTTTACTAAATATAGAAATACTTTTGCAACTACCTTGTCTGGAGCAGTAAAAACAGATGTTCTGAACGCAAAACTTAGAAATTTCCCCTCAGCTCTTGATGCGTCACTTCATCCTGATAATGTACCGAGAGAAGTCTTTGAAAATCTTATTAAGTGCGTAAATGTAAATCTCAAGCCGTTTCATCGCTATCTTGAATTACGTAGGAAAGTTTTCAAATTAGAAAAGCTTGAGATGCATGACCTAAACGCTCCAATTGTGATGGGCTGTAAAAGTTCGTTTACTTGGGAGGACGCATGCGAAAAGGTGATTGAATCGATTACTCCACTGGGAGACGAGTACATAGAAACTGCAAAAAAAGGCTTTAAACAACGCTGGGTTGATATATATGAATCCAAGGGAAAGAGATCTGGTGCTTATTCAAGCGGATGTTTTGATTCATATCCGTATATACTGATGAATTATCAGGGGAAATTGAATGATATGTTTACGCTAGCTCATGAGCTTGGACACTCTATGCACTCATTTATGTCTAAGAAGAATCAAGAATATCATTACTCCAGCTACAAAATATTTGTTGCGGAAGTAGCATCTACTACTAATGAGATTCTTCTGCATCACTCAATGACAGAGAACTCTGATGATCAGAGTTTTAAACTCTATCTGTTAAGTCACCTTGCCGATGGAATACGGGGAACTGTATATAGGCAAACTATGTTTTCTGAATTTGAACAGACCATTCATGGAAATCTTGAATCTGGCACCCCTCTGACAGCAGACAGCTTAACAGACTCTTACTATCAGTTGGTAAAAAAATATCATGGACCAAAACTAAATCCTGATGATAAAATAGGTATGGAATGGGCTAGAATTCCTCATTTCTACTATAACTTTTATGTCTATAAGTATGCGACAGGATTTTCTGCGGCAGCAGCACTCTCGAAAGGGATTATGTCAGGTGATCAAAATAAGATAGACGCTTACCTGAATTTTCTAAAAGCTGGTTCGACAAAAGATGTACTTGATATACTGAAAGATGCTGGTGTAGATATGACAACCCCGAAGCCCGTGCAAGATACACTTGACCTGTTTAATAATACAGTCAAGCAACTGGAAAAGGGATTACTATAGTCTATTATTCCCCGTCCCTTGAATCGCCCACCAAGGTGGGTTTTATTCCCATATAAAAATATATACTTGGTCACAAATGAAGGAATGAAGTATGAATGATTTAGATTTTAAGCTTATTTCAATAATTTCTGTAATATTTGTCGGTGCAATGGGCGGACTCTTGTCGCTTAAGCTCTCATCATCTAAAAACAGTCGACGCCTTTTTTCGCTCGGCAACTCATTTGCAGCTGGAGTATTTCTTGCGGCAGGACTGCTTCACATGCTCCCGGATGCAAATGAGGGATTTGAACAATTTGGAGATTTCCCATGGGCCTCCCTTGGTTGCGCAATCGGTTTTATTATGATTCTCTTTCTGGAGCGCGTCTTACTGGCAGGACATAATGCAGTTGCAGACTCTATTGAGAAACATAGTGATACACATGAGAAAAAACTATCTTTTCATCTTATGATTCTGACTCTCATTCTCTCGGTTCACTCAATTATTGCCGGTATCGCACTAGGGACTGAGAGCAGTCTGAGGCACTCAGCAATTATACTTTTTGCGATTTTAGCACATAAAGGCTCCGCATCATTCGCACTGGCAATCAACCTACTGAAAGAGCAGACGAAAAAGAAGACTGTCTATGTGATCATCTCGCTCTTCTGCTTTATGACTCCTATTGGCATTGTGCTTGGAATTCTGATTGACCGCCTAATGAGCGGCGTTCCGCAACAGATCGCTACTGCATCATTTGATGCCCTTGCCGCGGGGACTTTCCTCTACGTCTCAATTCTCGGTATCGCACACGAAGAGTTCTCCGAACACAAGAATAAAGTATGGAAATTTATTATGATGTGTATCGGGATTGCGATTATGGCAGTTGTTGCAATCTGGACATAATCCCAAAGTTTATCTCTTTTTCTAAAGGGGACTTTGACTTAAATTGATGCTGATGTTATATTCCTTCTTGTTCGGATTAGTAATGCACTATAATTCGTGCCTCTTTTTCGTCAGGCACTAATGAGAAAATTGGGAGATATAGATGAGTTTAGAGTTGGAAAAACGTGAGCTAGAACTTGTTGCTTTAATTGAAAAGCATAACCAGCTCTACTGGAAAAATGCGGCACCTGAAATATCTGATGATGATTATGATCAGCTTATGCGCGAACTAGAGGCCATAAATCCCAATCACTCGCTTCTTAAACAGGTTCACGCCACCACTGTTGCCACTTCCGGAAAAGTGAAACATAAATCTCCAATGTTATCTCTTGCTAAAGCGTACTCTCTTGATGAACTTATAACCTGGGCTGCGAAGTACGCAAGAAATGATGCCGAACTTTTTCTTATTCAACCCAAATATGATGGTATTTCTGCGAACTTCGCAGAAAATACGCTAGCAACAAGAGGCGATGGGGAGATGGGCGAAAATGTGTCCGATAAAATTTCTCTGATAGAACTCGAAGCAAAAAACTACAAAGGGCCCTTGAATCGTCCAGTACGGGGTGAAATTATTATCAGAAATGATGATTTTAAGAATATTTATTCCAAAATAAAGAGAAAAGATGGTAAATCTTACAAAAATTCACGGAATGCAGTTGCAGGCATCATGGGATTAAAAGATATTTCTGGAATGGTCAATCAAGGAGCTAAACTAACACTTGTAGATTATAATATGGTCTCATATAGTGTAGATTTTGCGAGTTTCGCAAATAAATGGACTAAAATTCTTCAAGAAATAGAATCACTACCCTATCCCATGGACGGCCTTGTTATTAAACTATCAGACCAAAATTACAGTGATTCACTTGGAATGACGGCACACCATCCACGCGGGCAGATCGCTTTCAAATTTAGCGGAGTACGTAAAGAGAGTAAGCTTCTTGATGTTGATTGGAGTTTTGGCAAAAATTGCCTGACACCTGTTGCACTGCTTGAGCCAGTTGATATCGGGGGGGTTACGATACAACATGCGACTCTGCACAATATTCAGAATATATTAGACCGCGATATTATGATTGGAGATACGGTTATAGTTGAACGGGCAGGAGATGTGATTCCATATATTGTGGATTCCACACCTGGAGATGAGAGGAAAAATTGCATTATATCTGAATGTCCGTCGTGCGAAGCGAAACTTACACGCGAAGGTCCAGAGATACAGTGCCTCAATCCAGAGTGCCCAGAAACAAAGGTGCAGAGGCTACTTGCAGCAGTCAGGAATATTGGAATTGAACGTCTAGGTGAGCCAAATGTCAGACGAATGATGCAGACCCTCAAAGTGGACTCACTAAAAGATATTTTTGATCTCTCGATTGAAGATATATTGACACTTGAGGGGTTTAAGGATAAATCAGCGAACAACCTCTACAATGAGATTAATGCAACACGCAATGTTGAAGATTTTAAGGTACTTGCTGCTCTTAATATCAGAGGAGTTGGCAAAACTGTTGCTAAATCGATTCTTGAGCACTACACAATTTGCGAACTTCGCAAACTTGAGATCGAACAGTTGTCGGAGATTGATGGCGTAGGCCCCGAACGTGCGGATGCACTTTTCTGCGAACTTCGCAAACAGAGTGACTCACTTGATGAGTTGATAGAAGTGGTAACCTTAAAAGAGACAAAAGGAGCAGCGGGCGAAAAGAGACCGACAATCTGTTTTACAGGTAAAATGCCAGAGAAACGAAGCTACTACGAGCAGATAGCAACAGGGCGTGGCTATGAACCAGCAAGTGCAGTAACAAAAGATCTTTCACTCCTTATCGCAAATAATCCCTCTGCAGGTGGCGGAAAATTGAAAAAAGCAGCCAATTTAGGCGTAGAGATACTATCACTTGAGGAGTGGCTAAGCAGTGATACGAAAGTTCCCCCGACCGAGGCAGGCAAAATAGAAGATAGCAAAAAAAGTGAAGAAATCCCTAAACAAGTAACAAAAAAAAGAGAAATTGATACCCAACCACTCCTTAAAGAACAAGAGAGCACAGAACCCAAAAATGCACCCCCAGAGCTCTCCGAAGACGGATTTCTACCAGGATT
>JAUUYH010000223.1 GCA_030590505.1 Kiritimatiellota bacterium
GCAGCCACCTCTTTTTTATAGTTAAATAATGGTTTCAGCGGGCCTTTTATATCTGCATCTAGTTTCATCCCCTGAATTATAGAGTTTATTGGCATCTCCTGAGATTGTCCAAAATCAATATCACTAAAATTATTATTCAATACCATAGTGTCAACTGTATTCAACAGTTTCTTCCCGTCCAAAGTAAAGGAGACTCTATTATTTCCGATTTTCTTTGCCCCTATACATTTGCTTACATTTCCTGGAAAAATATATGTGTTTGAAATCTTCATATTTCCAATATATGCCTGCAACATTGGTCTTCCATTTTGATATTCAATTTTGTTTTCAAGGGGTGATTTTTTATCTTTACTTTTTGTATTGTCAGATACCTTTTTCTGACGAAAGAGCTTCATACAATTTTTTGTAATTTTTAGCTTTATGTCACCACCTTTATCTTCTTCGTTCTTTTTATCATTTATTCCTTCGAATTTGAATTTATTAAAATCTGCGAAATACGCAGTTCCATGAAAGTGAACCTTACCTTCCTTTGTGAAATTATATGTGACATCTTTCCATGTCTCTACACCGAAGGTTTTGGTTATTAATTTTTCTACACCTTTACGCAACTGCTCTTTAAGTGGAGGCTTTGAGTCACCATCACCCATCTGTATCATATTTGAATCCAATGCGGAGAGTGGAACAATATATGTAATGTCCGCTTTTCCCGATCCATCAGGATTGATTGTATAAGTTATTTTCTCTTCAAAACAACCCGTAATTGCAATAAGCAATCCACACAATGCCATGATCTTTGTAAAACTATTCATCTCTTTCTCTCCCTGATTTATAATTTATTTAAACTTTTTAACTTCCCTTAACTCTTAGGTTTAAGAGTCACGGCTAAATAATTACACCTTAGGTGAACGCTTATCAAGTGAATTTAGAATAAAATAGAAGTTTTTTTATAATTCGTCACTTGACGAATTATGAGATTGATCTATTTTATTCACTAGCCCGCTTTTTTCACGAGCCAGCGTGCCGTAGCTTATTGTTCTGCAAATGTTAGCTGTAGTATTTACTGCAACATGCAGCAGGGCAATTAGATATGGTGCGATGGCGAAGCTTTTAAGTTAAAAAAGGTGAAAATAGGAAAAGGACAAATTGTACTTTTAAATAAGTGCGATCAAGTAGTTAATCATGAAGTTAGTCTTAATTTTTTAGATTATTATGAAAAATGGGGGCTAAAGGAAAAAGGAGTTTTAGATGGATCTGGAAAATTTTACAGATGTAATGAAGTCGTTATCAGATAGGAATCGTGTTCGTGTTCTGTTATCGCTGAAGAGTGGAGAGTTATGTGTTTGCCAGATATTGGAGTTTCTGGATATTGCACCTTCAACCTTATCCAAACATATATCGATACTGAAAATAGCATCTCTAATTCAGAGTCGGAAATCAGGTCGCTGGATATATTACCGTTTATCTGATAAAAGTTGTAAATCTGTTACGGATTTAGTAAAAATTGCGATTTTCGCATTGAAAAATGATCTCGAGATTAAATTAGATATTGCAAAGTTGAAATCTATAACCAAATGTAATCGTAAGGATCTCTGCAGAAAACAGAGAGGCGTCGACTACTGTGGAGAGTAATAAAATGAGAAAAAAAATCAAATTGTTATATTTGTGTACTGGCAATTCATGTCGCAGTCAGATGGCTGAGGGTTGGACACGACATTTGAAGGAGGATCAGATAGAGGTCTATTCAGCAGGGATTGAGACGCATGGCTTAAACCCGAATGCTGTAAAGGTTATGGCGGAGGTCGGGGTGGATATATCCAGCCAGAAGTCTGAAAATATAAGTGATTTTATGGAACATGATCTTGATTACGTTATAACTGTTTGCGGTCATGCAGATAAAACCTGCCCGATATTCCCTGGCAGTGCAAAGGTTATCCATATTCCATTTAATGATCCACCAAAGCTTGCTGCTAAACTCGCAGAAAATGGAGCAACGGAAGAGGAGCAACTGAACTGTTACCGGAAAGTTCGTGATGAAATTAAATTATTTGTAGAAAAATTACCGAAAGAGATAAAATGACTAAAAAAGAAGAAAGTGGTGGTATAGGTTTTTTTGAGAGATCTTGAACTGTATGGGTAATCTTATGTATGATTATTGGAGTATTGGTGGGGGAATTCATCCCTGCATTCCCAGAATTCTTGCAGAAGTTTGAATATGCAATGGTCTTTGTATGGAGTCATCTAACAAAAGGTAATCCTGCATATACTGTTATTCAAGTTGCAACAAATGATCTGATTATTCTTATCGCATTTATTCCTATTGTTAAATTTTTGCTTGGATTAAATGATGTTATTGTTCCATGGAATACCCTGATACTTTCAGTTGCAGTAGCAATAGCAATTTTCGGTACAACATCTCCCGTCGCTCTAGCAACAATTGTCGGCGTACTCGTTGAAGTCCCGGTAATGTTTATGCTTGTTAAATTTGCTTTATAAATCACGGAGCAGGAGCTCCGTGCTCCCAGTGTTCCTCCGGACTTCTTTTTTGTAATAAATCATAAGCAAACTGGAATCTGAGTTGTATAAAAAACTGTCCCGGAAGTGCGATCATACAGTCGACTAGATCATTCTCTCACGAATCTCACTTTCGCCTTTTGTTGCTGTAGGCATTTAACCATTGGACAAATCCCGCGATGCCGTTCTCAGATAGTTTGGAAAGCATGTGCAGAATTCAAGCATAGTTTGCATTTCCTGTGGGAGTTATCAATGTATCCTTAATCTTCTAGCATAAGCAATGTTTTTGGGGGGCAATGTAAGCATAATGGCGGAGAGGGGGCTTTTTCTTTAAGCTTCAGTTTAAATCAGAAATGACTCGTAAGCGGGGTCAAAATATTTTAAAGCTAGGGAACGTCTGTCTGAAATGAAAACCCCGTATACTTGGCGTATACGTCAATATCCATCTGCTGATAAAAGAGAATAGATAAATCAAATGCTTGGAAGAGATAAATATTGCCTGAACGGAGAAGGCACTATTTGAAAACCAAGGTTTATTACCACCAAGTGCTTAATCAAATACATTTTTCACCATTTTCTTATACTTCTGTTTGGTCGTTTGACTTTTTTTGATAAAGTAGTATAGTATAATCTTATAGAGTAGTATTGATCTTTGATCATCTCATTCAGAGAAAGAACAAATGGCAATATATAGCACAGGACATGTAGAATGAAAGAACGAATGGAATTTGAACACAAGTTTAAGCAAAAAGGCAATCAGTTGAAACAAAATATTTTCATCTGCATTACGTTTATTCTCTTTTTTTTCACAGCATCTCTTTTTGCTGGCGGGTTAATTAATCCAGGCAATAAAAAACTCAACAATAGAGCCATTAATCTTGCCAATCTGGCATTGATGCGTGCTGAAAAATTTAACCAAATACCTAAAAAAATAGTTGAATAGACAATTTAGTATTTATATAAGGAGAAAAAATGAAATTATTATTTACAAAAACGAAACGTTGTGTTGCAGGGATCTCAATTGCAAAACAAAACATGTTATGCATTGCTATCTTATTGGCTTCGCTCACTTCGGTGTTCGGTGCTGACTGGCCAATGTGGAGAAATAATGCGAACCGTACGGCAACTACAGATGAAGTGCTACCTGAAAACTTAAAGCTTCAATGGAAGCGAGAACTGGGTGCTCCAGTTACTGCATGGCCA
>JAUUYH010000192.1 GCA_030590505.1 Kiritimatiellota bacterium
CCTCATTCTCTTCACCAGAGGATTCTCTCTTTTTCTCAAGAAAATAGTTATAATTTCCGTGGTATTTGATTATGCCCGGCGTATTCATCTCAATAATCATCTCTGCTGCGTTACGGACAAATTCAATATCATGACTTACTAGGCAGACGGTTCCTGTATATTTTTTCAGGGCATTTTGCAGAGCCTCTCTAGCGTGCAGATCAAGGTGAGTTGTAGGCTCATCAAGAATTAGAAAATTCGGAGGATTGACAAAAATTCGTGCAAAACAGAGCCTAATTTTTTCCCCCCCGCTTAAAACCTTACAAGGTTTATCAACGGCATCACCAGAGAAGCCAAATGCACCGAGTGCCCCTCTTATACGCTTTACCTCCAGTCCCTCTGCAGCCGCATTACGGACAACATCAAAAACAGTTTGATCTGATGGTAAAAGATCTCCAAACTCCTGAGCCTGATACCCAATCACAACCTTGTGTCCGGGCACACGCTTTCCTGAGTGTGCCTGCATCACACCGGCAATAAGCTTAAGAAGTGTAGTTTTTCCTGTTCCGTTATATCCAGTTATTGCAATTTTTTGTCCTCGCTCAATTCGCAGATTTATATCTTTCAGGCAAAACTCACCACCTGCTTCATAAGCAAAGGAGAGATTTTCAAGTCGCATAATTTCAGATCCACTGTGTGGTGGCATCGGAATGGCAATTGTTCCAGAATAACTTAACGAATCGGGTAGCCTTATATTCTCCATCTTTTCAAGCTGCTTAAGTTTGCTCTGTGCCTGTGCCGCTTTTGTATTTTTTGCCTTGAATCTCTCAACAAAACGCTCCAACTGATCACGTTTTTTATCCTGATTCTTTTTGGCTGACGTCAGAGATTTAAGCCTGTGTTCGCGTTCACGCTCATAAAAGTCGTAATTACCAGGATAACGCGTTACCAGTCCTCCGTTGATTTCAATGGTAACATTTGTCAGCGATTTTAAAAGATAACGATCATGCGAGATCAATGCAAGTGTCCCTTTAAATGTTTTTAAATAGCGTTGCAGCCACTCAATTGCTGGCATATCCAGGTAGTTTGAAGGTTCATCCAATAGCATAATTGCAGGATCAGAAACGAGTACTTTTGCGAGCCCTGCACGCATCTGCCACCCACCACTGAATGCTGTCAGTGGATTATTAAAGTCATTCTCATGAAAACCAAGTCCACTTAAAATAGCTTCTGATTTAGTTCTTATCTCATATCCGCCGAGTGCCTCAAATTTTGACTGTAATTCTCCTAGTTGTTTTAGGGTCTGCTGCTGTGATTCGCTATCCATCTCATTTTCTAGGAACTCCATACGATCATGCAATCGACCAATTTCAGGAACAGCATTTGCTGTAAAATCAAGAAGTTTTTCATCTTTTTCATTACTATTCAAATGTTGTCGCAAATAACCAATTCGTGCATTTGAAGGGATGTTCATCCGCCCTTTATCTGCCTGCATTTCCCCGATAATAAGCGAAAAAATAGTTGACTTTCCGGCTCCGTTGGGGCCAACAATACCGACACGTTCTCCAGAATTGATTCTGAAAGTTGCATCAATGAGAATATCCTGAGATGGGAAGCTTTTATATATATTATTAAAATCAATCATATTTTCTCTACTTTTCTTAATATCAAAACAAAACTCAAGCTATACCGTTCCAGAAGATAAATGAAGTCTGTGCAAACTTGCGTATATTTCCTGCCTGCCAGAACTGTTTTCCACTAATCTCCTCCATTCTAAATCCTGGTGGTTGTTCCCAAACAACCACTGCACCTTCGGCCCACTCTGCGAATCTCGCATCTGAGAGCAATTTACTGTAAAAATTTGCGAACTTCGCATAAGGTGGGTCAACAAATATCAGATCAACAGTTCCCGCAATATTCATCAGCCGTGATGAAACTGAGATAACATCTCCCTGCACAACCTCCACTCTTGCCTCTACACCCGCCTTGACTATCTTGGCGATATTCTCCTCTGCCAATCTACAGTGAGCTGCAACTTTTTCTACCAAATAAACACGTTCCGCTCCCCTGCTAGCTGCCTCCAATCCCAGTCCACCTGTTCCGGCAAAAAGATCAACAACAGTTTTTCCCACAAATCCAAAAGATGAATTCAGACTATCAAACAGTCCTTTTTTTGCTCTCACTCCGGTTGGCCTTACATCCTTAGTCTTCGGAGTTGAAAGTGATATCCCAGAGGCCACTCCTCCAATTATTTTCATTGCCATTTTCTACCCCTTGTAACTGATAACCACAATTGTCTGATCATCCGCCTGCTCCACTCCACTGGCAAATTCATTTACATCATGCAGAATATTTTCAATAAGTAATTCAGGTGCTTTGCTCTCATTTTTTTTAAGTATAGCTTCCAATGGCTTCAATCCAAACTCCTCTCCCTGATCATTCAATGCCTCTGTAATGCCATCGGAATAGAGCAGTATCGACATATCATCAAGGAACGCAAAAGAGATTAAGTCAAAGTCGCCAGCAAGCTCTGGAGGCAGAAGTCCCAGTGCGGCACCATCAGGAAATATTGTACGAATAGGATGATCTTTTCTGCTGATAAGCAGCTCTGTATGCCCTGCACGTGCAAATTCAATAGTTAACTCTTTTTTATCTAGCAAGCAGCAAGATACAGTAACAAAACGTTCATCTCCAGTATCTCTGAAAAGATCCTTGTTCAGATCTTTCATCATATCATGAAGCGTTGTAAATCGATCAATCCCCGCCCTGATAAAACTTCTAGTCATCGCCATAAGCATACATGCAGGAATCCCCTTTCCGCAGGCATCGGCAACTACAACAAGCAACCTGTTCTCATCAATCTCTACAAAATCATAAAAATCGCCACTTACCTCTTTTGCAGGCTTCGAAAATGCTTGTATCTCAAAATGTCCCCATCGCGGTGCTTCTTCAGGTAACATTGATGACTGTAACTGCCTTGCAAAATCAAGCTCCTGAGATATCCTCTGCTGCTCACTCAGTTTTGAATAAATTCTGACCAAATTATGAGCAAGAACAACCTGATCCGACATAAATCTCAATGCACTGAACTGCTCCGGTGTAAACGGGCCACCGCCATGTCGATTATTCACTGCACAAATAACACCAATAACCACCCCTTCATTAATCATCGGCACCGCCATCACAGACTCAATCAAGATCAGCGAATCAGCTAATAACTCATGTTGCAAAGCATCCTCAATGAAAATACATTTCCTTGATGATGCAACTTCTCCTAAAATTCCTTCTCCTACTTTAATCTTCTCCTTACGCAACGCCTCTAAGAGGTAGCGGGTCTTCGTCAAAACCCGGTCCGGCGTTTTATGAAGTGGAGGAAAAGCACCCATTACACCTTCAGGGCGAAGGTAGTCATTCTTATCTATAATAAAAATACATAATGATTTGGCCCCTATCAAGTCAGCTACATAGTGTGCCGTCATTTTCATAGAGTCAGGTATTTTATCAACTGCTTGAAGGTTTTTGGAGAAGAGGCTTAAAAAATTCCCGACTTCAGCTTTTTTATGTAAAGCGTCCATCAAGCCCGCTTTTAAACTGCTGATCTTCCTTCTGCTAAGAAAAGCATAACTCGCAAGTAAAAGGTATAAAAACCCCGCTAAAATAATCCAAAATAGATCTATTGGCATAAGAGTATCACTTAAACTTCGTTATCAAAGTTCCGTTTTCTTTAATTTATAGTTACTAATTATTCACTTTACAGTAATAATTCCGACGTGCAATCAAACATTTACAATTTTAATTCATTCACTCTTCACACAACTCACACTTCACAAGATTAAAATTTAGCATCTTTTTGAATGCACTTTAGTATAACTTGAGCCTTTAATGGAAAAATTCAATAATAATTCAGAAACTTATTTCAATAAATTCGTAAAAAGTTGTTTCAGAAATATAGTATTTAAGGAAATTTTACATAAATACTAAAGGAAAATGATATAATGGCTGAAAAACTGTTTATTAAAATATGCGGCATAACAAAATCGGAAGATGCGAAGTTCGCAATTAATGCCGGGGCAGACGCCATCGGATTCATTGCATTCCCGAAAAGCCCCCGGTACATTGACGCCGATAGCGTCAAAAAGATAGTAAACTCTCTTGAATCTGCGAAATTTGCAAAAAAAACAGGAGTCTTTGTCAATGCAGAGCTCGAAATAATTAAAAGATATATCGCTGCTGGCATAGATACCATACAACTGCATGGCAATGAATCTGCGGAATTCGCAGAAGAGTGTGCGAAGTTGGCAGAAGTGTGGAAGGTCATCAAGCCGCAGTCAACTGAAGATATTGCGAAGTTCGCAAATTTCCCCGCTAGCAAATTCCTGCTCGATACATTTAGCAAAGATCTCCACGGAGGAACTGGCACAATAATGGATCTGAAACTAGCGAAATTCGCAGTAAAACATCTACCAAAACCCGTAATCCTAGCAGGCGGATTATCGCCCGATAATGTCCCTGAAATAGTAAAAACCGTACACCCATTTGGTATTGATGTAAACAGCGGCGTAGAATCCTCTCCAGGAATAAAAAATCATAATTTAATCACAAAACTTTTCCAATGTGAAAAATAAAAAGCCCCCG
>JAUUYH010000243.1 GCA_030590505.1 Kiritimatiellota bacterium
AACATACCAGAACACCTGTCCCAGTCGCTATATGCGGAGCTGGCATTAATCCTGACTCCATATCAGCATATTCAGAAACATTAGCACCAGATGGCTCACTAGGACACCTAAAGGGTGATCAATTAATTAATTACCTGTTCAATATTTAAATAAAAAAGGAGAAAGCAATGATTAAACGAAACGGCAATTATGAAAAAATCATAAAAAAAGAGATGTATGGTGGAGCTGGAGAAATTCTTATTGAAAAATTTTGGGATCCAGAAACTGAACTAAAGGCAAACAATCGACTTTTTGCAAAATTATCAATAGAGCCAGGGTCAAGTATTGGCTTTCACAAACATGATAACGAAGAAGAGGTCTTTGTAATAATCAAAGGCATTGCTGAAGTAGATGACAACGGGACAAAAGAGACTCTCAATCCTGGAGATACAATCTTAACTGCCAACGGTGCTGGACATTCAATGAAATCCATTGGTGATGAAACACTAGAAGTACTTGCAGTTATCTCCTGCTATTAAGTTGCTATACAAATAAAAGGTCTTTGACAGAATAATCGGGTAACTTAAGAAGATTAACCTAAGAGCATTTAGTCTAAGTTTTCTGCCTCGCTTTAATATAAAAGATTATTTCTTTTTGAATAATTCCATTGGTATGGTATATTAATTATAGCTAATGCAATAAATGATATAGATACCTACTCAAGCATCGCAAAGGATACAATTATGATTTACAGAAAATTTGGATCTACAGGACTAAAAATCTCGCAACTTGGTTTCGGAGCAATGAGACTTCCGATGATCGGAAAAGATAAAGATGCAACGGTTGATCGAAAAAAAGCTATTCCGATGCTTATGCGTGCGTACGAAGGAGGAGTTAACTACTTCGACACCGCTGTCGAGTACTGTAATCAAGACTCTCAGCGCACTATTGGTGATTTTTTGCAACTCGTAGATCGTGATAAAATTATTCTCTCAACAAAAAATCACTACTACGGAGAAGACAAAAAAGTGTGGAGAGAACATCTAGAAACATCCCTTCGTCGCCTAAAAGTTGATCATATAGACATATACAACCATCATGGAATCAACGCAAAAAAGTTTACAACTGCTGTACAGCCATTTATAGGGGATTGGATGCAGGAGGCAAAAGAGCAAGGGCTTATCCGCCATATTTGCTGCTCGTTTCACGATAACAATACATTTCTACGTAAACTTATCGAATCTGGGTATCCCGATGTTCTTACAGTTCAGTACAATATTCTCGACAGATCGCTTGAAGATAGTATTGCCTATGCAAAAGAGCACGGCATAGGAGTCGTAGTAATGGGCCCTGTCGGTGGTGGCCGACTTGCTGCAGAAAGTGAAGTGCTTCAACACCTTTTACCAGAAATTAAACGAATTCCAGAACTGGCATTCCGTTTTGTGTTAAGCAATAAGAACGTATGCACTGCACTCTCTGGAATGAGCACAATAGAACAGGTAGAAGAGAACATAGCAATTGCATCAAAAGAGACCACACTGACAGCTGATGAAAAATCTATCCTAGAGCGTCATTTGCTAAACCTTGAAAACATGAAAAATACATACTGCACAGGTTGCGGTTACTGTATGCCATGCAAAAGCGGAGTAAAGATTCCCGTGGTGTTCAAATTATACAATCTTGGCAATGTTTACGGACTCTGGGATCTTGCAAAAAAACGCTATAAGAACCTAAAAGAAAGAGGCCGCGGTGCTGATGCCTGTACAGAGTGTGGCGAGTGTGAGAAAAAATGTCCCCAACATATCCCGATAATAAAACAACTTAAAGATGCTGATCGTTGCCTCACTGATGACTAACAGGCTGTAGCCATAATCAATCTCTTTTTTCCAATTTGGCCATTAATTCATCAATTATTTTTTTATGGCCATCTATTTTTTGTTCAGCATTCTCAGCACGTTGTTTCTCTTTTTCTGCCCTTAGTGTCTCTGTCTCTGCCCGTTTTTTCTCTTTTTCAGCCCGTTGTTTCTCTTTTTCTGCCCTTTGCTTCTCTGTCTCTGCCCTTTGCTTCTCTGTCTCTGCCCTTTGTTTCTCTTTTTCAACCTCTTGTATTTTATTCTCCAACGCTCGTTCTATGTTTTCCATATTTTCAATAATATCATCCTCTATTGTCATGTCGTTACGGACTTTAGGTTCTGATATAGCTTTGATCAATGCCCGAATTACAGGTTTATATTTTTTAGGATAATCATCTTCGTTAATGTTTAAAATATGGGAGTTTTCGCCTTCACCGCAACTCTGGTCAAATATACTTAAAATCTGTTCCAATTCGTTGCGTCTACGATGTGAGAGTTCAGAAATTTGAATAATATAGCTATCATGCGTCAGGCATTCTATAAATTCTTCTTTCTCTGTTATTTTCTCCCCAGTGATACAATCTATATATTCCCTATTGACTTTGATTATGGAAGATGTAGCATGCTCCAATCGATGTCCTAGAAAATAGATACTTATTATAGGAAAAGCCCTGCGATGACCACTGTCATCAAGTATTGAATTTTCTTTGTTTTGATATTGACCGCCAAGATACTTTCTAAATCTCATAATATCTGTATGATATTTTGCTTTTTGAATCTCTATAATCACAGTTTTAAGCGTGTTCTCTGCTGTTTTTATCTTAGCAGAAAAGTCCATACGGTAAACAGTCAAGCTTTTAGCTTCAATATCACTGCGATATTCGGTAGGTCGAAAATCAAGTTCAACAATATCTTCGCCGATAATAGCAGAAATAAGTAATTTAGCAACCTTATTATCATCCATCATGTATTTAAAAACTACATCATATATTGGATTAGCTATTTGCATACCTTTCTCCCATCTTATTAACTAAAACATTTGTTTCAAATTCTATTGCGTACATAATAATTATTTCCTTTCTGAACTCAATTTATCTATTAATTGGTATATATACTTTGCACGGATGAAATCTTAACATTTTCTTTAAACTTAATTAGCTAGCAAAAGAAAGCCAAGATATCTACCGCTTGCGGTATAAT
>JAUUYH010000055.1 GCA_030590505.1 Kiritimatiellota bacterium
GGCATCGGGTTCCCCTCCCTGATATGGAGTACCATCTCAGGGAGGGGAACCCGATAAGGGGGAGAGAGAGGTCTATGCTTCTCTTATCGCTATAAGATCAAACACTAAAACACAGGAGATTAATAAGAAAAAGAAGAAGAGGTTCCACGGGTATTTTTAATTGTCGTCAAGGGAATTTCTAATTGTCGCTTGACGATAAATCGATAACTGCCAGTATAAACATACACATATCAATACTTATGGGGGTTGTGTTCGCGATCTTTGGCTTGTTCAATACTTCTTTTTTGCATGTGTGTCTAAAAATGGGTAAATTTTATATGATTTGTGCATATATAGCGTATTATTGCAAGATGTAGCAAAAGGGGTTTTTGGGTTGGGGAAAATGGTACGCCCGCAGGGATTGCCGTTCGGTGGAGCCTCACTGCCGTACGCTTCGGTACGGCCAATACGTTCGCTGAAGCTCACTTCCTCGCCCCCTGAAGGGTTCTCATCCATGCGATAAGATGTGTGTGTGAAGTTGTAAAATGGTACGCCCGCAGGGATTCGAACCCCAAACCTTCTGGTTCGTAGCCAGACACTCTATCCAATTGAGCTACGGGCGCATATCTGTGTAGCCTCTTTTAAAGGAGGAATAAAATAGTGCGCAAAGTTAATCGGTCAAGTGGTTTTTCTTATTTTTCTTCAAAAATAAAAAAAAAGATGTAGGGGGCGTGTTTTATTTAGTGTGTTTTTTCTGCTAATGTCGCAAAAATAATTGGGTAGAGTTTTTCAGAATACCATAGAGAAGCAAAATAGAGGCCTATGGGGGAGGGGATGAATTTTGTCTCTTTAGAGATTAATAGAGCTGTTTTTTTGCTAAGTTCGCAATCTTCGGGTGCATTTGAGTAAGATAGTGCAGTTGAAAGAAGAGATAGCTCTTCAATGGGGATGTTTTTTATTTGCGTGGTTCGCAGAAATTTACATCCGGCATGAAGCATTACTGTGGCGATCTCTGATATTTGTTTGATTTTGATATATTCTCCGAGTGCAATTATAACTTGAGATGTACCGTAAATAGGATTTTGTTTATCAACTCTGGTTTGATTGCCGAACCAGAGAGGGATCCAGGAGCCGTCTGGTTGTTGTCTGTTTTTTAGATATTGAAGAGATTTTAGAACTGACCTGTCTATCTTTCTACTTAACTTCTTGTCCTGAACTGTTTGCCATACAGTTAAGGCATTTATGGCATGTGCTGTTATGTCGGGGCAACTTCTGTCGAATGGTAGCGTTCCCCATCCTTTACAGAATGTGGGAATGCCGCCGTCACTGTTTTGTAGATCTAAAATCCATTTTATTGCACGTGACGTCGCTATTTTTATTTCAGGTGTTTTGTTGTCAAGTTTTTTTAGAGCTAAGAGTACTGCCGAGGTGTCATCTGCATCTGGGGTGCTTCCAGGCAGATCAGTCCAGCCCCACCCACCTGGGGCAGCCTTTGTAAAGGGGTGTTTTTTTGTAAATTGCTGATTTAGAAGCCATGAACGTATTGAGTTTTTCTGCTCTATCGTCAGATCTTTCATATCCAGGGCCTTAACTGAGAGTGCTGTTAGCCATGTGGCAAGATTGGAATCAATGGGCCATGAACCGTCATTTCTGATAGATGCAATCAGAAACTTTAATGATTTTTCTGATACACTTATATTTGCGTAACACGCTAGAGGTGAGGCAAGATTAGCAGATGTTAGACTCATAAGGACAAATGAAGTTAGTGGTATGGCTTCGAGAAAGCCGCCGTTTTTCGGTTGGATGCTGTTTAAAGTTTTTAGTGTATTTTTGATTAGCAATTTTCGGATAAGTCTCATTGGAGAAAAGGTGTTTTGTGAATTTGCGAATTTAGCAATTCCAATTGAGATTAGAGCAGGCATGGCATAGCTGACAACGGGTAGTTTTATTACACGGAAAAGGGTGTGTGGCAATACTGAGAGTTCAAACGGGAGTTGGGGGATATATTTCCATCCATCTTTGCCTAGGCGTCCTGCGATAGTGCACATTAAGAGGATAGGGGCTGAAAAAGTTTTATCATTTCCGTAATATTCAAATACAGCATTTGCGATATTCGCAGGATCTAGATTTGTTTTTGCATTATTATTATCATTCTCTGTTTTGATTTTTGAAGAGATCCATTTCTCTGCGTTGTCTTCAATCTGCTGATAATCCTCTCCTAGCTCTTTAGCAATGGAGAGGGCAGACCAGGCAAGAAGAGTTGTGCTTAGATTTGATTCGCTATCGATTGTATCGCCCCAGCCACCGTCGGGATTTGCGTTATTCGCAAGCCAGTGAAGAGATTTTTTTATTACTGTGTGGTTCTTTTTTTTATCAGCAATATATATTGCGAAAAGAGCAGTTGCGGTTGAGAGGGCACTTGATGAGAGTTCACCGCTCCAGTATCCGTTAGGATTAAGTTCACCAATAAGTTTTCTTGAGGCTTTCATATTTTTTTTAAACAAATTATGTGGTGCAATCCTATCCACCTTGTCAGTGGGCCGAAGTGCTCAGAAATTTTAGCTTTGATTAACATTACGTGCTGCATAAATGTTGGAAAGAACTGAATGTATGATTCATGTGGGAGAATTATCGATTTGTGATAATGTTCAAGTTTTAGCAGATCGTGGTTGTATGCTAATTTTATCTGTTTCCATGATAGAGATTTTTCAAAGATTTGATACGAATTACCTCTCTTTTTTTTATGAAATATTCTTCTAATTCTAGATGGCATCCAGAAAATGATTTTCCAAAATTTATGTATCGGCCCTGATGGTGTTGTTATTATGAGTCTGCCACCTGGTTTTAGTACCCGTGTCGCCTCTTTGAAGAAGTTTTCGGGAGATTCTATATGTTCCAAGGCCTCTGTTGAATAAACGGTGTCAAAAGTGTTGTCGGGGTAGGGTAGGGCTTCAGCATTTGCGATATTCGCAGAGAGTTTTCCTGAGTATTTTCTTTTTGTTATTTCATCTTGAAAAATTTTAATATTATGTTCAGATATATCTATGCCCGTGATATGTCCATTAAAACTCCATTTATCAATTAGGTGAAATGGATACCAACCATGTCCGCAACCGATATCCAACACTTTTGGATTAGGAATCTTAGCAGTTTTATCTATGATCCAGGGAGCAATTGCATCTTTTACACGAGCAATTCTGTACTCTTCAATGAATCGTGGAATTCCCTGCTTTTCGGCATGAGAATAACCATCCTCAAATTTTGGCACGGTATTGCTGTAGCAGATCTCTAGTTGTTCGTTGTTCCATTTTTGTTTCATTGTGGTAGTGCTTTATAGAAGTTTATTAAGTTATCTGAATGTTTCGTCCATGAGAAGTATGTATCGCTACATTTGATAGATTGTTCACGCCACTTCGAAAGTTCTTCTTTTGTTATAAATTTAAATATTTTATCAGCAATGGCTTCAGGAGAGCATTCAGCAATTATTAGTTGATCAGATATTTTATTTAGAATTTCAGGAGTTCCACCGATGTTTGTGCCAAGTAGAGGAAGACCACTTGCCATTGCTTCTACGGTTGAGAGTCCAAAGCCCTCGAGCTGTTTTGTCGGCATAACAAAAAGATCAGAGCACCTGTAGTAATCAGCAAGTGCTTTCTCCTCTACATAGCCAGTAAATGTTACATCCTTTGTTAACTTAAGAGCCCGAACCAGTTGTTGGAGCTCTTCTCTTGAGGAGCCATCTCCAGTTAAAATAAGTTTTATCGTTTTAGATGTTGTTTGTTTGCTAAGCAAGGAAAATGCTTTGATAAGTACATCAACTCCAGTTCGAGGAACAAGGCGACGTGATGATATAATTATAAAATCATTTGGCGATATATTTAGTTTTTTGCGAATTTTACATTTTTGTTTCTTGAATTCATCAGTGCTAAGTGACGGTTTGATAGGGTAAAATAGATTTTTATCTGCAGCCCCAGGGTTAATTAGCATAGGAGTTTTTTGTAGTCCGGGATGAGATTGAAGCATGATCTGCTGCATTGAACTTGACAGTGTTACAATTCCCGATGCGATATTTAGGTATTTTCGTTCATGATGTTTTCGTATAGCCGAGAATGTTGTAACAAGCGGGCATTGAATCCCGCAAACCTTTTTGCCCGTTAATAGTTCATACTCCTTGTGCCAAGGTGAGTGAAAATAGTATATAACTGGAATGGAACTCTTTTTTAGTATCTTTGCCAGTCCTATGGCGGCGGAGGATGAGTGAATCAAAATTAGGTCAGGATTGTTGTCTTTGAGATAGTTGCAAAAAAGTTTTCGGATGGATTGTTTATAATAAGATATTTTTTTTAGTTGACCTTCTTCAATTTCTGGATAGGTGTGATATGTAATGCCATCGCTTGAGTCTATTTTTTCATTTGTCAAACGACGACAGATAACATGGACACTGTTTTTTCTCTTATTTAGTTCGCTATTAATTTCATAAAACACACGTGCTGCACCGCCCATGCAGTCGGGATCAAATAAATCAAGAAGAGATAGTACTTGCATTTGCATATTAAAATAACTCCGGTTGATGAATGTCTGTAATAAGATCATTCTCTCCTGTTGATTTTTCCTCTTCACGTTTGAGATGATTATGGTAAAGAATCATTATCATAGCAATAACAAACCAAAAGACTTCCATATTCATAATGGTGTAAAAATTGGCGATACTCCAACCGTGAATCATCATTCCGACATGACCACCCAAAAAACCACAGGTTATCCCTTTCGTAAATGGATCTTCTGTCATGTAGAAGAGTGATAGCACAGCCATAAATATGGTGAAATTCATATACATAAAGATAAGGAATCCGAGCAGACCCGTTTCATACATTTCTCTGACATGTTGGCAATCGAAGTAGGAGAGGGGGACAGAGCCTACGCCATGCCCGAGTATCGGGTAAGCAATAATGTTATCAATATTATTAATCCAGGAACTATATCTGGCGTTAAAAGAGGAGTCAACTTCTGGTCCATCTTTTGCAATATTTTGAATTGACTCAAACTGATTTTTTATGTCTCCAGTATGCTTTTGAGTCAGTTGTTCTGCTCCTTGTGATAGCTGCCCATCACCAATACGGAGAATGGTCATTCCGATAAAATACATAAACAATAGAATAATCACGACCCCCAAGGAGACTAGAAATCTCTTATTTTTTGTTACCACTAAAATTGTGATGATTAGTGGAGGAATGCTAACATAAGCTCCACGTGATTTAGTCATTATTATTGCAATCGTACATAAAACCATAACCCCCATATATACCAATGTTTTCTTTCGATCTACGGCATAAATTAAGAGCCCTAAAAACATTCCACCAACGATTAAGTAGAAGTCTGCAAGGGTATTTGCTCTGCCAAATCCAGACGTTGAGGTTGCACCACCGCCAGTCAGGCCAGAGAGAGGGTATAAGAAAAACTGAATAGCTCCTACCAATGAGATGAAAATTGTTAGATATATTAAAATATTTGTTGCATTTTTTACCTCTTTATCACTCTCCATGATATTCAGAGTCATAAAGAAGAGCCAGAAGTATTCAATTCGTTTGAGTGTGAATAAAATGCCGCGTTTTAGTGGTAATGTCTCCTGTATATACCCGACACAGGATGCGAGGAGAATAATAACGGCCATCAGCAGGATAGGGCGGTTTATCGGAACACTTCTGAACATTGTTAAGGATCTTGTTTTTGCTCTCTTTAAGAGCCACCCACCAGAGACAAGGATAAGGATAATATCTTCAAGCCTAATTGAGGCGGAACGTCCCTGGGCAGATTGATCAAGTTGCATATCGGTAGATATTAGCATGAAGAATAGCATAACAATTAGGCCAAATCGAGGGTAAAAGAATGCAAATCCAGCAATCAGAGCACCAATAAGAAGCATTATTGGAAACATGGGGTTGCTTGATGACATGTCCAGAAAATTTTGAATCTTTTCTGTTGTTTGCTGTGCAGAGAGCGAAAGGGGAAGAAGCATTGCCACCAGTAGCACTAAAGCTGGAAAACTTTTTTTATTCATTTTATGCCGTTTACCGTTATTTTAAGATTGTTTTATCTTCACCTTTCAGCTCTTACGATATACCCTAAAGCAGTAAAAATCAAGTAGAATACATTTTTCTCCTCATAGGAGTTCAATTTAATCCCACAAAGGTGGGTTTTATTCCCCGTCCCTTTGAGGCGTTCCCATTTTTAAAAATAATTTGCCATTAATTCTATTGAGATATTATTTTTCATAATGAAAGCCACTACTCCACAGTGTGACTCTGATCAGGTTACAAACGTGGAAATATACAACTTTTCTACTTTTTCTCTAGCCCACGGAGTTGTTCTGAGAAATTTTAAGGTAGATTTCACAGATGGATTATCTTTAAAACAGCAAATATTAATTTTATCAGCTAGATTCTTCCAGCCGTAGTGATCTACGAGGTCCGTGACAATTTGTTTAAGTGTAATCCCATGTAACGGATTATTCGGTTGTTTAACAATTATATTCAAAATATCCTCTCATTGTGTTGAAAATCTGGAAACAAATAACGCCTAAATCAGGTGCGGCGGTACGCCGTTACCTGGATTTTTTTGTTATGATTTTATGATTTCTACTTTTACACGCATTAATATATCCTTTGATTCTTTTAAACCAAATCCTGTATCCTTGCGTATTTGTTTAAGCGCTTTGATGTTTTCACCCGTTTTAATAAGTTCAATCGCTAATGGAGAAACCAAGTCTTTTGGGTTAATATTAAGGTGTTTATATAAAATTCTAAAATTAGCTTCAATAAATTTTCTGTTGATCATTTGATTTAGTAAAATCATGATCAAAATTAGTAGCAGAGGTATAGATATTGGATTCATTTACTTCTCCTTTTTATTCTTTCATATCGATTTATTCTATGGATTTAAATTTAGTATACGATAAGGGGTTTTATTTATATCCCTTTGTTAATAAATACTTTTAATGCTTTATTTTGCAAGTTATAATTACTTATTTTAATGAAAATAAGTAAAATTGGTACTAAGAATCAGAAATTTCATCTTTGATTTTTATGTAGTTTTACCGGAAGTGAAATTATTAACCAGGCACAAAAAATGCGTAATTCGCAATTGACTTCCCATTTTGATTACCAGAACAAGAGTCCCGGTAAATGAGAAGCGAACCTAAAAAAACTAAAATTCAAGGAGAAGGAAATAGTTAGCATTTATACTGTTCTGCGAGATTCGCAGAAATCCAATAAGTTATGGATGGTGTTGTTAATTTAGAGTTCACTTACAGCGAACGAAGATGGTTTGGATTGTACCCCCAGCGTTGCTGGGGGCTACGGTAGAAATGCCTTACAGGCATTAATTCAGAGGAGAAGAGTTGCGAAATACGCAGATTTTTAATGTTGGATGTTGAATTTTTAATTAAGGCAAAGATTAAGAGAAAGATTTTTGATTAAGACAAGGATTAGGACAAAGATTAAGAGGAGGATTTTTGATTAAGACAAGGATTAGGACAAAGATTAAGAGGAAGATTTTTGATTAAGACAAGGATTAGGACAAAGAGTAGGAGGAAGATTTTTGATTAAGACAAGGATTAAGACAAAGAGTAGGAGGAAGGCAAATAGGAAGAGTCCCCGAATAGAGAGACGTGTTACTATCATGCCTAACGTACTTGAAATAACTTTTAAGGGAGATGATATTAATGTGTGAAAACTTCGAGAACTCTTTATTTGGGGAATAACGCAAAAACAACATAAAGAGCGTCTCTTTTTTTTTCATCCCGTTAATAATTTTATTTGTAATCTTTCCATTCAGGTTCATTTTTAAAAATCCAACGATAGTACTCTTTTCCTTGAAGTTTCTCTGCGGCGGCCTCGTCAACAATCACAGTACAATGAGGATGTAATTGAAGTGCAGATGCTGAGACCATACTTGTAATGGGTCCCTCAACCGCTTTTGCTAGAATCTCAGCTTTCTCAGCGCCTGTTACCAGCATAAGAATACGTTTCGCATCAAGTATTGTTCCCACTCCCATTGTCATCGCCTGCTTTGGCATATCTTCCGGATTATCAAATAATGGGGAATTCTGGGCAATTGTGGTTGGAGTCAAAGCTTTTTCACGTGTACGTGACAAAAGTGCTGATAGAGGTTCATTAAACCCAATATGACCTGACCTTCCTATTCCGAGAAGCTGTAGATCTATCCCACCATTCTCTTCAATAAGATGTTCATAGTGTTCACCTTCAGCTACCAGATCATCAGCCATTCCATCAGGAAGATGTGTATTACGAAGGTCAATATTAATTTTACTGAATAAGTGTTCATTCATATAATAACGATATGAGTGTTTATTATCCGCAGGGAGCCCGACATATTCATCAAGATTAAAGCTTCTACAAAGCGAAAAATCAAGAGCATCTTCACTATGATATTTAACAACTCTGTCGTAAAGTTGTTCCATAGTCCTACCTGTTGCAAGTCCTAAAACAGTGTTCGGTTTTTCGATCATAACGTTTGCAATGATTGCAGCTGACAACTCTACAGCAGTGGCTGTATCTGGTCTAATGATAACTTCCATTTTTACACCTATTTATCCATAAAAAATTTAACTGTTTCTTCAAGCCCTTTATTAAAATCACTTGAAGGCTTAAACCCAGCATCGACTATTTTGTCAATGCAACCTAATGAATGCTTTATATCACCAGGACGCTCATCTACATACTCAACTTTCAATTCAGCCTTTGTTGCATCCTTAATCATGCTAATCAAATCATTAACGGTCGTAGCATTACCATATCCAAGATTATAAACACCTTCATTTTCACTCTGAACCATATAAACATTTGCGGCAACTACGTCTTTCACATAAATAAAGTCACGAGTCTGTTCACCATCTCCATATACCGTAAGAGTTTCGTTATTAACAGCTTTTGAAGTGAATATAGGAATTGCGGCGGCATATGCACCGTTAGGATCTTGACGCGGACCAAACACATTAAAATAGCGAAGAGCTACAGTTTTGAGTTTTCCCGTTTTTGCAAAAATATCACAATAGAACTCACCATCGAGTTTGGTTACAGCATATGGACTCAACGGGGCTGGCAGGATCGTTTCAACTTTAGGCGACTCTGGATTTTCTCCATAGATCGCACAAGTTGAACTCATACATAATTTCTTGACTCCAGCTTTACTTGCCGCTTCCAATACAGCCAAAGTACCTTTGGCATTTACCTCAACACACTCGGCAGGATTAGCCATTGACTCAGGAACACTCACCATTGCAGCAAGATGAAAAACATAATCGACGCCATCCATTGCTCTGGTCAGGGCATTATTATCAAGGATATCAGCTTCTATAAACTCAACATCAAAAGCATCAAGATTCTTTTTGAATCCCGTTCTTAGGCTATCTATAACGCGCACTTCAGCCTTTCCCTGAAAATGTTCAACAATATGGCTACCGATAAAACCTGCCCCACCTGTAACTAAAATTCTCATTATTTATTCTCCATAAGTTGTTCCAAAAGTTTATTCATCTCCTCTTCCTGTTCTTCAATAGAGTTCACCATTTTAAATTGGACATTACAACGATCAATGTTATGCCGTTCACGATGAGTTTTAAAGTAGGTATCTCCAGTAAGATAGTCTGTAAGGAAGCGAACTCCGATCTCAAGACTTATCACTTTTCCACTAAATGCAAGGTTATCTATTTCTGCTGGAACAAGAAAATCACCAGCTGTCTCAAGATAACCTGTCAGAAGAGACCTATACACATCCATCTGCATCTCAACCTTTGATAGATCAGGTTCATCTTCAGAACCGCTACGTGTTCCACTGCGAATCATATCACCAAAATCGTAGAGAGCCAATCCTGGCATAATTGTATCAAGATCAATAACACATATGCCTTCACCTGTTGTATCATCTAGCATAACATTGTTAAGTTTTGTATCATTATGAGTAACTCTTTCAGGCATCAAGCCTTTTGCATTAAGGTCAAGCAAAACAGATGCTATAGGTTGATTTTTTATTGCAAACTCAATCTCTTTTTTGACGTATGCTGCACGATTAAACTCATCTTTTTCAATTGCTTCAATTAGAGTATTAAAGCGCTTTGGCGTATTGTGAAAATAGGGAATCGTCTCAACAAGTCTTTCGCCTGGCAAATCGACAAGTTGTTTCTGGAATTGACCAAAAGCCTTAGCTGCTTCATAAGCCTGGCTTGGCTTTTCTATAATATCAAAAGAGGTCGCTTTTTCTATAAATACATACACACGCCAATAATTCCCATCCTCATCACGATAAAAAGGTTGATTGTCAACTGTATGTATCAAAGTTAAAGCTCGTCTTGAAGCGTCTGGAGAGGATTGATCAATCTTGCTATGTTGGTGCTCTGTTACGCGCTTAATCGTGTCCATTAGCACTTCTGGTTGCTTAAAAATATTATGATTTATTCTCTGAAATAGATAACGGATAGGAGTTCCACCCTGATTACAATTAACAGCATAGGTGTCATTTATATGTCCTGACCCATAAGGTTCAGAGGATACGAAATCGGCTGGTATAGCGAAATGTTTTAGTAATTTTTGCAATATTATCTCCAAGGTTAGTTCGAATATTTATTTAGTTTATTTATGACATCTTCTTTAAAACTATCTATCTTACTGGAGACATAATCCTCTATTGTCAGGTTTTTATCTTCAATAAATGGTGCGAGATCTAATGCAAATGTTATTGAATTACAAGAATCAACGGCGTGTGATTCAAAAAATGTAGCATTTGATAACCGACGTCCAATAGTTGCAAGATCATAACGTTTGCCACCAGCAATCTGTGATGCAAAAACATCAAGAATCGCCGATGCAAGTTCAGGATTTTTATCACATTTAAGAACTACTTTTTGAGAATCATCAAGCCAATCAAGGTTACGCCATACTTCACAACCGTAAACCGCGATCGGCCTATTCTTTTGAGGTAGTTTATAAATAGCGGCAAGTGCACGAAGCATGGTTGCAACGTGAGTATCATGTTTATCAGCTGGATTGTGAAGATAAACAACTTCAGGTTTGGCCACTTTTAGAATTTCATAAATATCATTAACTACATCTGAATTTGCTGCGTCTTTAACTTCAGAGCTAGGATAATTAAGTTGAAATTGAGCTAAATATTTACCGATTTCGGCAGCCTTGCATTGTTCATCTTTGCGTATTCCCTGCATCTCTTCATCTGTATACTTAGCAAACTCGCCAGTTCGTGAACTTCCAGAACCATTGGTTACGACTACGCCAGTGAACCATTTATTATCCTTCTCAAAGCACTCAACAATTCCGTTGTATGCCATAATCTCCAAATCATCCTGATGTGCACCAATTGCAAGGTGAGTTGTTTTCGAAAGGTCTAATTCAATATCTAAACTATCTGGAACAAAAACATCAGCTCTCTCTTTATTTAATTTTATACTCATTTTTTTATCTCCGGTAAACTGGCTGCAGCTACAGCCTGTCCATGTCTTTTATTTTCCTCATCCGGAATGCTGAAGTTAATCTTCTTATCCAGTTCGGGGAATTCACATTCCAATACTTCTCTTGCCTTTTTAAGAATCAACTCTCCGCCTTCTCCACTAGTTACTCTGCCAAGTATCAGTAGATTTTTGAAATCATAAAACTCTGAATAGTGAGCAATTGCATAGCCAAAGCAGGTTCCTATTGTGCTGTAAATCTTACGAGCACGATCATCGCCTTTAGAGATAAGCTTCTGCACTTCTACCAATCGTTCAGCAAATGGCATGTCACCAGAAAACTCTATTCCAGCAAGTGGTGCAAGACGTGCTACGCCCTGTTGACAGAAAAACTGTACTCCACAACCTTCATCACCAGACCACTCATCAACTGGACCGTTTTCTCTGTAGTCAACAGGAGCAAATGCAAGTTCATTCAACCAGTCTGTTATATTACCTTCAGGATTCACGTACCCAGCAGCTTCACTTGTCCCCATTGAGATTCCAAGAAGTGCATTGTCATCAAGGGATATAGAACCAGCTAAAGCAGTAACCTCTCCGTCATTGATTAGAACTAGAGGCACACCCCACTCTTTCTGGATATCTTTGAACATATTTTTTACTTTTGAATCAAACTCTTCTGCAGACACACCCCTAAAAAGTGATGCAACTCTTACCTGATTATTAACATAAACACCCGCTGCACTTCCGCCTATAGCATCGACTCTTGGAAGGTGTGCCGCTGCGCGCTTAAGGGTGTCAATAATTCCTTCTTTATGCCAGGCAGGATCTTTCTCGAAATATGGATTCCACTCCACCTCTTCAGAGTAAACAACCTTACCATCAATAACAGCCGCGCATTTACGATCCGATCCTCCAAGATCAAACCCTATTCTGCAACCATCAAAATTTCGGCCAAGTGGCACTCCTTTATCATCTGTTATAGGAATCTGCTCAGACTCACAATCAATAATTTTCAGATCAGAACAATAGACTTTTTTACCAATTAGATTATAATCAAATTCCCTTGCACCACCAGGTGCATATATTAGTCTCAATTCAGCGGCAATGGCTGGGCTTCCAGCAATATAGACACTCTCTCCGCCATACATCCACAGCATCGATTTAACAGTTCTCTCAATATACTTGATATTTAGCGCTGAATACTCTTCCGTGTGAGGAAAGATTTCTGTTTCAACCTTTGAGGTCATTCCATTTGGGCGTCTCAATGCTATAGTAATCTTCTGAGTATTGCCTGACTCTCTCACTTTTTCTCTATATTCACGATTCCAAAGAACTGCTGGCACAAAGCCAGGATCCAGTTCAGGAATCATTTTTATTTTAAAATCAATATCCATTTACATTATGCCTCTTCACTTGAATTAGTGGGTTCCGTTCTACCTAACTCTAGCTCATATTATTCGAATGTCAAATAATATTCATGATTTTGCAGCACCTTAATTACCAAAAATCATGTGGAAATTCTGGTTCTGGAAGCTTTCCCAATTGATGATGTAAAGCTGTCTGCATAACATCAAAAGATCTAATGCCAAAAGCTTTTCTAACGGTTAAATTTATTTCTCCATTAAGGCCTTCAACAATTCCACTGTTAAACTCTTTTTTTTGCAATAAAATAACGATTAGGGGGCAAGCCTATAATCAACTTAACTGGGAGAACGTAGCTCCTGCTGAGTTATTTAACA
>JAUUYH010000093.1 GCA_030590505.1 Kiritimatiellota bacterium
AAACAGGAATTAAAAATTAACGCAGAAAGAGTTACAAAAGTAATCAAAGATGATGATTTCACGGATACGATTACCCCAAACTTTCTAAAAGATGCAGTTCGTGACTATCCATTACGTGGTGGCAAACATCTGCGCTCTGCTCTGCTTTCATGGTGCTGCGGTTTGCTCGGTGGTGATCCTGAAACTGCGAAATTCGCAGCTGCCGCAGTTGAAATCTATCACAACTGGACTCTTGTTCATGATGATATTATAGATAACGATCTAACACGTCGCAACGCCCCTTCTCTTCACGCATCACTTGCGAATCTCGCAGAATCTACTTACGGAACAGCAAACAGTCTAAAATTTGGACAAGATTTTGCGATTCTTGCAGGTGACATCCAGCAGGGCTGGGCAATTAATATGCTGCTAAAATCAACCGACGCAGGTGTCACTAATAAAACAATCCTCTATCTTGTAAAAAGATTGCAGACGCAGGTAAACAGAGAGTTGATAAGTGGCGAAGCTTTAGATGTTGAATTTTCATACCGAAACATTGCGAATATCGCAAAAGATCAAGTAGAACAAATGCTCTATATGAAAACTGGTGTACTCCTTGAGTTCTCTGCTTTAACAGGTGGAATAATTGCAATCGACAGAGAGTTCCCAGCACATACGACAGCTTCTGATTTGGCACAACTTATAGAAAAAGATAAACGCCTACAAAAACTTGCGAATTTCGCAAAAAAATCCGGGATTGCCTTTCAGCTTCAAGATGACTGGCTCGGTATCTTCGGGGATGAAAAACAACTAGGTAAACCAATCGCATCCGACATAGCTGAAGGGAAACCTACAATACTCCTTATGGAGACATTTGAACGAATAAATGAGGGAGAGAAAGCAAAAATCAACTCATTTATAGGCAAAGAACAATTCACAAAATCAGATATTCAACTAATTCAGCAGATAATCCGAGATTCCGGAGCAGAACAGGCAGTAAAAGAGCGAAGCGAAAACCTTCTATCCGAAGCAAAAGATTCCCTCAATGATTTTGATGACTCCCCATATAAAAACAACCTCCTCCAATGGGCGGACTTCCTAATAAAAAGGGAGTGGTAGGAAAAATAGTTACCTTTTGTTACTTCGTGTGGAGGCGAGACGCCTCCGAGCGAATTCACAACCGAGACGGTTATGCTACATTAGCGGCAAGCCACTTTTTCCGAGAGCTACGATCATTTACTCTGCGATTTTCGCAATTGTTGCTGTTGTGGAGAATCCTGGGGTAAGTTCGATAAAACAGATATTGGCACCAACTGATTGTAGTGCCGCCTTCTCTTCCTGATTTATTGTATGGATATCATAATCAGCACCTTTTACGTAGAGGTCAGGTTTAACTGCTTCAAAAAGGGCAGTACAACGTGGAGAATCGAAGATATAAACTGCATCGACAAAGTAGAGAGAGCTTAAAACAACTGCCCGTGCATCCTGGTCATTGATCGGACGAGTCGGGCCCTTCAACGCTCTAGTTGAGGCGTCGGAATTCAGAGCCACAATCATTGCATCACCCTGAGCTCTGGCTTTAAAAAGGTATTCAACGTGCCCTCTATGAAGAATATCAAAGCATCCATTAGAAACCACTACCCGCTTTCCCTGTGTACGTAAATTCTCACGCCATTTGAGCAATGTTTCCAAATCCATTATTTTTTTATTTGGTGCCTGCAATCGAGTGTCAATTCCTTAAATTAATATATTACTCTTCTGAATAAAATATCGGCATATAGACCGAGTTTTCAACGGAGAGATCTGAGTCATAAATCAGAGAAGTGAATGCGCCTCTCAAGTCATCAATAGCATCGATTTCGTATGGATCAGTCACGATTTTAGATGATGTCATATTTGCCATACCTAGAAATACAGAGTACACTCCATTCATATCTTTTGCAAAATTATTATGTACATACTCATAATTAAACCCATTGACAAGGTCGATCGAATTACCCGCAAGTTCTCCTTTGAACAGTGCTGGGTCTTCATTGGAACCAATAATCGCTTCATCATCATTTGTAAAATAGCGATCATCTTTTCCACTCTCCCAGTTGGAAATAAGCTGTCCAGAATCATTGACTACACCGTTGCCAGCATAACTATCAGCTTCCCCACGACATTCAATAATATTATCAACATTGATTTTACCAAGCACAAAGGCAAACATCACACCAAGAAATACAACCATAATAGCAATAATTGAGACGGTAAACTCAATGATTGCCTGTCCACTTTCATTATTATGTATTTTCATACTATCACCTTTTTCATACGTATATATACCAACTAAACGAATAGATCTGCATTTTATTGCGCACAAACCCTATTTAAGGGTAAAAAACTGAAGCTATAACTTCAACTTGCCACTAGAAATAATAATAAACGACCTCGATGTCTACTCGAACATTGCGACAGATCTGCAAATCAGATATGCTTTGCACGGATGAAATCATAACATTTTCTTTAAACTTAATTAGCCAGCAAAAAAATTATTGTGCTCCGCCGGCAACTCTCTGCAACTCCGCCTGAAACTCCTTAAGATCATCTTCGGTAGGTTTGCCGTCACTTTTTTCAAAGCCAAGCCGTCCCATCTGATCAAGAACCCAGTCAGCAGTTGCTCCTGATGCAAATTTTACCGATCCGCTAAGAGCAATACCAGGACGCTGAAGTTTACTTATCTCAACAATAGTTTGTCCTGTTGTATCTTCCTTAATCTCATCTTTCTCCTCATCCTCATCAGGATCTTTTTCTGGAGGCTCATCCTTTGTCCAATCAATATTCTCAAGTTCTGAAGCAAGGACACGAAGATCAAGAAATGTCATCTTTTCATTATGTTCCTTATCCAGAATTGTTTGAATATCTGAAAGTGAGTGATTCTCATTCAATAATTTAACAATACACTTTTTTAATTCGTCTTTAGTCATAAATATTCTCTCAATTTTGCTTTTTCAATTTCGCGGCAACTAGCCAAACGAAATATTGTACATATTTTTTCTATTTTTTAATATATCATTATACCTCGATTGTGCAAGCATAAGTTTTTTTAGTTACTTTTAAGTAGTGCCTGCACAAAAAGGCCTCTTTCTGATTCCTTGTATTCTTCCTCTTCAAGTACGTTAGGCATTCCTGCCTGACATAGCGTAAAAAAACAAGCATAAAAACATGCCCTTCCAAAGCCTGCAAGACTGATCAAAGGACTTTTTTTATTCCCCATCTCATGCCCCCATGTCAGACAGGAATGTCTAACGTACTTCAGAAGCCTTTCAGGCATGATTACTATCATCTCTAACGTACTTGGGCTTCACACATTTTATTTACTTCTTCTCTTAATCTTTGTCTTAATCAAATTTCTTCTTTCTTATTTCTTCTATTCTTCCTCTTCAAGTGTTTTTAGTGTTTTTAGTAGGGACAGGTTGATTATCGACAATTGAACAATCACCCTCTAAAAGGGAGGCGACAATCATTAAGCAAAAGTAGCATGCGTTGTCCCCAACGCATTAAGCAAGCAAGCAAGCAAGCAAGCAAGCAAGCAAGCAAAAAAAGGGCAATAAATAAAGCCTTACAGGCTGTTCTTTTGCTTCTTCTTTTACATCTCTTTCAGCTTTTGCTATTTGCGTTGAGACAACGCAAGCTACTTCAGGTCAAGAGGCAAAAAGTGGAAACTTTTCAACTGTCGCTTGAACTCATTTACAGTGGACAGCCCCCGTGCAGCTTAAAAATCAAGATGATATAAGGGCAAATGACTTATGTAGATTGCGTGCTTAGGATTGCACTATTTATGTGATACCCCCCAAGGGACGGGGAATAAAACCGACCTTGGTGGGATTTATCATATTTTTGTAACTGCTATTTTTGATTCTATTTGTATCTTAAATGATTTAATGTATCTTACACTCAGAAATCGTAAAAGCATCGGCTGTTTGAAGAGTATAAAGTCAGTAAGGATACAATATGTCAAATTTTAATATAGTAAAAGATGGTGGAATAACAACACCTTGTGGTTTTTTAGCTTCTGGGGTAACTGCTGGGTTAAAGAAGAGCGGGAACAGAGATGTCGCCCTTATTGTCTCTAAAAGTTCTGCTAATTGTGCAGGTGCATTTACCACATCACTATTTCCGGCTGCCCCCGTGGTGCTTGCTAAAAAAAATCTTGAAAACAACACTCAATTCCGGGCTGTTATTATCAACAGTGGTGTTGCGAATGCCTGTACAGGGGAACAGGGTTACAAAGATGCGAAAAAAATGGCAGTTCTGACTGCATCTGCATTGAACATTACCCCAGAAGAGGTTTTTGTCTCTTCAACAGGCAGAATCGGAACACACCTGCCTATGGAGATTATTGAGAATGGAATCAATATGGCAGTTAAAGCTCTCTCTACGGATGGAGGAGCGGATGCAGCGACAGCAATTATGACAACGGACACTGTTCCGAAAGAGGTATGTATATCTCTTGAGCTTGATGGAAAAACAGTTCACATCGGGGGAATTACCAAAGGTGCTGGAATGATCAACCCCTTAATGAGTGTACCGCATGCAACAATGCTTGCTTATATTACAACAGATGCAGCGGTTGATCAGAAATATCTATCAATACTTCTCCAGGAAGAGGTGGCTGGCTCTTTTAATCGCATTACCGTTGACGGAGATATGAGTACAAACGACACAGTTATACTCATGGCAAACGGAAAAGCCAAAAATACCCCCATCACCTCAGAATCAAAAGATGCTCAAAAATTCAGAGAAGCCCTGCGATATGTAATGCAATACCTTGCAAAAGCAATCGTTCATGATGCAGAGGGAGCAACCAAATTTGTAACCGTAAAAATTAAAAATGCAAAACTCGCAAAAGATGCGGAACTCTGTGCTGATGCAATAGCTAATTCGCTACTATGCAAAACCGCCTGGTTCGGTGGTGATCCAAACTGGGGAAGAGTGCTTGCTGCGGCAGGATATGCTAGAGCATCATTTAATCCCAAAAAAGTCGACCTATTTTATGATGACAAACCAGTCGTAATAAATGGTGAAGATGCAGGAACTCCTGAATGCGAACTTGAAGAGGTATTGAAAAAAGATAATTTCACACTTACACTCAATCTAAATGACGGGAACTTCGCCTACGAAATGTGGACAAATGATATATCCTATGAATACGTAAAAATCAACGCAGAATATCATACATAAGTATTGTAGTTTGCAATTTATGGTTCATAATACATAATGAATAAACATATAAATAATTTCTTATCATATCTGCGTGATGAACGCCAGGGATCTGAGCATACTGTTGAGAATTATGAACGAGATATTTTTCAATTTGTGCGAAATTCGCTAAAATGTGAAGTTGACAATGCGAACTTCGCATCGGCAGACATCTATCAGGCAAGAAGTTTCATTGTATATCTTCAACAAGAAGGACTTGCAAAAACTTCTATTTTACGCAAGATATCCTCCCTACGCTCATTCTACCGCTATCTTGTACGTGAAGAGGTTGTTGCAAAAAATCCATTTATCGGCATTACATCCCCTAAAAAAGGGAAAAAACTACCAAAATATCTATCTGTAAATGAAGTAGGGGCTCTTCTTGATGCCCCCCCCATCTACTGGAAAGATGCTGCCGACAAAGGTATTGCCAAAGATTCAGAATCTGCGACATTCGCAGCTGCAAGAGATACCGCACTGCTAGAAGTAATCTATAGCGGCGGCTTACGAATAAGCGAAGCACTCGGTCTAAACTTCGGAGATCTTGATATCGGAAAAGGCATTATCAAGGTTAGAGGAAAAGGAAAAAAAGAACGTATCGCGGCCCTCGGAGCCCCAGCAACAAAAGCCTTGAGACAATATTTCGATATTCGCGTAGTTCGCAGCTCAAATACCACATCAGGAGCCCCTATATTCGTAAATAAATTCGGAAACAGACTTACACCAAGATCATTTCAAAGATTTATGAAAAATTATCTAACAACTGCCGAACTACCGCACGATATGACTCCACATAAACTACGACACTCCTTTGCAACACACCTGCTCGATGCCGGAGCAGACCTGAGAAGCGTTCAGGAACTCCTAGGACACGCAAGCCTCAGTACAACACAAATCTACACACATATAAGTGCAGAAAGACTAAAAGTTGTCTATAAAAAAGCTCACCCCAGAGCCTAGATTGAAAAGGGTATTAAGAAAAAATTGAAGAGGGATATTTATGAAAACACAACATGCAGGAAGCTGCATAAATTTCTAAAAAAAAGGAACTAGCTAAATGATGAATATTGAAATACCGACAATTAACAGGGGATGCTTGGTAGTTTATGCACAACAGCCGTTGGTCGATTGGTTTAACTCTCTACCTGGAGTGGAGATAAAAGACCAGATGGAATTGGCTGACACCCAAAAAGATGAGACTGTTTATTTGATTCCTGATTTTTTTGATAATGAAGAATTGAATGCTATTATTGCGAATGTATTTGAAAAAATATTCCGATCTGAACTGGGATCGTGGTGGACTAATGAGGACGATTGGCCGGAAATAACATGGAAACTCTTTAATGAATGGTTTACATATAAGTCTTGTTCAATGGTTTTGGATATGGGAACAGCCCCACTGGAACAGGAAGAGTAATTTTGCCACATCAAGTCATAAAACGATGAAGAAAAAATGGGGCTTCACCTAAATTAGTGGGTAACACTAAAAAAAAGAGATCAAGAGTTGCTTTTCTATGGAAGAAGATCTTAAGTAGCTTGCGTTGTCCCAACGCAAATAGCAAGAGCTGAAAGAGATGTAAAAGAATAAGCAAAAGAACAGTCTGTAAGGCTTTATTTATTGCCTTTTAGTTGCTTGTTGTTTGCTTGCTGAATGCGTTGAGGGGCACGAAGTGCCTTTTTAATGAGGCCTTGCCTCCGCATGCTACTCTTGCTTAATGATTATCGTTTTCGAGGGTGCTTTTTCAATGGTTGATAATCAACCTGTCCCCTTCTGCCCTTTAATTAAGGCAAAGATTAAGAGAAGAAGTACATAAAATGTGCGAAGCCCAAGTACTTAAAGAGAATACTAAGTATAACGCAACCCACTAATGATAATAATCCGTCACTACGTTCGGGGACAGGTGAAGAGGCAAAAATAAAGGGACAGATTTCATAAAGAAAGACAAAAGGCCCCGAACCTATGCGATAACACATTTTTTTGGCCAAAAATACTTTCTTTACTATTGCATTTTCGTTTTTTTAGATTTATATTATAATCATTGAGAAAAACAAACATTAATTTTTCAGGAGTAGATTTATGCCGAAGCAAAAAGACAGTTTGACAAAGGTTATATTTATCTCATGGCTCACGACAATAATTGCTTTGAGTATTATATTTATCGTATTTGCAATTTACTATAAAAATAATGATTTTGAAGGGACTTCAATCAGCTTACAAAAAGCTCATATAGAAGGATACAATAGGACTCTGAAATCAAATGTTCAAAATAGTATCAAAGTGATTGATTATATTACGTCTAATACTTCCTTATCAATCCCCAAAGATGATACACAGATTAATAAACTTGCTGAGCAAGTACTTCTTAAGTATAACAAAACAGAACCTTTACAACTATCTGAAGGTAATATATATATCCTCTCTCCTGAAGGGTACGTATTGCATAATTCACTTAACAGTGCAATGGTTGGAAAAAAGATTGCATATTTTGATGCGAAAGGGAGGGATTTTTCTAATTACATAAACCGACTTGCCAGAAAACTTAAGGGAAATAGTTTCGTTTATTTTAAGGAAATAGAAAATTCTCAGAAAAAAATGAAGATGTACTGTTTTATAAAAAAATATGATAAACTAAACCTTATAGTATGTTCGGAAATTCCTCATCAGTCATTAGATACAGCAATTGCAATGAATGTAAGACGGCTTAAAATCAATACGTTTATTGAGATGGGTTTTGTTACTTTTATTTTTCTGCTAATCATCTGCTGCACAATATTTTATATACATCGTCTTTCAAAATCCATAAAGAATGAACTATCCTTAATCATTAATTTTTTAAATAATATTCATGATAAAGAGACGTATCACTCATTTACTAATATCGACTTCAAGTTCAAAGAATTCAAAACGATTGGGGATTCGGCTTTTCTAATGGTAAAGCAGATTAATAAGCTTCTGAAAAGAGTTGGGGAAGAAGCCGTTAATTTAGAAACGGCAAGTCAGAGTAAAACAAGTTTATTTGCTGGTCTAAGTCATGATTTCCTTGTAGAGTTGAATACCGTTATGGGCATGAGTCAAATACTAAAATATTCTAAATTATTACCAGAAGATAAAGAAAAAATAGAAAAAATCTTTCATTCAGCCTCTCATATGGCATCGACATTGCATGATATTGAAACAACCTCACTTTTTAAAGATACACGCTCTGAATTTAAAAGAGAGAATATAAATATTAAGCAACTATTTGGTGAAGCGATTCAATTTGTAGAAAATGAAGCAAAGCAGATGGATATTGATTTTAGTTACGACATTGACACTTATGTTCCTGGAAGTTGTATGGGAGATCCTGTTCAGATAAGACAGTTGATTATTAATATATTGAGAAATGTTATTTCTTTTAATGAAAAGGGAGCTGTACATCTTAAATTAGTAATTGACTCGAAAGATAAATTAAAACTTATATTTACTGCAGCCAATAAAGGAGATGGTTTTCTTGGGACAGAACTTGATGAAATTCTAAGCTTCCCAAATGCTAGAACAAAATTTTCAATGCTCAGCCTTAGAATTGCCGTATGTAATTATATTACAAAAAAACTGAAAGGAACATTTACAGTAAGCAGTGTAAAAGGTGAAGGCACTGTTTATAAACTGTGCATCCCCTTAGTGGAATCAACAGAAGAAGAAAAAGAAGATAGTAAAATTGAACAGCTGGGACTGGATCTGTCAAGAAAGCCTAAAAAAACGGATAAAAAGATTTTAATTGTTGAAGATGAGCCCGCGAATCAGGATGTTCTATGCCATATTTTAATGGCTGCAGGGTATCAGACAGAAGTTGCTGGTAATGGCAAAGAAGCAATTGATCTATTTGAAAAGAATGATATAGATTTAATCCTGATGGATTGTCAAATGCCTGTTCTTAATGGATTTAAAGCTGCTAAAAAAATACGAAAAATAGAGAAAGGAAAAGATGTGGCAATAATTGCTATTTCAGGTTGTATATCACCAAATGATAAAACCGATTGCTTCGAAGCAGGCATGGATGCATTTGTTGCAAAACCTTTTGATATAACAAAATTACTCCAAACAATAAAAAAATATGTTAAATAATATTTTCACCAATGAAATAAAATGTAACCATCTGAAGTTCAGAGCTCAGTACTTTTAGCGTAGTGTGCTTTTCTATGGAAGAAAATCTTAAGTAGCTTGCGTTGTCCCAACGCAAATAGCAAGAGCAGAAAGAGATGTAAAACAATAAGCAAAAGAACAGCCTGTAAGGCTTTATTTATTCCCTTTTTTTTGCTTATTGTTTTACGCTATGTCAGGCAGGAATGCCTAACGTACTTGAAGAAAAGACAAGGAATCAGGAAGAAGTTCTGAAGTTCTAGAGTGCGGAAGTT
>JAUUYH010000191.1 GCA_030590505.1 Kiritimatiellota bacterium
AAAAAGTTCAGTCACGGAAAAACGGCCTCTGGTGTAGGTCTTTACTGCTATAAACAGCTCAGAAATACTTCTTAAAAAACAGACATCCTACAACAAGAATTAGGGAGAATCTCTTTCTCCTAATAATTTCCCCTGCCTGGATTTCGTGAAAATTGCCTTTTTATTCAATGAAACAGTTAATCGTTATAATATTTTCTCCCAAAAATATAATAATCGTCTCATCTCCCAATCCGATTTATAAAAAAGCCATTATCGTTTTGAATTTTACTACTTTAAGTGTATAGTTCATTTTGGGTTGATAATCGGCTTGTTCCCAAGTTTTTTGGGTTGATAATCGGCTTGTCCCCAAGTTTTTTCCAAGTTTTCCAAGTTTTTTTTCTGCGATCTTCGCAACTAAAAAAAGAATATTGCGAATTCCGCAAAAATCAAAAAACAACTGCGACTTATATGATATTTTAAACTGTGCACTGCACTAAGATGATCCACCGGCGATGACTGTAATTGTATTTTTATTTGAAAAGTATTTTTTTATGATACTATTTAGCTCTTTTTTTGTAATTTCTGCATATTTATCGCATATAATCCAAGGCTCCATAAAGCCGTTTCCGTAGAACTCTGAAAGTGTGCATTGCATTAGAATTGTGCCCGGATTAAGTTTCTGAGTTGACACTTCCCCCTTCAGGCGTGCTATGGTGCTTTGCAGTTCTTTAGAGGTTAGGCCTTTTAATGCGAGTTTGTTCTTCTCTTTTTCTATAAGAGATATAACCTTTTCGGTTGATTCGGGTGCAGTCCCTGCGTAAAAAGCAATAAATCCAGGATGAATGCCTCGTGAGGAGTAGAGCCCAGTGTAGTATGCAAGTCCGGCATCATCACGGATGGATTTGAATAGGCGTGTAGATAGACCATTTAGAGTGACTTGGAGAATGTCCATGGCAAATCTATCAGGATGTGTGTTTGAACAACCGGGAAGGCCCAGCAGGACAACAGCTTGCTCTTTTGGTAGTTTAACGTACTCTTTATGGCTCTTTTTTGGGAATATTGGTAGTTCTGGTTCAATGTTTAGCGGTTTTTTGCTCCATGGAATTGATGTAATTATTTTTTCTGACAGCTTAACAGCCTCTTTCTTTTCAATATGACCAGCAAACCCGATAATCAGCTTCTTACGATTTAGAATTATGCTGGAGAAGAATTGTTTAATCTTCTCAACTGTCATATTTTTTATGCTCTCCTCTGTGCCGTCATTAGGATATGCATAAGGGTGAGTGTTGTAGAGAGTCTTGTTTAGTTTTTCCTCGGCTGCTTTCATTGGAGAAAGTTTTCGAGATTGAAGTGATTCAATCGCAATAGCTTTTTCGCGCTCAAGAGTATCTTTTGCAAATAGCGGTTCTGATAGCATTGAATTAAGAGCTTTTATTGCATCTTGCAGGCAGTCGATATGACAATTTATCTTAATTGTAAATGTATTATTACCACCACTCACGCTTAGGTGTATAGCATTGCAGTCAAGGTACTCCGCAAACTCCTCTTCTGAAAAAGATTTTGTCCCAGAGAGAAGAAGTTTTGCTGTAAATCTTGAGATTCCTGCAATCTCTTCTCCTTCGCAAATTGTTCCACCTGGAAGGATTATGGAGATATCGACCAGCGGTGAGACACTGTTTTTTAGGTATATAAGCGGAGTGCCGTCTGAAAGAGGAATTTTTTCAGGAAGATACGCATCTATATTGCTCTTCTTTTTTCCTGATTTACTCTTTTTCAAGTCAGTTGGTAGCATTTCAATAACGGATGCTTTATTTATGTCAAGATATTTTTCTGCCACATTCAGGAGATCTTGTTCTGTAAGTTTTTCAATATCCTCCATATATTTGCATGCATAATCAGGAGTGCCGTATGTGAGGACTGAGTTCCCTATAATATGAGCTATGCCTGAATTTGATCGCAGTCCTCTGTAGAGGTTCGTAGTCATCTGCTTTTTAACCTTCTCAATCTCTGACTTTTTAATCCCCTTTTTGATATTGGTAATCTCTGCGAAAATCGCAGATTTAAGTTTTTCCACCTTATCCGGAGAGGTGGCTGCTGAGACAACGAAAACACCGTCAAATACAGAAGAGTAGCATGAGGCATCAATGTTGAGTGCCAGCTGATCTTGGTTTCTTATTTTTTTTACGAGTCGAGAGCTTTTTGAGTGACCGAGAACGGAAGATAGCAGATCGAGGGCAGGGGTGTCTGGAGATGATACATCAGGAACTCTGTATCCGACAACCAGTCGTGCAACAGGATCATCGTAGTGGAATACTTCGTGTCGCATACATTTTTGTTCAGGTTCGGTTATAATTGGCGGATCGTATAGGTTGCCTTTTTTCATTTTTGTTGTCAGTTTCTGAAGGTCTTTAGCAATCTCTTCGCCATTTACATCGCCACATACGACAAAAAAGATTCTCTCAGGCGTGTAGCGCTCTTTATGGTAGTTCATCATCATTTTGCGATTTACGCTCTCAATTCCTTCATTGTAACCTATAATTGAGTGGCGTACTGGGTGTTTTGCAAAGACAGTTTTCCAGAGTTTTTCTCCTATTTTTCGATCTGGGCTATCGTTACCCATCGCACATTCCCGTAGTATTACATCTTTTTCTGTTTTGAATATTTCATTTTTGAATAGAGGGTTTTGAATCATATCAGCAAGAATATCAATTGCCTTATTTGTGGCATCAGAGAGTAGTTCAATATAGTAGCATGTCACAGCAAAAGATGTGAAAGCATTTATCTCTCCGCCGTTTTCGTGTACAATCTTTGTAATATCATCAGAAGAGTATTTCGAAGAGCCTTGAAAAAGCATGTGTTCTAGGAAATGTGATAATCCACATCCCAGATCTTTTCCTTCGTGGATACTGCCCGTTCTTACCCACGCCTGCACGGTTGCCACTGGCGCCGCACTGTTTTTTCTTACATATAGGCTTATTCCGTTTTCAAGATGGAATGTCTCAATCTCTCCGATGTCTGGTCTCGTATTCTTGTGCATATTGTTCTGGTCTTTTAATAATTGTTTGTTAATGGGCGTTAGTTTTTTTGATAATGTAGAAGTGTCAACCTTCAATGTCTATTGTTGGTACTTCTATTTTTTTCTTAGATTTTGGTATAAATGACGAAGTGAATGTAGTTTGAAAATCAAATCCGTTTTTAAAGTCATCAATGGAGTCATCTTTAGTACTACCGAGCAGTTGATGATCCACCATATTGAACACAATGTATCCAATGGACAACGAGTCGCATACTCCCCAGCTCTCAAGTACATCTTTCGCCATCGGGCCGAATTGCGATATTGCAAAATCCTTTATACCCTCTAGCAACTCCTGTCCTGATATGTGGCGTTTAGAATCTTCCTCGCCTTCAACCTGTCGGGTTGTATATATAACGGCATTGCTGATGAATTCATACGCCTCTTCGCTAAAGCGAGAGTCTCGCGTAATTATTTTCTCTACTGTTGTTATAAACTGTTCATCTCTCATTAAAAACTATTCCTCACTTTAAATAAATCTTTTGCCTGTTTTTGCAATCCCGCTTAAGCGTTTTTGTCGCTCAAGCTTTTTTTTACCTTTTATTATACCTGTAAAGCTGACTGTTTTCAATCTGAAATTCTCTTTTTATACTATTTCTTTTGCTGATTTACTAGAATTAATGGGGCATTTGCAATTATGTGCAGCATATTACTATTCTGTTATCAGATTTTTTTTTGTATTATTTTCTCTTTAGTTGTTGCGACTTTTCATCTTTGCGTTAAAATTAAGTAACAATAAGTGACAATAGATGATTTTTAAAAATATCAGGAGATTTGATTATGGCAGAAGAGTTACAGAATTTACTTGAAAAGATACAGGAAGAGGGTGTTAAAAAGGCTGATACAGCAAAGGATAAGATTCTTGCAGATGCGAAAACAGAGTCTGAAAAGATTATATCCGAAGCTAATGCAAAGGCAGAAGAGATATTAAAGAGCTCTAAGGAAGATGCTAAGCGAAATGAAGAGCGTGCTGCAAATACTATCAGGCAGGCTTCAAGAGATATCATTATTGCACTTAATGTAGAGTTGCAGAATCGCTTAAAGGCTGTAGTTAAAGAGTGCATTGGCGAAGCAATGACTCCAGATATGATGGAAAAACTTATTCTTGAGATGCAGAAGAGTTATCTTTCGAAGAGTTCCGATTCTGAACCAGGAATCGATCTTATTCTGAATAAGAAAGATCTGGAAATTATGGAGAAACATATAAAGTCATCTCTTCTTAATGATCTGAAATCAACTCCTTCAATATCTATCGGACATGACTTTACATCAGGGCTGAAAATTGGATTTAAGGGAGATGATCTCTTCTTCGATTTCTCTGATGATGCTCTTGCTGAGATGATCTGTACCTATGTAGGTCCACGTCTTGCGGCAATTATCAATGGCTGATAAAGTAAATTCTATACGCATCGCACTTTCGCTCGGAGGTAATCTGGGCGATGTTGCGTCTGCGTTTGATTCTGCGATTATCGCACTTTCAAAAGAGGGGCTTTGCGAGATTCGCAGATCTTCTATCTACAACACCGCTCCAGTTGATTGTGCTCCCGGCACGCCTGACTTTCTAAATATGGCAATTACAGGAGGGTGGAG
>JAUUYH010000179.1 GCA_030590505.1 Kiritimatiellota bacterium
TTATCCAGCAGGTCTGTTTGCATGAGCCCTCATTTGCTGTTGTTCTGGGAGATATGGTGGATGACGGTACAAGCGATGAATTATGGCATCAATTTTATGAAGTTGAAGCGGATTTGTTAAAAAAAACCCCTCTGTACCCTGTAATAGGGGATAATGATTATGCTGCCGGAAAAGGCTTATGTAAGAAGTATTTTCCAATTTTGGATAAAGGGTTTTACAGTTTTGAATGGGGAGGAGTGAAGTTTTTCTCTTTAAATGCCTGGGGAAGTTCCGGTCAACAATCGGAAAAGCAATTGGACGAAAAAAGTGAGCAGTATAAATGGCTTGAAGCAGAACTTGCTTCGAAAGAGGTCCAGGATGCTCCGTTTCGAGTGGTATTTATTCATGACCCTATTTATATATCTCATGGACGATCTGCAGATATTCTTCGACGAAAATGGGCCCCGCTTTTTGAAAAACAGAGAGTCGATATTGTTTTTTCAAGTTGGCATTTGTACGAAAGGTCACGGCATAATGGAGTGCGTTATATAGTCTCGGGTGGTGGTGGGGCGGAATTGATTTTTAATAAACCAAATCCTGCTTACCGGTCAGAAAAAGCTGCATTTCGATATCATTTTTGCAAAGTTAGTGTGAGCGGAGATGTAATGACTTTAAGCGCTGTTGCGGATGACGGTACAGTTTTTGACTCATTCATGATGGTTCCACGTCCAATTAAAGAGAAAGAGATGAACCGACTTAAAAAGATCGCTCGTTCTTTGAGGCGCGATTATACTTTTACAGGTGGACCAGGCGATCCTGAAGTGGCATTGTACCTGTTTTCCCGTAAATGTAATTATTGTGACAAGCTTATTCATAACATTCTTCCTGAAATAGCTAAAAAATATAAAGTAAAACTCAAGGTCTATTATTATGATCTTGATAATCGTACGACTTATGACCTCCTTACTGCAATTGAGTCAGATTTTGGGATGCATGGTGCAGATGTTCCCGCAATTTTTATAGGTAGAACAGTTTTTGGTGGAGAAAGTTCAATAGAACGGGGCTTGAAGGATGAGTTGATGAAATTTAGAAAAAATCCGTTTCTTTATCGCCAAGACTCAATAGAACCTTTTCAGCGATCACGGGATATCAAGGAATTACAGGTTTCGAAATTCAAGAAATTAACGCTGGCCATTATTCTTGGTGGAGGATTGCTGGACGGTATCAATCCGTGCGCATTTACAACAATAATATTTCTTTTGTCATACTTGTCATTGGCAGGAAGCACACGCAAACAAATGGTGATAACCGGAAGCCTTTTTACCCTTGCTGTCTTTATAACCTATACTGCAATAGGATTATTGCTTTTTTATGTTGCTTCTTGGATCGCTTCTCAGAATATACTCGCTTATATAATGAATCTATCGATATTTATATTTGTTGCAATACTTGCCATATTCAGTTTTGTTGATTTTATTAAATGTCTGAGGGGAAAATCTGCTGAAATAACGTTGCAGCTTCCTAATTTTATCAAAAAGCGTATTCGTAGCGATATTCGCAAGTTTGCGCGTTTTCAAATAGGTGTTGCATCTTCCGCATTTGTTCTTGGGGTTGTTATTGCCGGCCTGGAATTAGCCTGTACTGGACAGGTGTACTTGCCGATAGTTACGATGATTTCAGAACCTAAATTCCGCGGAACCGCATTGATCTACCTGTTGGTATATAATTTGGCTTTTATTGTTCCCCTTATCGCAGTTTTTCTTGTAGCTTTGGTAGGGGTTACGTCTGAGCAGCTTTCAAAAATTTTTAAGAAGAATATTGCATTAGTAAAACTGGGAATGACTTCTCTGTTTATTTGCATGGGTATATTAATATTTATTTATAAATTATGGAGATAAAGATGAAAATTAAAAAAGGAAAAATCCTTAAGGTTAAGCACGGATATAATCCAAACTCAAGCTCTTTGGGATCTGTGATCTTTGCCTTGCCGGCATCGTTACTAGGAATTACTGTCGGTTTTGGAGTGGTCTCGGGAATTATTGTCACTTATTTTATTGGAAAATCTTCTAAAAAAGCTGATGAAACAGGTGTTGAGAATGACGATGAACAAACATCAAACAAAAAGGATAAAAAGTGAAAAGATTTCAAATTTTACTATTAATTATTTTTCCCATTATCTGCTTCGCCGTAGATAATAATTTGGATCAGGGAAAAAAACTTATAAGCGAGAAGGAGTACTATAAAGGGAGAACTTCTCTTTTTAAAGCTATAAACGCTCCAGAGTCATCTCTCTCTCTCAAAGCAGAAGCATTGAAGGAACTTGCCCATTTCTACGAGAATATTGTAGGTCAGGATGAGATGGCTTTAAAGCTATATAAAAGGATCTTCAAGTTGAAACTCGCTGCTGATGCTCCTGAAAAGATAGCCGCAGAAGCTGAAATCGGCAGATTGAATGACTTGAAACTAAAATATAAAGATACGGATAGGGCATTGCAGAAAATTATATTCAATCCGAATCGCAATCTTGAACCCTTCGAAAGAGAGGAAAGAATTACTGAATTGCAGAATGTGATTGATAAATATCCTGCGTATTATAAACTTTCATCTTTGTATTATTACATTGGTGACGAACATTTAGCTTTAAAGAGGTATGCGAAAGCAGAAGTCGCATTCTCTAAAGCAGTGGAACTGACACCCGGAATGGATTTTTATCTACCCGTTACTGAAAAAATTAAGCATGTTGTGATGACCAGGAAAGAGAATCTCTTCAATAATACCGTTATAGGACTTTTAATTTCAATGATTGCGATTATCGCAATTGCGTTCTATGTATCGCGTCCATGGAGATGGATTACTCCCCGACATCTCTCCCTGCTTTTTCTCGTTCTCATCCTCTGGACCGCATTTTATTACCTCTCTTTTTATATTAGTGGAAATCTCTTTCAGCGTCCACCTAATATTGCTGGAGAAATTAATTCAGAGCTCCCAAGTTTTCTGAACGCCATTCCTGGTGGAAGCGGTTCTGGCATTGCTCATATCCTTTTTCTCTACGGCACCATTGGCATAATTGGTTGTTGTATATTTGCTATAAGCACTGCAAAACTCAAAAAAAGGTGGTTAGCAATAGTACTAAATACGTCTCTATCATTGACCTTTACGTTTTCAATTCTTGCTCTTTTCTACCTGGATGAGTGCTATAAGAAAAGTACATATTATGTTTCCGATGAGAACCCTGTCGGTCACATATATTTCGTATTGAGCGACCCTGAAATCTTTGTGCTAACAAATCCCAAAGGATATACTAATCTTAATACAATAAATGTGGAAAATCCGGCTCTAAAAGAGTGGATCATGGAATATACAGAGAATACAGAGCAAACAGAGGTCCCAGAAGAGGTAATACAAACGGAGAAAAAAGATGATTCCATTTAAAAATAATAAAGATCTTGAATATCGTTATGAAAAATTCGGCGGAATAATCTCCAGTCAGGAGCCTCCGTTTCTTGCATATGTCGATAGGGATTATATGCGGGAACTTGGACTGGAAGAGTCTGCATTATGGAAAAAAGATAACGAGGATATAGGATTGCTGTCTGCTCCTACTGAAGTACATTTTGCAATCACAAACAAATGCTCTGTGCGCTGCCCGCATTGTTATATGGCATCAGGAGATAAAGATGAAAATGAACTAGACACACCTTCGTTTAAGCGTGCTCTCGACGTTCTGGCCAGTATGAAAGTTTTTCATATTGCTCTTGGCGGGGGTGATGCACTTGAACGAGAAGATCTTTTTGAAATTGCGGATTACGCAAGAGAGAAGGGAATCGTCCCGAATCTCACAGTTTCAGGTGTGGGTATTAATGAAAATAATGCGGAAAAGATGAGAGTATTCGGGCAGGTAAATTTCTCGATCGATGGATTTGGAGAGAAAAGTATATTTCGCGGTCAGGAGATGAATGATATAGCTGACAGGGGTATAGATCTTCTTATTGGAGCAGGAGTTCCAACCGGAATAAACTGTGTTTTAGGGAACAGAAATTTTGACGAAATAGAAGAAGTATTTAAATATGCAGTTGATAAAAAACTCAATGAGATCGAATTTTTGAGATTAAAACCTTCAGGAAGAGGAGAAGGTATGTACGCAAGCGAATGTACTACGTATGAACAGAATATTGCATTATTTCCAAAATTATCGGAGTATTCAGAGAAATACAAAATTACTGCCAAAATAGATTGTTCATTCGTGCCTATGTTATGCTATCATTCTCCTCCTGTAGAATTACTTGAAACAATGGCAACCTATGGATGTGAAGCAGGGAATATCCTTTTGGGAATTAAGAGCGATGGCTCTGTCAGTGGTTGTTCATTTCTTAAAAGCGATGGACTTTCAGTTTTTGACCTTCCTGCCGTGTTTAGTAATCCTGCGACTTTTGCAAATGCCAGGGATTGGACTGATACCGCCCCTGAACCTTGTATCTCCTGTAAATATTTGGATATTTGCAAAGGGGGATGTCATGGAGTTGCAGAATATGTTTCAGGAAGTTTTTCAGATCCTGATCCTGGATGCCCATACGTAATAGAATATCAAAATAAGGAAAACAATGAAAGATAAACAATCAGAACGTAAATATACTTTCTCCGGAATAATATTGACTTGTCTTGTATCAGCGGGAATTGTGTTTGGAATATTTCACATATTCAATAGGAAGAGTGCCAATGACACCCCTTCATCATCTGAAATACGTGCTAATGAGATCAAAGCTTTTCATAACATAAAACTTATCGTAGATGCACAGAATAAATACATAGAAACAGATTGGGATGAAGATGGTAAAAAAACTTTTGCTGCTTTTATTATTCACCTTTGGACGACGCTAGATAAAGATAAAAATCCTGTGAATATAAATCTCATTCCCAAAAAACTGGGATCTGTTCTTGATGGATATAAATACGTAAGTTTACTGGCAGGAAAGAGCGAGGATCATCAGAGTTGTAATGCATTTGATTATGAAAAAGAGTGGGCTGTCATGGCTATCTCTGAAACTATCGGGAACAAAATAACATTAATAGTTAACCAATCCGGATCTATATATGCAAAACAAAATGGGTTTATTGAAGATTTTCCGTATGACCCCGAAGAGGCAGGCTGGCTAAAAATAGAAAACCTCCAACAGTTGCCTCATGCTGAGCAGTAAA
>JAUUYH010000177.1 GCA_030590505.1 Kiritimatiellota bacterium
AAAAATAGCGAATATCGCAAATTCGGAAAAATCCCAATTAGTTGGCCTGATTCCCCTGGTGTGACATGGGTACAACCTGAAACCCCAAAAGGGCCCCAAAAGGGCCCCAAAAGGGCCAGCCCCTCTTGAGAATTAAAAAAACAAATACGTCTCAAAAAATAACTATTACAATTGATTATTCCAATGGGCAGCATTTATTCGTTCTTGATGATGGAGCAACAACAACCAATATAAGTAAATTGCCCTCTTTGTGTACAAAAAACTTACAGATCAAACAAGGAAAAGAAATTGAGGTTTATATCATCTCAAACACAAAGCTAAAAGTATCTTTTTCTGAAACACTAATCAAACTATTTAATAAAAATAATATTAAAGTTAAATCATTTTCAGTCCCTATAAGCATAGAGCCTGGCAGAATGGAGCTAATACATTAAGATGGGAAAATCTCCATTTTGGTGTGTTCGTAATATGAGTTGAACTCATTTTTCATCTTTTCTTTAGTCACGCCGACACGTCACGCCGTAGCTAAACAAAGGCGGAAGCCTTTGGCGTAGGTGGATAGCTGCTTTTTCCTGACATTAAACCAATGCCCGCATCTATGTTCGTGTATGCAAAGTTGCTAAGTTCGCAGTAAACGGCTTTGCGAACCATGTGGCGGAACCGTTTAGTGTTAGGTTTTTTATTCACTTTTATACTTCGTTGGAGGTGAGACGCCTCCGAGCGAATTCACAACCGAGACGGTTATGCTACATTAGCGGCAAGCCACTTTTTCCAAGCTTAACGGTTACAAAAGAACAACCATAAGGCTCTATTTATTGCCTTTTTTTGCTTGTTGCTTGCTTACTAAATGCGTTGAGGATAACGCTGCGAAAAAATAAAAATTGATTTTTTTCAAAAACCAGCTTGCACTTCTAACAAATAATAGTCTATTAACATTAAAGATAAAAATCTTTAGACGATGAAAATAAAGTTTAGGTTAGGATTATTAATAACAAAAGGAGAAATCTATGAAAGGTTTAACAATGAAGCAACGTGAATTTCTGGCATTTATCAAAAAATTTGCGGAGACAGAGGGTATGGCTCCGACCGTATATGAGCTTGCAGACGGTTTTGGAATTAAAACATCAACAGTATTTGCCCATCTTCAGGCTCTGCAGAAAAAAGGCTATCTTACACGGAGCTCAAAGGCTAGAAGTATCATACTATCTAAAGAGGTATCAAATATTCAGGCAGATAATAATTCCATACCAATGGTTGAGATTCCTCTTGTCGGCCGTGTAAGTGCAGGAATGCCCGTTGATTCTCCTGAACTGCGCGAAGGAACGATCTCATGTGATCCAGCATTTCTGGGCAGAAAGATAACTAATCTCTTTGCACTAACTGTTAGTGGAGAAAGTATGCGTGAAGCAGGAATCCTTGACGGTGATGTCGTAATTGCTCAACAAACCCACAACATTCGATGCGGAGATGTAGTTGTCGCATTGGTGGATAACCAGACAACCGTAAAGAGTTTCTATCCAGCACCAGAGTCAAAGGTTGAATTAAGACCAGCAAACCCAGACTTCAAATCACAATTCTATCCTGTAGAAAGTGTATCAATTCAAGGAAAAATAGTTAGTCTTCAGAGAAAATATTAGTTTGAATTGTTCTCGACAACACAGTTAGCCCGTATTTTCACGGGCTAACTTGTATTGTTCACGAGCTAGCATCTCGTAGATCATTGTTCTGCGAATTTAGCAGGGCAAATATTGTTTCAATATATGGAACCTGTATTTTGTGCTGTTTGGCAAGATTTATAACATTTCCAAGAATTGCATCACACTCCATTTTTCTGCTATTTTCGTAGTCAAGGAGCATACTGCTTTTATATGGTGGAAAATTTCGTGTATATTCAAGATTCCACTCAATAAGTTTCTCATCCAGATCAACTCCACAGGCTTTGGCAACCTGTACAACCTCCCGCATTGATTTTTCCGCCAGAGCAACAAGATATTTATCAGCCATAATCTGTTGTGTATCAAGAGATCCGCCCAAAACTGAGAGTGAGTTAAATGGCACATTCCATAACAACTTCTCCCAACGTTTGCGTACAACATCACTGCTAATTTCGCAATCTACGCCAACTCCTGCGAATAGTTGGTGGAGCTTCTCTACCTTGTCAGAGGTGCCTTTTGGAAAAATACCAATTGTCAGACGTCCGCCTCCCTGGTGGTCTATACGCCCCTCCCCTTTTCTTGCAACACCTATATAGGCAATACCGCTAATCAACTCATTTTTGGGGAATGCATCATATACATCATGTTCAATATCAATTCCGTTCTGAAGAAGCACAATTGCAGTACCAGGTTTTACAACTGGCCTTAATAATTTTACAATATCTATCTCAGGTAGAGCTTTTACAGAGACAATAATAAAATCAGCATCTTGCGTATACTCATCTGGAGTCCGGCAGACTTGATCTGGTATAAACTTAAAATCACCGTTAATGCTTCTGATATCAAATCCGTCACATTTAACAAACTTAAAATCTGAACGGCAGACAACAGAGACAGATGTCCCGCCCTGGCTTAGTCGACCACCAAAATATGCCCCGACTCCACCGGCACCGATTATTAAAACTCTACTCTTTTCTAATTGTCTATCCATTATCAACTCCACCATTTTTTTATCACACATAATATAACACCTAAATCGTGCAATCTAGGTAACATTTTCAAAATAGTACCTTAGAAATATATTTCAATCAATAAAAATAAAAATAAACTTTCTAAAATTCAGTTGCTAAACTCAAAGCAAAGAGTATTTTAAGAGAGAACATACTTTTTATAATATATAATTTAATTGCAGGAGACGTACATTATGAATAAATATATCAATCAAATGCTTCAGATTCAAGACATGACCTTAGCCCTCAGCGTAAACAATGTAATTCGTAAAAATAAGGATACAAAAGAGACAGTAGAAAAGTTAGAAACAAGCATTCAGCAGATGAAAGAATCCTTACCTTCAGAAATCAATGATGCTCTTTCAAGAATTGAAACGAATTATGAACTTTTTGTGGTGCCAATGGTCAACGATTGCTGTACCGGTTGCTTTATAAAACTCCCCGTTGGCATAGCAAATAATATAAAAAGTCCTAGCGAATGCCTCTTTTGCCCAAACTGTCACAGATATCTATATCATGATGAAAAACCTTTTGCAAGGCCTGACAATAATATGCACTACAAGGGCATTGCAAGATTCTCTTCAATCAACCTAATGTTCCCTGAACTAAAATCAAACAAACACAAAGATGTCATTAAAGAGATTGGTAATTTAATAGCTGACACTGGATTTGTAAAATCGAGTGATGAATTCTCCAAGGCACTGCTAAAGAGGGAGGCACTCAGCTCAACAGCCGTTGGCTCAGGAATTGCATTCCCACATGCACGCGATATTCAGGCATGCGGCTTGACGCTGGCAGTTGCACTTGCTCCAGAGGGAATCGATTTCGGTGATGGGGAAATAGTAAAAGTCCTCTTTGTCTCAGCCGTTCCTATACAGACAAGTGTTTTCTACATGGAACTCGTTGCTAAAATTGCCCGCTACTTTAGCAAAGAAGTGAACGTCAATAAACTTCTTGACTGCAAAACGCAGGAAGAGATGTGGAAAATAATTGTAAAAATTGGGAAATAAAAACAGAAGATAAAGAGAATAAAACAATAAGAAAATAAACTACCTCGATGCAAGCATACGAGGTATATACGCTTTTAATAAAAGCTTTACAAAATATATTTTTATATGGTACGCCCCAAGGGACGGGGAATAAAACCCACCTTGGTGGGATTCAACGCGGCATGATATATATATGAAACGGAAATTTTATTTGCACAATGTAATATTGGTTGTTCTTTTTTGCTCGATATATATCTGTGCGGCTGATCCTCCTCCTGTCGAAAAGGTCAGCAAAATTTCTCAAGAAATGGCGAAAAGTGGTAAAACATTTGATCCTGCGGATCTCATAGCACTGGATGAAGCAGGCTTTCGTGTGTTACTGCAAATGATGTTTCCTGGGGTAAAGCCTCGGCTAGCGGGGCTCGAAAAACGCATTACTAAGTTACTTCAGGATCTTGGAGCAGAGTCTTTCGAAACGAGAATATCAGCAGAAAAAAACTTACTCAGAGAAGGACGTCCCCTGATCTCTTTGGTCAAAAAGGCGGCGAAACATAAAGATCCAGAAGTGCGCCTTCGAGCACAGAACGTGCTAAAATCTTGGCATGACGCAGAGCAGGTGTTCCTAAGCGATTCATTCGAAAATGCACTCGTTGTATACTTTGAAAAAATTCCGAAGAAATGGAAAAAAGAATTGGCAATGCATACAGTTGCTGCGTTGTTGAAACGGGTAGATATCACTCCAAAGAAACGACTTCTCGGAAAATGTATCAAGGCTGCGACAAAGATCAAGGATGCGGAGGTTCAGCAACAATTTCTGCCATTGTTGAAACATCAGGATGCGGCAGTACCAATTTTTGTGCTCAAGCACGTTGCGATGCATGGAAATTCCTATGTTTGCCTGATTGCGGTTGAAGCGTTTAAAACAGACCGAACTGAGGTAATTAAAGCTGTTAGGCTGCCTGGACCTCTTTGGGATAATAATGCGATTCCTGTGGTACGAGCGTTTTACGTAAAACTATTTAGTGAAGACCCCACATTTGACAAACTTCGTAAAGATTATAAATATATGAAAATAAAAGCATTTATTGCCGCGAGGGATATGTGCATAGTGCCCGCACGAGATTATCTGCTTAAATTGATGGCACATAATGACCCAAAGATTGCCTTGGATGCCATTAGCTCTTTGAGTGACACCTATTACTACAGGCGACCTGTGTACCCAGAGTTGCTGAAGGCATTAAAAGCACATTTAGATTCGAAGGAAGGAAAGTTCCGATCATCTGCAATCAAAACTTTGAGTTGCTATAAGGGGAAAGGCGTTATGACCTTTTTACTGAAAGCACTTGAAGATCCTGATAAAAATGTGGGTAGATCCGTTTTGGAAGCATTTCAGCTTCAGGCCTCCTTTTACAAAAAAGAGAAGAATCCTATTATGGAACGCTTACAATCTGAGCGTGACGTTTCTCAGAATGAATTGGTTAAGGAGCGCATAGATACCATACTTAAAAAGTTAAAGTAGTTCTTCTTATTTATGACGACTAATAAACTACCTCGATGTCTACTCGAGCATTGCGACAGATCTGCAAATCAGATAACCATACAAGGAATAAGAAAGAGGAGTTTTGATTAAGACAAAGATTAGGAAGAAGTTCTGAAGTTCTAGAGTGCGGGAGTTCTAAAGTTGAAGAAGTTGAAGAAGTGGAAGAGAGGAAAATTTAATTAGTGCCTGCACGGTATTATGCAACTATTTACCTCGCAATATGTTGCAAATATAAAAAACCTTTAATTTATGCAAAAAAATGGATTTATCAACTATTAAAAATTGAATTACGATGTATATTAAATAG
>JAUUYH010000077.1 GCA_030590505.1 Kiritimatiellota bacterium
ATTGTTCCTCTGTTTATTGCCACTTGTATCAGGTTAATTTTGCTTTTAAACCTAGCAACTTCGGTTCCAACGCAAAAAAGATCATACTCCATTTTTCCGATTTTTACTTGATATTCACTTTCTATATCAGGGATAACAGTCAGCACTAGATTATCATATTCAACTGCAAGGTTGGCAAACTCCATAGTCAAAGAATCAATCTCCTTAAGTAGTTTTTTTGATTTTTGAGATAATTCAAGATCGTCGTATTGCGATGCTAGTTTAATCATAATCAACCTCATATTTTTCATCGTGACTCATGCTAGATACATCCCCTTATGATTACCCTTTTACTAACTAATGTTCATGTGGGTATCCCAACGCTTTTTCTATTAAATAACGAATAAATATAATAGTTAAAAATAAAAATTACAACTGCTCTTATGTTGTTTTTTGCGAATTTCGCAGGGGGGATAGTCAGTGATCTGGGTCGTACTGTACTACCGATACAGAAAACATGGGAGAGGCTGACAGTCGTTTAACTTTTACCTAAATCGTGCAATATAGGTTTTACATAGAAGAACACGGATGTTGCAAAATATAATGACAAAGACTTTCTTGTTATTGTGCTAAAAACTGCGTTACTCAATATGCGGCACGTAGTGAAAGCGACAAAATGCTAATTAAATTTTCAGGCCGACAAAAAGGGAGAAGTATATAACACACCTTTTTCCCTTCATTGTAACTTTTAAATTTCACAATACTGACTATATTACTGCATGAAAAGTGAAACAAAACAATTTGCATCAAAGCTATGGCCGTTAAGTACAACTCAATTTTTTGGAGTTTTCAACGACAATGCGTTCAAAATGGTTGCCATCCTTTCGGTTATCGGCAAATCTTCAGATTACTCAAATGATGCGATATTTATATCATTCCTGACTGTTGTTTACGTGCTCCCGTTTCTACTTATGCCAGTATTGGCTGGTTATCTTGCTGACAGATTTGTTAAGCGTAATGTTATGATTGTTGCGAAAGTCGCAGAGTTGCTAATTATGCTTCTGGGTGCTTTTACGCTCTACAAATTTGATACGTGGGGAATGTGGCCTCTTATTGCAATTATGTTTCTAATGGCTTCACAGAGTGCTTTTTTCAGCCCAGCCTTCAATGCGCTACTTCCTGAAATTTTCCAAGAACGCGACATATCACGGGCAAACGGAATTGTGGGACTGCTCACATTTCTTGCCATCATAACTGGAGTCGGCGGGGGTGTAATGATAAAGGAACTGTCGGGCAATAATCTATGGTACTGCGGTGCTCTGTTTTCTCTCTTCTCACTCTTTGGGTTGATTGCCGTCACGAAATCTCTCACAGGGAAACGTCCTGAAAATTATACAAAATGGGGCTGGGGACTTTTCAAAAAAAATCATAAAGGCTTTAAACTTATACTAAATAACCGTTCTATTCTTTTTGCTATACTTGGTGAAGGCTATTTCCTTGCTATGGGCACTGCACTGCAGGCACTTCTGCTGATCTTTGCTAAATATTCACTCAATATGAGTAACGATATTGATATAGGAATTATCCAGCTTGCTCCTGCGTTCGGGATTGGACTCGGTTGCTATCTTGCTGGCCGACTTTCTGGTGGAAAAGTCGAACTGGGTCTTGTTCCATACGGTGCGGCAGGTTTAACTATATTTCTTATTACAACTGTACTTTTCCCTGGAGCCCCTATTGAAATATCGAAACATATTTTATATCCAAACGTCCTAATAAGTCTATTTATGCTCGGCATTGCTGGTGGATTATTTGTTATTCCATTAAGAGCATATCAGCAACAGAAAAGTGACCAGGAGACACGCGGGTCTTTGCTTGCCAACGCAAATGTTATATGCTTTTCAACAATACTTATTGCGGGGTTACTGATGCTTTTGCTAACTGGCGGAGATAAAGCAGCCGTTTCTGAAGGAGGATTTCTCCCATTTATAAAAGCGTACTGCTTCAATTTCTCGCCAGCTCCTATTTTTATGGGAATGGCCATATTTACGTTATTTATCACAATATGTGCATTTTCAATTCTGCCAGAATTTGCAATGCGTTTTGCAGGTGTTACTCTTACACATACCCTCTACAAACTGACGATTCGAGGCAGTGAAAATATTCCAGAAAAAGGTCCAGCCCTTATTATATCCAACCATGTATCATTTGTTGACGGCCTCCTGCTTTCGGCATCATCATCACGAATGATTCGATTTATGCTTACATCAGATTTTTACAGGCGCCCCATCCTCCATCGTATTTTTAAATGGCTAAACTTTATTGAAGTTCCTGACCACCATAAGCCAAAAGGAATAAAGGCCGCGATCGAACAAGCTAAGGAAGCATTGCGCAACGGGGATATTGTATGTATTTTTCCTGAGGGAAAGCTAACAATCAACGGAGTGATGGGTGAGTTCAAAAAAGGATTCCAGAAGATGATTCCCAAGGAGATAGATGTTCCCATTATTCCTATACATATCGGTAAAATATGGGGTAGCATTTTTACATATTACTACAAAAAAATAAAACTACGTATACCATCAAAATTACCATTCCCTGCTGATATAACGATAGGCAAACCTGTACCAAGGGATATTTCGCCATTTGCATTACGTCAGAAAATTGCGGAAATCGCAGCCGAGAATGATATGATCCCAAGCAGGGGCGAGAAGGTTATGCACTCAGCTTTTGCGAAACGCGCAAAAAGACACCCATTCCAAAAGACCTTGTTTAATGCAGAGGGAGGAGGAGTTGCGAATATCGCAATTCTTATGCGTGCAATGGTTCTAAGTTGCGAGATTCGCAAACTTACAACTCAACGAAATGTCGGAATACTGCTTCCGAACTCAACACATACGGCAGTTGCGACATTAGCAACTCTAATGGCTGACAAGGTTCCGGCAATGCTCAACTTCTCTGTTTCAGATACTACGATGGATCATTCCATAGCAAAGGCGGAGCTTGATTGCATTATAACCAGTAAATTTTTTATCAGAAAGGCGAAACTAACCAAACGCCCTGAGATGATATTCCTAGAGGACATTGCAAAAAATATCACGAGCTATGTAAAAATAAAATTTGCTATCATCGCAGCATTGGTGCCGCATAAATTACTAATGAAGTACATATCTCCATTGACCTGTAACGACCTATCTGCCGATGCAGTTATCCTATTCTCAAGCGGCTCAAGTGGATCTCCAAAGGGTGTACTGCTTTCCCATCATAATATCAACAGCAACGTTACATCTCTAATGTACATTATGGGCTGGAATCCAAAAACAGATGGACTGCTAGGAAACCTACCGCTATTTCACTCTTTCGGGATGACCACTAGCTTCTGGCTCCCGATGGTCTCTGGAACAAAAGTTATCTATCTACCGAACCCTCTTGACAGTGCGGGAGTCGGAAAACTAATTGCAGAACATAAGCTAACAGTCCTTCTTGCAACTCCGACATTCCTTCAAAACTACATGAGAAAATCTACTCCGGAACAACTGCAATCCCTACGTTTTACAATTGTAGGTGCGGAAAAGATGAGAAAAGAGCTTGGAGAGAATTACAAAAAGATGACTGGCAAGGCGGTACTTGAAGGTTTTGGGTGTACTGAGCTATCTCCGGTAGTATCAATAAATCTTGCCCAATCCTTTATGGAACTCGGGATAAAAGATGGAAAAATCGGCAGTGCCGGACATCCAATTCCGAATGTATGCGTAAAAATAGTCCATATTGACACTGGAGAAGATCTCCCACCGGGCGAAGAAGGGTTAATGATGGTAAAAGGTGCAAATGTGATGAAAGGATATCTTAACGATCCTAAAAAGACATCTGAAGTAATACAGAATGGCTGGTACAATACTGGAGATATTGCAAAAATAGATAGCGAAGGGTATATATTTATTACCGGAAGGCTTTCGCGTTTCAGTAAAATAGCCGGAGAGATGGTTCCACACGAAGGGGTTGAACAAGCAATTAACGATATTCTAAAGACAGAAGATCGGATCATTGCAATACTGGGAGCACCCGATGCTAAAAAGGGAGAAAAGCTCATAGTAATGCACACAGAAATAGAGATGACACCGCAAGATATTATATCAGAACTGCGAAAAAGTGCAATCATACCGAATCTGTGGATACCTAAAGCGGAAAATTTTATACATATAGAAACAATGCCACTACTCGGATCAAGTAAGCTGAATCTTCCCGAACTAAAAAAAATTCTGGATCTCAACTAAAATTAATGGATTTCGTTCTACCGCAACCAGCTCATATTCTTTGAGCAGTCACATAATTTGAATAAATAATTTGAATACATAAGAGGTGTCACACAGAGGTCACTAAGGGAACGAAAGTTAATACAATCAGAATGTTGGGCTTTTACATAAAGTTCCTTTTAAGTGAACTGAATGAAAAAGCTAAGGAATCTGAAAAACACTTAAGACGATGCAATGTCAAGCGCCAAGGGAATATGGGTTATTTATTAGCCTATCATGGCTGTTTTACTTTTTTTTGCAAAAAAAAAGAAAAACGACTTGTTTTTGTTTTTTATTGGTATAACTTTATAAAAGTTAATATAAAAATAGGAGAAGAATAATGAAGAACGAATTAGAAGAACATGAAGGCTTGGAAGAAGAAGAATCTGGATTCATGGGGTATGAAGAGTTGATGGAGGCTCGTAAAATTACTTTTGCTGATATTAAGGAGCATTTGACAGGGCCAGTAATATCAACAGTAATACATATCGTTCTACTTGCGTTTCTTGGTACAATTATCGTATTTAAAGCACCTGAGAAAGCTAAAGAGATTACAGTTGCAATGAAAAAGATAGAAATTCCGGAAATAGAACCCCCACCACCACCACCAGAGCCACCTGAACAAGTTGAAGTCGAGACCCCAACAGATACACCAATAGAACGACCTAATATGGACGTGGATGTTGAAGTGCCGGTTGAAGATATAAAACTTAGTACTCTAACTGAAATTGACCTGCCGAGTATACTTAATATGAAGGTAAGTAATTCTGCTTTAAGCCTTCCTGTTAATCCAGGAGGAGGGAGCAGAAGAGGAGGAGGAGGAGGTAATGCATTCGGGAACGGAACAAGCATAGCAGGAGATCTGGTCGGTATTATGTATGATTTAAAAGTCACACCAGAAGGAACACCAAGAGACGGAGTTCCTGCAATAGGTTACAGTACGGGTTATTGGAAGGATATTCAAGATTTTATGGATGCTGGGATGGAGGTTCCTACAATCAAACCGTGGAAACAAATGCCTAAAAAAATGTACTTATCACATCTATACATTCCTAACCTTAATGCAAGTGAAGGTCCGGAGCAGTTCGGGTTGGCAGATCAAATGAAAGCATGTGCATTCTTTGTTCATTATTCCGGATTCATCAACCCAACAACAGAATTTAGATTTGCCGGAATAGGAGATGACCTTCTTCTTATTTTAGTAGATGGTAAAATTGTTCTTGATGCTTCTTGGAGTCGTAGCAGTCACTTTGGATTCACGAGATCTGAACCAGAACTGTATGACACTTATACTAAGAAAAAAATGATTTTTGGAACTTGGGTGAAACCAGGAAAACATAAATTTGATATTATTTATGGAGAACGTCCTGGAGGAAAAATAGCTGCCTTTCTTCTCATACAGGAGAAAAATAAAGTTTATGAAAAAGGAGGAGATGGTAGACCTCTCCTACCTATTTTTACTACAGCAATCCTCAATGACGAAGAAAAAGCTAGAGTTGCATCTGAAAGGTGGACTATTAAAACAGACGGTCCTGTGATGGGTTCTGCTAGTAAATTGGATATTGAAAAAGAGAAAGAGATTAAAGGCTTGGAAATAGAATAAATTCACTAACATCTATAGTCCTTAGGGACAGGCTCTAAGCACACGAGGAACGGATTTTATTTTTTCTCCTCAAGGCTCGTGTGTCTAGAGGCTCGTGTATTTAGAGGTTAAGTCTCTCTGCTTTGAACAAGGCAGAGGGGGCGCCTCGAATCGAAGAAAACTCAACATTAGCTCCAACGATACAAGGTCGCTGGTAGCCTAAGAGCATAGCCTAAGAGCATGTACCCAGGCTAAGGGACAGTTTATTTATCCCCCCCACTCATTCATATGAATCCCATATAAAAACCCCAAGTAGGTGCTCTTGTCAGCGTCAAGTTGAAATCAAAACATAATTCACTGGCGGCGACAGCTCTTTTTCACCCAGCTTCATCAAATTTATTTTCTGGGATAAGTTGGCTCAGAAGCTCCTTTAATGAGTCAATATTTACAGATGCCTTCTTAAGTGCTGGAAGTTCTACGTCTGGTAATTTTGTTATGCGTTTTTTGCCAACGTAAATTCTATCATAAGGAGTTTTTTCCACCTTCTCGTCATCTGTAAGCAGCTCTTCATACTCCTTCTCGCCAGGACGCATTCCTACTATCTCAATATCAATATCCTTGTCGGGAACCAGTCCAGAAAGTTCGATTAGTTTTCGAGCCATATCGTAGATACGGATCTGTTCTCCCATCTCCAAAACCATAATATCCTGGTTCTCACCAACCGCTCCCGCCTGAAGTAGGAGGTCAACCGCTTCGGGAATAGACATAAAATATCTTACAACATTTTTTGATGTAACGGTAATCGGACCACCATCCTTAAGCTGCTGTTTAAATCGTGGAATAACACTGCCACTACTTCCGAGTACATTCCCGAAACGCACAACGACAAATTCTGTCTGTTTTGGGGTACGTTCCAGTACAAGTCTCTCTGCAATACGCTTTGTAGCCCCCATAATACTTGACGGATTTACAGCCTTATCGGTAGAAATAATTACAACACGCTCAATACCACATTTTTCCGCAATATCTGCGAGATTCGCAGTTCCAAAAATATTTGTACGTACCGCCATTGCAGGATTTGCCTCCATCAGCGGTACATGTTTATATGCGGCAGCATGATAAATTGTATCTATATCATTATCTCTGATCGCTTTTTCGATATCGCTTGTATCGCGGATATCCCCGATTACACTTATAATTTTCAGATCTGGATATGCTGACGTAAGTCTGCCTGAGATCTCATAAAGGTTATATTCTGAGAGTTCAAAAAGAAGCAATTTTGATGGTTTATATGATGCAATCTGATGACACAGTTCACTCCCGATACTTCCACCGGCACCAGTAACCATAATGCTTCTGTCATGAACAAATGTTGCAACATCACTTCTATCAAGTCTGACAGGTTTTCTTCCTAGCAGATCCTCAATCTCGACCTCTTTGATATGAGACACACTTATATTGCCATCTGCTATATCCGCATAAGATGGAATCATGCGAAGTTCGCACTTTTTATTACGTTGCTCCAGTTCATCAAGTATAGATTTAATTGCTGATGGTGTAGAGAAGGGCGGAAGAAGAAGTATTTCAGAAGCATCGTGTTTTTCTGCACACTTCGCAGCACTTGTCGTTTTGCCAAGAACAGTTGTTCCACGAATAGAGTGTCCAATCTTTATCTCATCACAGAGAGCTCCGATGATCCGCCTCTTAGAAGGCGATGCAGAAAATGCCTGAATAACATGATTAAGGCTCTCTGTGCTCCCGAGCAGGATAGTTTTTATATCCTTAATTCCTGCTGCACGTGCAGCCGATTCTCTGATAACTCTGGCAAGCATTCGTTTGCCCGACATAGCGAGAAAACATAGTAAAAAATCAATAACAAGAACATTCAGAGAAAAGCCAGGAGCAAAATCCGTACGGATAGATTTAAGAATAAAAAGAATAAATAGACTAGCAACAAGATTTGCCCCGAAAATTTTGGAGAGATCAAAGATACTGACATATCGCCACATACCATCATAGAGTTTAAAGAAGAAGAAAATGAGCAATTTAGTAACAAGTACAAGTAGTAAAATTTTAGGGATATATTCTGATTCTACAGAACTGAAGGAAAAGTCATGTCGTAAATAGAACGCGAGAAGAAAAGATAAGATAACGGTAAAGAGACTTGAAATAAAAACAAGAATCGACCTTATTGGAAAAAGTGCTGCAACTATTCGTTCGAGCTTTTCATTGATTGCAAGAATTACACTCGGATTTTTTTCACTACTCTTTTCGGACATAACTTATTACTCTCTCTATAACATAAACTTATAACGTCGACATTAAATAATTTAACATAAAAAAATACCATCTGTAATTGGTAAAAGTCAGAACGTTTTTAAACAGAATGTTAATCTATTAGAATAATGAATAGATTCAAGGTAAAATAAGAGAGAATTCTCTCTATTTTTCAAGAACAGATTCAATCTCAGACAAAAGCGTTTCAGTAAAATTTATACCTTTAGCTATAATCCTATCGCATCGTTGAGAAAATTTATCTAGTTCATCAAGAGAGAGTGTCTTTGCAGTATTTAAAATGACTGGTGTCTGACTCAATGGAGATGGCTGAGATTCGAGCCAAATCAAGAATGCCTCACCACTCTCGGTCGGCATCATTAAATCAAGAATTATAACATCAACCCCATCCTCTTCCTCTAGCATGCGCTTTGCTTCCAATGATGAAGCTGCAATGGCAGTTTCATATCCTTTTTTGGTAAGAATCATCTGGGACAGTCTTAAAAGTGAGTGATCATCATCTATTATTAATATTTTTTTCTTCATATCAAAATCCTCATTTTTTTTATCAAAAGAGTCTAAAGCATCATAAATAAAGTTTCTTGCTTTATAATTATTTATACCTTTATACCAAAACTTGCTTCTTATTTGAAAACATTTCTTATGCCACAGATCCCAAGTTTTCCTACTCCTTATCAATCAACAGGCGGGTCATTCTCTCATCTTCTATGGCAATCACCTGAATTCCACCAGTGATCATTATATTGCTTAATGTCTTGACATTCTTAGGTCGCAACAAAATTGACTGCCAGTAAAAACGTGGCTGAACACCCTGAAGTTCTCCAAGGAAATCAATAATGCTCTTTAATGGACCTTCACCCCTGATACTAGTTGTCATAATAAAAATTCCATCTGAGATTTTATCCGCCCGAACAGCACCTACAGATGAGAGCGAAACACCGTGCCTTGCCGCTGCTCCGTTTATGCGTTTCTGAATATTAACCTTTGCATTACCATCACGTTCTGTAATCCAGAAGTCGGCATTATGATTAATAAAAGACTCTTCATCAAGCTGTATTTCATTAAGTTCATTCATCGCTACCTGCAGCTCTTCCTGTACTTTAACCAAATCAAGCTTCTTCTCATTAATTGTTGTCGATGTCGGCCATATAGTAGAAATAGACCCAATATTCATAAAAAGAATAACAAGAGCGATAATAGAAAGAACAACAAAGACCATTGAAAAAACAACTGGATGCTTCTGAAAATCTTCTTTGAATGATGTTTTTGTTTTAGTTTTTGCCATTACGTTTCTCCGGAGGAAGATAGTTTAACCGTACATATACATTTGTAGAATTATCTCGTGAATTAATCCTCGTTGTCATTGTTATAACTTTCATAATTTTTGTTTGATTCAGATCTGGAACGGTAAGGCCCTTTCCCTTGTATCTTATACTTATATCTATAGCATCATCCCGGGATGCAAATGAACCTAGACACATAGTCTTAGGCAAAACCATAGAGATTGCCCTTATACAAGTCGCAATCTCTGGAATCCCTTTCTTCTTTTTCACAATCTCTGAAATAATCCCCGCTTTTTCACGAAGCGCCTTCGTACGATTTTCTGTATTTACCTTCAACTGATCTATATTTGTAATCTCTTTTGTAATCTTCTGATACCTATCTTTAGCTTCCCACCAGAATCGACCAATCAAAATTAACATAAGCAAGATGATAGTTGCAACAAGCCCGAAAAAAGATGCGCGTAAAGTTCTGTAGCGCTCAGGAATAAGCGAAGAAGGTAATTTAAGAAAAGAGTTTCTATCATTTCCATATTCTGGAGTCATTCCGTATGCAGCCATCAATAGTGGTGGAAAAAAAGAAGATGGATCCTCCTGTATCGACTCAGGTAGTGCCTTAATATCATATTGCAGCAAACCAATATTCTTTAAAAAATCATCAAAAGATACATCAGAAATATCATCTTCTGAATCATGAACAATAATCTGTCTGCCGTGGTACTCGGAGCTGGAAGAAAAACTTACATACTCTTCAGTATCATAAAATAGAATATCTTCTTCACTCAATAGTGGATCAATAATAAGATATGGGGTTAAAACTGCATCTACATGAATCGCAGCACTCGAAAGTTCCGCAATAATCTCATTCCAATGCTTCTTTTTTACAGCAACTATTCGAACAAGGTTTTTGCCCGTTGCACTCTTTCCGCTTGCGGCAGGAAGAATACGAAACCCAAAGACCAACTCCTGTGGATCGCATGGAACATGACGCGGTAGCTCATACAGTACAGCCTGACGAGTGTCAGCAATAGACATAGTGGGAAGGGTAATATCAAAAACTATACTACTAGAAATATCCCCGCCCGCCAACATAAGGTGAGTCTCAGAAGCATTAAGGGCTCCCATCACTTCAGCTAATCCTAGAGAAAGAGAATCCAAATTTTCAGAGGAGACTGCCGTATCTAAGACATGTAGTTGGTCGCCCTTTTTTTCGACTTTTACGCCAAAAACTGACCGCTCCTTGTTCCATGATAGAACAACACACTCATTATGTTCCCAAATATTACTCATAACAATTTTTCTCTTACTATATAGAATATACCAATCTCAAAAAAATGACAAGAAATCAAATATACTCTAGGTTTAAAATCTTACAAAGATAAAATGTTATTTTTCCTAAAGATAAGAGTTTCTATAAAAGTTGGAGAAGATTAGGGTCAAAAATTTTAACCACTAAGCCACAAAGTGGCGTTATATATGGGGCAGGATTATGAGGGGACAGGTTCATAGTTGTCTTATGAAGAGAAGAGTTGCGGAATACGCAGATTAAGTGTTCGGAGTTGATAACCGACCACCTACCTCTTTCTTAAACAGAACCCCCTTGTTTAAGATTTTTGCGTATTCCGCAAAAAACTTAAACAAAGTTTTATCTTTTTCTCTTCTCTTAATTCGTGAAA
>JAUUYH010000026.1 GCA_030590505.1 Kiritimatiellota bacterium
AATATAGATATTTGAGCTTGAGAATCAAGCTATTTTTATTTTCCTTTATGCTTCTTACAATACACGGCATGTTGGATCTTATTATATTTACATGGCCGACAGTATATATTGCATTAATTCTTCAAGGTCTGCTATGGCATATTGCATTTCCAATAAAAAGATGCAGCTTTGGAAACAAATTTTTATCTAAAAGGAGAACATTTAAAATCACTCCTATGCTACTTAATGGAATCGTATATGTTATTGCATTGCTAATGTTTTATCAAGCTATAATGATTACTTATAAAAATATCAGATCATCGCTATATTTCAGAGCTGCATCAATTGAACACAAAAATAATAATTTTATCACATCTCTTGTTCTTTTTGATGAATCACAACAACAACAATTGACATCCCAGAATCTCTACCAAGCAGGTATATTGTCTCTTTTATATTTTAATGATCACAGATTGGGGTTGAAATATTTTTCTCTATTAGAAAATCATCCAGCGAAAATTGTTGCACATTCAAATGTCCATATTGCAAACTGCCTCATTAAACTTGACAGAAAGCATGAAGCTCTTTACTATTTTATACGGGAAACGAAAGCGTATCCGTTCTCCATTATTGCATTTGCCAAAAGAATGCGTCTGGAGCAGGAATTAAACAGGGTGGATGATGCCAATCGTACTGCGAAACAACTTTTATGGATTTTAAAGTTTAAGGGCTATACGATGAAGGATCTTAATGAAATATTAATGAACCCTGATATGGATAATAAATATTATAAATTCAGGAAACACTAATAATAACTAAAAAAGGACTATTTCAGGGTAGAGTCATAAGGCATCTGCACTAGAAAAAGCTTGGCATAATTTTTTTTGATTTTCAAATGTATATTTCCATCCACAGAATTTAGGGTTATTTATGAATTTGCCTCAAAATTTAATCCCGTGGGTCATGTGTTCAGAATCTAGCTTGCACTTGTTTCTCATTTTTTTAAAACTATTTTTAGCACATCCTCTCCTGCGTTAGCTGTACTTATGTTTAATGCATTTTTTGACATAGCTTCCAGTCTTTCTGGGTTGCGAATCAGTTCACGAACTTTAAATTCTACGCCAATGGCATCATGAGCTTTCATTGCAACACCGTGTTCAAGCAGATAGTCGGAGTTTCGCTCCTCTTGACCAGGAATGGGAGAAACGACAATCATCGGGAGCCCCATAGCTAGGCATTCGGACGATGTCAAGCCACCCGGTTTTGTTATCGCAACATCGCTTGCCCCCATCGCAATTTCGATTGTTTTGGTAAAGCCCATGGGGAACAACTTTCCTGGAAAACGCAACGACAATTCTAAAAGTTTACTTAAAAGTACATTGTTTTTTCCCGCTAATGATATAATCTGAAAATCCTCTTCCATCTGAAGAAGGCGTTCTGTAAGTTCAAAGATCCCCCCAACACCCAGCCCTCCGGCCATAAGGATCAGCGTCATTTTTTTAGGATCAAGCCCAAGCTTGACAGCACATTCGGATCTTGAATGTTTTTCGGCAAATACTGGCATAATCGGGATTCCTGTTACATTAATTTGATCTTCTGGAATACCCCGGCACTTCATTCTAAAGCCAACTTCACGACTGGCAGCAAAATATCCTGTCATAAAATCATGTACCCATAAACCGTGCAGATCAAAATCTGTGACCTGTACCCAGGATGGAGGAAGCTTTGCCCCTTTTCTAATCATTCTTGATATTAATTCAGGTGGTAGAAAGTGAGTCGAAATAATGATGTCGGGTTTCAGCTCTATCATCTTGTTAAGGAGTTTTTTGGTGTTCAGCCTTTCAATTGCTACGCGAATCTTCTTGATAATAGATTTTTCACTACGAATAACATCGCTTTTGTCGTACATGTACCCCCATAAACCTGGATAACGATTTATCACATGAATATACGAATCCGCATATAGCTTACGAAATAGTTTTGGAACATAATCCATTACATCAAGGTGAATTGCCTCAACACTGTCTGAATAGTTATTCACGATACTCTGTTCCAGTGCCTGCGCCGCACGAACATGACCAGCACCCGCCGAAACACTCAATATTGCCACTTTTATTTTACTATTCATCTGATTAACTCCTTTAATTCCACCAATGTGGGGTTTATGCCCCTAAACCGTTAGGGCGTTACCATATTAAAAATCATTCTGTTAAGCTTTTGTAAAAAGCGTATATGTCTCATATACTGGTCACTAGCCTGTTTACAGATCTGCCAATATGCTCGGGTAGGCGCATCAAGGTCGTTTATTTTTCTTCTTCTGTAACTTCACTTTTAAGAAGTCTATCTTCAAGATTTAATGAATCATAGTCGTATATATTCATATTTTCGTCAATAATAAATCGCGACTGAGTATGAAATTTGTCAGAAAAAAGATTCTGTTCAGCTCTATAATATTTTGTGTCTTTTAGGTCTGCAATACCGAGCAGAGTATGCGAAATTGTGTCTTGCGAGATAGGCAGATCTTTGACCTTCTTAAGATTTTGTATGTATTTAGGATGCATCTTGATAAAAGTGTCATTAAAAAAGAGGATAAATGGGATTTCAAATTCAAAACACGTAAACTCTCTGGTTCCGTGTCCAAAATTACCATCCCCATAATCATCAAGATTTTCTCCATGGTCCGAGGCATAAAGAACAAATGCTGGAGACGGATGTTTCATTATTGTATCGACAGCTTTCATTATTGTTTTATCTGAATAGCGAATAGTATCATTATAGCTGTCGATAATTATATCACCTGTAGAGAAATATTTCTCTTTTTTAGGATATTGTCGAATATATTGAACATGACTTCCCATGAGGTGAATAATTACAAATTTTTGGGATCCTTCATGTTCCTGAATAAATTTATTCATCACAGGAATGCCCTCTCCATCGTATGCTTTTTCAGTAAGTGTCGAGAGGTAATGCACTGCCTCCGCATCATCCTGAAAGGTTGAGACAATATTTGGAAAGATATACTCTGGGCGTGTGGTAATATATGCTGTTCTAAAACCAGCCCCTTGGAACATTTTACTCAAGCTTGGTCGATCATAAAGGCGTTTTATATCTTTTAGATCAAATGTTGAGAGAAGTGTCGGAACCGAGCCTCTGGTGTATGCTGAAGCAGAGATTGCATTTGAGAACATTATAATATTGTTAGGGTGATTCTGTATAAATTTATCAAGAATCGGAGTGGTATCCTTTTTTGCTCCATACGCATGCAGAGCATTACGCCTTGCGGCTTCTCCAATTATCAGGATAAAAAGCTTATTCGCATCAGAGTCTATTTCTGAGCTTTTTTCAGGACTGAAGGCGTACGGTGTCTCAAGGTAAACGGTTCTTGCATTTGACTCTTCTATATAACTGAAATTAAGATAAAATACATCAACTGGATAAGTAAACAGGATAGTTTTACCTTCAATTAGAAAAAACAGTAGTGCAAGCATTGGTAGAGTAAAAAGATAGCCGCGTCGAATTGATGTCTCATTTCGCAACCTCCAGAGTGGCTTTGGGTGCAGAATATACCAGACAATCACCGAGAGAGCAACTAATCCACCAAGAAAGAGAGGGATGCAGTATGGAGATGACATAAAGCCGAGCATTTCACCTGGGTTGGTTTCATACATTGCCGCCATAGTCTGAAACCCGATCGGTTTCCCCATTGCCAAATGGTATGCATCGCAAATAATAGCAAAAAGGACAAAAGGAAGTGTCCATATAAGCTTAAAGCGAAAAAATATCAAAACAGCAAATGCAAGGAACGCAAATGCAAGGAACGAGAGCAGATTATCTACCCTGCGATAGTAGTCATTCTCAAGGTGTATAAAGAATGAGATCAGGGCAGGCGAAAACATAATAGATGAGATAATAAAGTATTTTGCTATCACCCACTGTTTAAGATATATTCTCTTTTTAAAAAAAAGTGCTATTGCTCTTAGATTCATTAATTATAATCCCATTATTGTCAGCTCAATATAAAAGTTGATCTAGATAAGTCAACACGCTTTTCCTAATGCTTTAGATAATTTTCTCTATTTTTCTCTCTCTTTCGTTGAATGCGAGTGGATAAGAATATATATTCCATTAGAATTTATACTTGAGCATTTATTGTTGATGGCAATGCTGAGATCAGGAACGTTTAACATTTAATAAGGATATTTGATATTTATGCAATTTAATTACAAAGATTACAGTGTGGTTGTCACTGGTGGAACTAGGGGAATTGGTAAGGCGATAACAGAAGCATTTCTAAAAAGTGGCGCAAAAGTTACTGCGATATTCGCAGGAAATGAAGAAGCAGCAACGTCTCTGAAAAAAGAGTGGGAGGGGTATCCCCTCGAAACGGTAAAATTAGATGTCAGCAATTATACCGATGTTGAAGCTTTTTTTGACAAATTTGACAAAGAGAACAACTCCTTAGAGGTTCTGGTCAACAGTGCCGGAATACGTAAAGACGGAGTTGTAGGCATGATGCCGAAGGATGACTGGGATCGTGTAATTGATGTCAATCTCACTGGCACATTCAATATGAGCAAACTTGCACTTATGAAAATGTTGCAGAATAAATTTGGAAGAATCATCTCCGTAACATCACCATCTGGCAAGATGGGATTCCCGGGGCAAGCTAACTATGCAGCATCCAAAGCGGGGCAGGTAGCATTTACAAAATCACTGGCAAAAGAGGCTGCAAGGCGTACCATAACTGCCAATTGTGTCTCTCCTGGTTTTATTGATACTGACCTTATTGCAGATCTTCCTGATGAGATGAAAAAAGCGTATAAATCCCAGGTACCTCTGAAAAGATTTGGAAAAGTCGAAGAGATTGCGTCCGCAGTTATGTTTCTAGCATCACGCGAGGCGGCATATATTACTGGAACTGTACTTGAAGTAACTGGAGGTCTCTAAGCATGAATTTTTTAAATTTGAAAGGCAGAAAAATACTAATATTCGGAATTGCTAACCGTAAAAGTGTAGCGTTTCATATTGCGAAAGTTATTCAGGAAGCTGGAGCTGAAATTATCTGCTCGGTATTTATGGAAGATCACCAAAAATGCGTTGAAAAATATTTCCCTGAGGCAACAAGCTACATCTGTGATCTTTCTGATGAAGAAGCTATCCAAAATCTTGCAGAAACAGTAAAAAAAAATCATGGTGAGATTTACGGAGTAGTTCACTCTGTCGCGTTTGCGAATTTCGCAGATGGCTTGAAGCCTTTCTATGAGACTGGGAAAAACGATTTCTTACAGGCTATGGATATCTCATGCTTCTCTCTTACAAGTATCGTACGCTATTTTAATTCAATAATTCAGGAACACGGCTCGATTGTTACAATGTCTATCTCAACAACAAGAATGGCCGCTGAAAGTTACGGTTATATGGCACCAATCAAGGCAGCACTTGACTCATCCGTTTGCTTTCTTGCAAAGGCACTTGGCGAAATAAGTTCTATTCGGGTCAATGCAGTTGGGGCATCACTTTTAAAAACATCCGCATCTGCTGGTATCCCGGGTTATGTGGAGCCGTATCTTTTTGCTGAAAAGGTAACTATTAGAAAAAAAGCACTTGAGACCGCCGAAGTTGCGAATGTCGCAGCATTTTTATTAAGTCCGCAATCCTCAGGAATCAATGCACAGACAATTATAGTAGATGCCGGGATGGCTGTTAACTACTTTGACAAAGAGATCGTAAAGAAGAGTGTAAGCTAGATAATTAAGTTTAAAGGAAATGTTAGGATTTCATCCGTGCAAAGCATATCTGATTTGCAGATCTGTCGCAATGCTCGAGTAGGCATCGAGGTAGTTTATTAATTGAACTGCTAGGGAATAATTGCGAAATTCGCAGAATATTAGTTTGAACCAACTCAACATTGAGTATAATATAAGAGAACAATGAACAACTGTCTCTAAAAAAAGGAGAAAAAGCATGAAAGAGGTAATTTTAAAACTTGTAACTGCAGGAATGGTTGGGCTGTTGTTGTATGTATCTGTCGGATGCGACGGAAACAAAAGAGTGCGTAAAGTTAAAAAGATACAAAGCTCTTCAGAGTTAGCTGAATCATCTCAAAACAAGACAGATGATTCCTCCCAAGAAACCGAAAAGAAAACAAGCAGCGTAGGGATTGCCGATGCTGCGGATTACGCAACTGGTGCAACGCACCTCAAAGCAAAAAAGAGAACAGAAAAACGATTAAAAGATATCTATTCGACTCGCAACAAAGAACTCGAAAAAGAATTGCAAAAATAGTGAGCATATTTTATTTATCTGGTTGCGGCATTAGGCTTATTTATGATGCCTAATCTATCACTAAAGCTTTTACTTTAATACGTGAATTATAGAGACGCCTAACAAGCATTTTGAAAAGTAATGAGGAACCGTCGTTATTGACTTTCTCTAATAGAGCCATCCCGAAATAAACTTCGAGCTTTGCTGGGGCTGTTGTTTATAAAACTGTTCGGACTAATGACTTACCATTACCTATATTGTACGATTTAGATACTAATAATCTCCCCCATTGGTTTACAATAGAGTTGTCTATTTTTAATATGTTCAAATCGTTCATTTTGGATAACGTAGCAACTACTATTTATGTTCTGCTTCCTGTACGACCCATGTGCCAAGAAGTAGATCGTGAAGAGTTCGTTTATTCGAATTTATCAAGCTACAAAAGACATCAATAAGGCAAGATACCAAGATTATTGGCACTATTAATTGAGGCAGGGGGAGTACGGTAAAATGAAAAAGAATAGTGGCTGCTGGAAGGAATTCCAACATAGAGCGAACTGCAAGTATCTTGCGTTCTGGACAGGCTCCTTTCAATGACATTAACTTTAAATGCATAAAGAATTTTCCTAAACTTCGACCCAAAAAAATCTGAATAATTCCAAAAATAAGCCATAAAAACAACAAGAATCCCAAGAAGGCGATAGGATCTTGAAGTACTTTTTCAAAAGTGTGTTTTGAAGGATTCGGTTCTCTTATCATTTGGAAAGCGATAATTGCAAAATACCCAATAAAATACAAAAGATTAAATTGTAGCAAGTCAATCAAAAAAGCAAGCAAGCGTTTTATTAGTGATGCAGCTTTCCTTGTTTCAGGACGCACATTAAGCAGTGCAGCCTCCAGCTCTTCATAACTCTGATAACGGTTTTCTAGTTGCTTTTCCATCATTCGCTTAAGGACTTCTGGAAAACCAGGTGAAATATTGCGCACTTTTAAATTTGAAAAATTAGGTGTTTCACTCATATGTTTTGAGACAACTTCCATAAAATTATTGCCCTTAAATGGGGGGTGCCCATAAGCGAGGTGATAAAGCGTTGCTCCCAATGAATAGATATCGGTTCTGAAATCTGTTTCGAGCCCCGCTGCTTGCTCCGGTGCTATATAATTAGGAGTCCCAATCATATTTTTGGAGCCAGTAAGCTTTAAGGAACCCTCTTTGTTTGTTTTTGCCAAACCAAAATCAGTCAGTTTAGCATTACCAGCCTTGGTCACAATGATATTCGCCGGCTTCAAATCACGATGAATTACCCCTTTGTCATTGGCTTCTGCTAACGCTTTAGTTACCTGAATCCCGATATCTATAACTTTCCCAATTGAAATAGGATTTTCTGAAAAATCTTGGTCAAGATCGCTCCCGTCTATAAACTCCATGACAAAATAAGGCATATTATGATAAAAACCAATATAATAAATTATGGCAATTCCGGGATGATTTACCTGAGCCTGAGCCCGGGCTTCATGAATAAAGGCCTCCATAGAGACCTTATCTTTTAGAATTTGCTGATTATTTATAACTTTGAGTGCGACCCAACGGTCGAGAGAAAGATCCATGGCACGATAAACTGTCCCCATACCTCCTCTGCTGATTCTGCTGTCAATCTTAAAATGGTCGAGTAATGTTCCAGATTTTAGGTCTTCAAAGTTTCCATTCGTTAACCCTAAATTTTCGAGAGCGTTGCTTGAGGTAGCGGACGAGGAATTTTTAAAAGTGTTTGTCCGCTTTATCTTGACAGTCTTCTCAGATGAATCTGAAATGATATTGTTACATTCAGGGCAGATAATAATTTCGCCTTCAGGGCTATCGATGCCTGCTCCACAGGAACATTTATATTTTTGTTTTGTATCTGACAATGTATTCTCCACTATAAGAACTTGATAATTGATAGTGATTTCGATTTTTCATTATAGATTATAGTCTATTAAATCATAAAATCAATTTGAAACTTCTAACTCACGAAAGAAAATTTCGCGGTTAAAAATCTATGCCATCCCAGAATTTTGCACCCCACTTTTCAGAGTTATCATTCCACTCTTTGCGATATTCGCAGAGTTTTTTGCGAAGTTCGCAGAGTTTTTCGCTCTGTTCTGGGTTGTCTGCGAGGTTCGCAGTTTCACATGGATCGTTTTCTAGATCGAAAAGTTGCGTATTCCGCACATTATTTACATTGTATTCAATTAGCTTGAAACGGCGATCTTTGACCGCTCTCTGGAGGTGTGTGTACCCGATAAAGATTGAATCACGTATCTTTTCGCTGTTATCTTTAATTGCAGGCAACATAGAACATCCTTCCACAGACGGTGGAATATCCGCTCCGATCATTTCGCACAGTGTTGGAAAAATATCCAGTAGATATACATAGGCATCACGTTTCTCGTTTTCAGGAATACCAGGTCCCGCAAAGATAAGCGGAACACGATTGCTGTGTTCATAACAGTTCTGTTTCCCCATCAGCCCGTGCTGACCTAATGCTAGGCCGTTATCCCCAGCAAAAATTATGATGGTATCATCTAGTATATTCTTTTCTGCGAGTTTCGCAACTATTCTGCCGATTTCATAATCAAGATGGGTGATCATTGCGTAGTATTCGGCAATATGCTCCTTTACCTCTTCTGGATTGCGAGGAAATGCTGCAAGGTCTTCATCTCGAATATGCAGGCAACCTAGATCAAAGGGGTGCCCACCTGCAAAATTCGGAGGTAGATCAATATCCGCGGGGTTGTACATATCCTTGAACCTCTGTGGCATAATTCGCGGATCATGTGGTGCAAGAAAGGAAACATAAGTGAAGAACGGTTCAGTTTGCTCAACTGTATCTATAAACTTTATTGCGGCATCTGAGACCATCTCGGTAGAGTGAAGCCCATTATTTATATGGTCGCATGAGCGATCGTTTACAATCTTGTTCTGTCCAGGGTGATTACAGACAGGAAGAGTGATCTCGTACTTCCCCGTTGGGTCGTAGTGATAGACAGGAACATTCCAATGATCACTCATCCCTCCAAAAAATATCTCATCGCCATCTGTAAAACTTCTGTTAAATGACTCTTTTCCGTTATGCCATTTGCCCGTTCCAAATGTGCGATAGCCGTTGGAACGAAGCATTTCGCCCAGCGTTGTGTGTTCTGGTGGAATGGATTTTCCATAGCCGTTAAGATGGTATAGCGTACGTCCAGAGTGGAGCATTGCACGACTCGGCATGCAGACAGCACCAGAGGTTCCACTTGGAATATGTGCGTGCGTAAATGCTGTGCCCCGTGCAACAAGCGTATCAATGTTTGGAGTTTTTATTGCACTGTTTCCGAGAGCATGGATAGTATCAAAACGCTGATCATCAGTGAACAAAAATAGTATATTCGGTCTTTTTTTAGACATATCATCATCCTAGTTGAAATATTGTTTATTTTGCAATAAAAAAACATACACGATAGATTATAAAATACAAGAACAGAATAAAAAATGAATTCCTGGGTTCTGATAGCTAAAAAAATGAGCATGAATAATAAAATCTGCGAATCCCGCAAAGTTTTTAATTCGATCAATATGAATTTCATCCCACCAAGGTGGGTTTAATTCCCCCGTCCTTTTGGGGCGTTTCCTATAAAAAAATATTTCGCCAAGCTTTTGTTAAAAGCGTAGAGACCTCGTGCGGTTACCTGCTTTGTAGATCTGTCGCAATGCTCGAGTAGACACCGAGGCAGTTCATTATCCAAGCCCCCCTCTACTGAGTGGGGGGATCAAACTCAGGGGGGCGCCTTTTTTTAATCACTATCTGCTATCGGCTGCTGCTGCTTTTTCTCGAAGTTTTGTCTTTTCACTAGTATCAAAATCACCATTTGATATAAGAAATTCAACAACATCACTACAGGTATTAAAGTTTCCAGGGTACCCTTTTACATGACCATCAAGAAAAAGGATATTCATATATCGTTCATGATTTCCAGGTTTATCAAATGCTAGTGGTGTATCAACGCTATCAGCTTCAGTAAATCCTCCAAAATAGACGTATGAAAGTGTATCTTCAGTTAATCCGTCACCACTGTTTGCTTTTCCTCGTGCAATATGCCCGCAGATAATTGCTGGAATGCCTGTTAATAGCCCAAGGCACAAAAAAATTGAGCTAATGCCACATATCATACTTGTGATCGCTAGGCCAGAATCTTGATTTACAGTTGCTGGTGTTGCTGGATTGTAGTCGTCTTGCATTTCCCTATAGTTGCCTTCAATTATTGTCTTCTTTAGTAATTGATGAATATTATAGTTTCTGTTTAAGAAGTATTATAGGATATATTATTATAAAGTCAATGCGAGATTAGTGTATGTAGTCTTGATCCTTCTAGCTTTTTTTCATTCGGGACTGCTGCCTAGTTTTATTTCCTTTTTCCAATTTTCGGAGATTTCATTGAATGCCTCGCAAACTCAGTTTATGCAAAAAATTAATAAATAATTCTCAAGACAACAATTATTCAAACTCAAGCAGGATTTGCCTACATTGGCTGGATTGTAATTTGTCGTAAGTTACGACGTGACAACTTGATAAGAGAAACACTTGCTACAAATTCTAGGTCGCAAATTCAATTTTATGATCATTTTTTGATCTGCCAAAGCACTAACATAGACTAGCTGGTTGTGAAGATTCTGTCGATTTTTACTGGATTTATAGAAAACAACAGTTATAATATCAGATTCTTAATGAATTTTATATGATATACAAAGGATTTAAAATATGAAAAAAAATAAGTTTATGAAGACAAGTGATGCTGCAATATATCTTGGAGTATCCCGTTCGAGTGTTACAAACTGGATACGCAATGGAGAGCTTGAAGCGGCATCAACACCGGGCGGACATTACCTATTTTCAAAGTCACAGTTGAATGCATTTGCCGCGGAACGCGGGATGATTCTTAAAAATAATGCCGCACATGGTGGTATCTATCGGATACTGGTAATTGATGATGACCCAGCTTTTAGAGAGTTTGTCAAAGAAGCAATGGATGTTTATCTAGGTTACGAACTCAAAGAAGCTGAAGATGGTATACAGGGAGCACTTCTGGTGGGAACATGGCAGCCTGATCTGGTGATTGTCGATCTGCGTATGCCGAATATGAATGGAGTGGACTTCTGTAATTTTCTAAAAAAAGACAAAGCAACTGAAGATGTTAATATAATTGTTGCCAGTGCATATCTCTCAGAAGAGGTGAGGGAAGAGGTAAATCAGCTAGGAGTTGACAGTATCATGGATAAACCGGTACGATTAGGTACATTTGTTGCTACAATTAGTAAAATATCTGACTTGGAATTGAGCTGAGCTGAGTTGAGTGTCAGCAGAGTTGATTAAAAAATAAATACAAAAATAAAGAGAATTATGTCAAAAAAATTAGTTATAGTGGAATCACCGGCAAAAGCGAGAACCATCAAACGTTTTCTAGGTGGAGATTTTGAGATTACCGCCTCAATGGGGCACGTACGAGATCTACCTGAAAAATCACTTGGTATAGATATTCAGAATGGATTTGAACCGCAATATACTGAGACAAAAAAGAAAATTGTTTCGCAACTTAAAAGTGCCGCAAAAGGTGTAAGCGATATCTATCTTGCACCTGACCCTGATAGAGAGGGGGAGGCGATTGCTTGGCATCTTAAAGAGTTATTGCAGGATAAAAAAGGAAAAATAAAATTTCATCGTGTGGCGTTTCATGAGATTACGAAGTCTGCAGTGGCAAAGGCGTTTGAAGTACCAGGCGAAATAAACAGCAGCTTGGTCGATTCCCAGCAGGCAAGGCGAATTCTCGACAGAATTGTAGGGTATCAGGTAAGTCCACTCCTATGGTCAAAAGTACAACGCGGGGTGAGTGCGGGTCGTGTGCAATCAGTTGCACTGCGTATCATCTGTGAGCGAGAACGAGAAATCGAAGCATTCGAACCTCAGGAGTACTGGGTATTCGGTATAGATTTTGAACATACATCAACGCCTGCACCTGATAATAAATTTTCGGCAAAACTGGTCAAGATTGATGGTAAAAAAGCGGTAATTCATACTGGGGATGAAGCAATGGAGCTGTTTGAGATGCTCCAGAACTCCCCGGAATATAAGGTGTCATCTGTTGAGGTCAAACCTCAGACACGCAATGCACCACCACCATTTATCACAAGTACCTTGCAGCAGAATGCGGGAACATCAGCAAACCGTACTATGCGAATTGCGCAACAACTCTATGAGGGAATGGATATAGGTGCCGACGGGCCGACAGGTCTGATCACATATATGCGTACTGACTCAGTCGCAGTGGCATCAGAAGCTCAGAATGCGTGTCGTGGATTTATTCTCGCGGAATTTGGTGATGCGTATGCACCTGCAAAACAGCGCCACTTCAAAGTAAGTGCATCTGCACAGGCAGCGCATGAAGCAATCAGACCGACGGATGTAACATTTACACCAGAACGGGCGGCGCAATTTTTGGACGCTGATCAACTGAGACTCTACACTCTTATCTGGAAACGTTTTGTTGCAAGCCAGATGGCACCGGCACGACTTCAGAAGACAACGGTTGATGTTCAGAACACACAAGGGAGTAGAACTTGCACATTCCAGGCAACAGCCATTGTTACGGTATTTCCAGGGTTTATGATTCTTACTGGGACAAAGAAGGAGGATTCAGAAAATAAAAACGCTGAAGTACTCGGAAAAATTGGTGAAGGTGATAATTGTAAGCCTGATGTAATCAACAAAGAGCAGAAATTTACAGAACCTCCTCCAAGATATTCTGAGCCATCACTTATTCGTGAACTTGAAGCCAACGGAATTGGGCGTCCGTCAACATACGCTTCAATTGTAATGACGATTCAGACACGCGACTATTGTCGAAAAAAGGAGAGCAAACTCCACCCAACCGAGATTGGATTCAAGGTGAACGACTATCTTGTAGCAACCCTTCCTGTACTTTTTGATATCGGATTTACTGCAGGGATGGAGAAACAGCTTGATACCATTGAAGAAGGTAAACTCAACTGGAAGACAATGTTGCAGAACTTTTATGACAATTTTGGTGAATGGCTGAATAGTGCGAAGTTCGCAGGTGCTCCAACAAGCGAGAAGACCGCCGCATTGATTGCACAGCTTGATGCAATTACAAAATGGGCGGAACCTGAAAAGAGCGGACGCAGAACCTATGATGACAATAAGTTCTTTACCTCAATCAAGGAGCAGTTTGCCAAAGATTCAACTATCACAGAAAAACAGTGGGAAGCACTTCTAGAGATAGCCCTGAAATACGGAGATCAGCTGTCAGGCTTTGATGCATTCACAACTGAATTCTCATGCACAGATGATGTCACGACGATTCAAAAGCGAATAGATGACAGATCTGCTGCGGCAGAACAGCGCAAAGCAAACCTCAACAGTGCAGATTTTCTGCAACTAAAAGAGGCATTTGATATGTTTGATAATGTTGAATGGGAAGAGCCAGTAAAAAAAGGTGCACGAACATTTGATGATAAAAAATTCTTCACCTCTCTGAAAAACCAGATGGAGTCCGGAAAAGTATTGTCTGAAAAACAGATGAATGCATTCAAAAGAATAGCTGCGAAATACGCAGAAAAGACTGGACAGCAGGAAAAACTTAACAAATTACTTAAACTAGACGAAATGCATGCGAAGGCCGCAGCTGGTAATCCAGAAGTGGAAGGATTGCTCAAACAGATGGAGAGTGTCACAACTTGGGCGGAGCCAGTAAAAAAAGGTAAACGTACATTTGATGATAAATCATTCTTTGACTCTCTGAATAAGCAGTATAAGGAGAGAAGAACCCTGAGCAGCCGTCAAATCTTCGCCCTTAAAAAAATAGTAGCGAAATACGCAGGGAAATAATCTGTCCATTAATGATAAACAGAAACTTATGACTGCAAATGGGCATTATATAAAAATGCTCCAAAGGGATGGGGGAAGAAAACCGACCTTGGTGTGATAAAAATATCTTTATATACTTTGCGCGAGTGAAATCTTAGCATTTTACTTAAGGTTGAGTCGTCAATAAAAGAAATACAAGATCTCTACCGCTTGCGGTATATATAAATTTTAAAGAGTAAGGCTGTTTGAAACACGCTAGATATAAAAGAAAAATTATTAGGCTTAAAGCGTATGCCGAGAAAAATCCGGCAGGCTTTAAGTTTAGACTTGCACTGCTTGTCATTGTTGGCTATGTTGCCATTTTGACCTATTTCATCTGTTTAGGTGGGATTATTGGTGCATTTATATTTGCACGTCAGGTACCTATACGTCTGATTATACTTTTCGGTTTTATTCTTTTTGTTATTCTTAAAATGATATTTCAGAAGCCACCAGTACCAGATGGCGTTCTTGCGACACAGGAGCGTTTTCCTGCACTGCTTGATCTTCTTGAGTCGGCAAAACGTGCAACCAACGGGCCGAAGATACATAAAGTTATCTTGAATATGGATTACAATGCCGGGGTGTTGCAAATCCCACGTATATCAATGTTTTTCGGAGGTACTAGAAATTATCTGACGATTGGAGTTCCATTGATGGCATCTCTCACAAAGGAGGAGTTTCAGTCGGTACTTCATCATGAATTCGGCCATTTAAGCAAAGAACACTCTAAATTTCATCAACGCGTTTACAAAGCGGCAATGATCTGGGAATTTATGGGCGAACTTGGGTGGTTTCTGCTGCTCCTTTTTTATCCTTTCGTCAATATATACTCCCCATTAATCTATTGCTATATTGCAGTTTACCAAAGAGGTGATGAATATGAAGCAGATTCTGTATCATCTGCTGCATCCGGCAGTGCGGTGTGTGCTTCTGCTCTCTATAAAATTCATATTTATGGTGCGCTATTCGGTGAAAAGATTATTCATGATGAATTCCAGGCAATTACAGATGGGCGCCTCTCTTCAGAGGGATTGCTTAATCGTATATCAAAATCACTATCTATTCCGTTGAATTCTGACAAACTAAAGAAGTATAAGGATCAGGCAGTAGCAACAACAACTGCTCCTGAAGACACACATCCTTCAATGATGGAGCGGTTACAGGCATTGGGCATTAAGGATATTCCTGGATTGCAGACCACCGAAGGTCTTTCAGCTTTTGAGTCGCTATTTCCCGAACCCCTTCGTAACGATTTAGGTAGTGAACTAGAAGCAAAATGGAGCAAAGATAATTCAGAAGTTCTTGAGATCTCAAAAGAGGACCTCAAAAGTGCCCGTGAGACTCTTGAAAGGCTTGAAGGTAAAAGTGAATCAAAGTGGACAGAGGATGATTATCTGGAGTTTGCGATAGCGAAAAGTACTATCGGTAGCGAAAAAGAATCATTGATAGCCTATAAATCGGCGCTGGAGAAATTTCCAAAAAACTGCTTTGCGATGATGAACTATGGTGCAGCCCTTCTGGTGGCTGAAGATGAAAGTGGACTTGACTGGCTAAAAAAAGCGATGAGGACTCCAGCAGTGGCACCGTTTGCTGCAGAAATAGCTGTCGGCTATCTTTACTCTTTAGGCAAAGATGAAGAGGCAGATAAGCTTATTGCAGAGATTGAAAATCGCACAAAAGAGATCGAGAAGGCATACGAAACACGCAATAAGTTTACCCATAAAGAGAGTTATAAAACGCACGATTTAAGTGCAGATACCATTAGGGCAATGATTGAAGCATTGGGTAAGAATAGAAAAAAAATCACTGTCGCTTATCTGGTACGAAGAATAGACACTTCAGCTTCTGGGCTACCGTCTCCATATCTTTTTGCATATAAAACCAAGTCCTTTGTATGGTCAGGAGAGGGGCTGTCACAAAGGATCTTAAAAGCTTTTGAACATTGTCCTCAGGAGATTCACATTCTTCATCTTGGATGGAAAGGGGCCCTGAAGAAGAAGCTTAAAAAAATAGATGGTTCTCAAATTCTGTAAAGATTATACCGCAAGCGGTAGAGATCTGTCTTTCTTTTGCTAGCTAATTAGAACCTGTTCGAAAAGGTTTTGGCGTATCGCCAACCTTTGCGAACATCTTCTTTAGGCAAAGATTTCAGTCAAAAACAAACTGTTTAGTGCTTTTTATGCGAAATTCGCATAAAAGTGTTATTTCAACTTTGTTTTATGCGAACCTCGCAACCTCTTATGTATTAAATCAAATTCATTGTACTCAATGAGTTATGTGCAGATTCGACAAGGTTCGGTGTTTCAGGACCTTTTCGAATATGCACTAATTAAGTTTAAAGAAAATGTTAAGATTTCATCCGTGCAAAGTATACAAATATCTATTTCTACTTTTCTGGATTGGCCACTTTACCAATAAACAGTATAGAGCCAGTTTTATTCTCTTTTATCAGAAAAAGAAACGGATGATCTGCACGGAATTGTGGAGGTCGTGCCACTTCGCATTTTCGATCCATCACTACCGCAGTTGCCGCAGCAGCTTCTGTTCCTTCTTCATTTACATCTACAAACGCTTTGTGGATAACTGCACTTATATAGAGATTTTTTGTGCCGTCCATTCCTGAAAAGTCTGCCTTCAGGCCGAATGCATCCTTCATTCCCATTTTTTGCAAAATATCACTTAACTCGATCATAGATGTCATTTTAAATTTAGGCAGAAAAAGTTGCACTTTAGTTTTTCGCATACTTTTCTGCCATTTTTCAAGATTATCCAGTGTCAATTCCTTTTCCAAATCTTCAAGCCCATCCACCTTTGTCGGCAGTATAGCAATCATAGAGAGCGAGTCACCTTTGTAGGGTAGTTCAATGATTTGATGACTCTTCAAATCAGCAAACTTAAATTTTGCACTTCTGTACATAAGATCAGTTTTTACCGATTTACTAGATGATACTTTGAAAGGTAATTGCCTTGTCCGCTTTTTATCGAACTGTTCCGCCCAGTCTCCTTTAAAGTAGATTGCATTGGTAAGTACCATGCGCGTAAGAGGGGTAAGTATGCCAGGCTTAATCAATTCTTTAATTTTATCATTAGTCTTATCTTCTACCCATTTATTGATAGTTTTGCGAGGGATATTATCGGGGTTATTTGAGTAATCAAGTGGAGTAACTGTAACTCCGTAATCTTTTTTTAGCAGTGAAACGTAGCTGTCAAGAAATTTGTACTTTGTGTGCGGCCAGATGGAGTTTGCAATACTTAATTTAATATTTCCCTTTTTTTCAATTTTATTAAGCCCTGTCTGAAGAGCTGCAAATGCTGGGTGCAGTTTTGCCTCTCCCAAGGGAAATCTGAGAGTTTTCGCCATCTCTTTTGCTGTATTATTTCGCGCTCCGCCATAGGTCATCCCCAATGCCGTTGAGATGCTGTACGGAGAGAAGAAGAGATTCCCTTTTTCTCCGGTACGTAGTTGATGAAAGAGTTTTAGCGCAAATGTATTATTTCCCTTTACGAGCACAGCGTCGTTAGTTGTTTCACTTGCATAAAGTGGTCCGATAGAGGCAAAACAGATAGACGATAGCCCCCAAACAGTTGATTTTATATTCAGCATACCAATCCCCTTTTTCTTTGAACAATGTTAATAATTCTGCGAATTACGCAAGCAACTCCTTTACATGACAAATCTCTTTTTCTGTTTCCGTAACTAGATCATTGATAATGTCTGATACTGATTCAGATTTATTTATAAGGCCTACAGATTGACCAGCCATTAGAGAACCTTCTTTTACGTCGCCGTCAATAACAGCTGACCTCAGGGCCCCCATCCAGTATTTTTCTACTTCCATCTGTGCCTCTTCACGATGCATCTCTCCTGCATCCATCTTTTTCAGAAGCTCAAGTTGCAGTGTTCCGAATGCCTCCATTCCCTTGTTCCTAAGTGCACGAACCGCTACAACTGGCAGACGACTGTCGTACTGTGGTGTTGAAATAGCATCACGCGCATTTGCACGGAAAAAGACCTGCTTGAATTTATCATCAGCACAACTCTCCTTTGCTACAGCAAAACGTGTACCTAATTGTACACCTGCAGCCCCCATCAGAAACATGTGGGCAGCCATTTTTCCGCTACCGATACCACCGGCAACAAATACAGGAATATTTTCAAGTTCAAAAAGAACCTGCTGAAGAAGCACTGTAAGACTTACATGTCCAACGTGTCCACCCGCCTCCATTCCTTCCAGAATAATTGCATCGGCTCCATATCGTACCATACGTTGAGCAATTGAAAGAGTAGATGCAAAACACATAACCTTTGCTCCGGTCTCTTTTGCAATTTTTATCTCATTCTCGCGCGGAAAACTGCCGGCAAAAACAATATATTTAAGTTTTTTCCGTTTGATAAGCTCCATGTGATCTTTGTATGACGGTGCGATTGTAATCAGGTTTACTGCAAAATTCCCGTCAGTCAATCGTTGCGTCTCTTTGATCTGATCTTCAAGAATTTCTGGAGGAGTATTTCCTCCTGCGAGACACGCAAATCCACCTGCATTACAGACTGATGCGACAAGCTTAGGATCGCTGATCCACGTCATTGCTCCGCAGATAAACGGGTAATCACAACCTAAAAAATCACGTCCTTGCTTAAACATCCGATCTAAAAGTATATTATTCATTATTAAAATCTCCAAATATAAAAACTAACAAATGCTATTCTGGAGTCAACTCTAAGAATAGTATTTTAAATGGTACCCGGGGCAGGATTCGAACCTGCGACCAATAGTTTAGGAAACTACTGCTCTATCCCCTGAGCTACCCGGGCATGTCAAAAACTAATAATTGTGACGGTAATAAAAAATCTCATTCATCACAAGTAGTTTAATCTTATTCAAAAATAGAAATTGTCAACATAAAAATCGAAGAATTACTACAAAGAGAGCAATAATATTGCAATTATTTGAATCCCGCCAAGGTGGGTTTTATTCCCCGTCCCTTGGGGCGCCCGCCAAGGTGGGGTTTATTTAAAAGATTCTGATAATATTATGAATATCTATTTCTACTGTTCTAGCTCGTGAAAAATACGGACTCGGTGAAAAAAATGCGGAAAGTCACCATTGACTTTATTTTTTTTAAGAATATATTCCTAAACAGAAACTGTCAAAGTGTTTTGAAGGTATATCATGGGTTGTTTAAAATTGAAAATCAGAGACTACTTCATTCTGCGAACCTCGCAGGATAACTCTATGACTTATACTTACGACTACGAGAACAATATACAAGATCAGACAAGAATAGACGAGCAATTACTCGTTCAAATGCAAACTCTCCTAAAAATCCTATGTGAAATTTGCGAACTTCGCACAAACGATCCCCTCATTGATATCATAAGAGCAGAAAAGGGGGCAGGTTCATTGTCGCCTAAGGGGTGTTTTTTAATGGTCGAGAATCAACCTGTTCCTGAAAATAGTCCCTAAAAATATTATGAAATAGTCGTGTGATTTATATTCAATGTGAGCAGGCAGGGGTACGCCTGAGGCGACTAAAATGCTCCGGCACTACAGAGGAAGAGAGGCAAGGATGCCTCAAGAGAATCACAACCGAGGATGGTTATGTTACAGAGGAGGAAAGAACAGGCGGGGACGCCTG
>JAUUYH010000216.1 GCA_030590505.1 Kiritimatiellota bacterium
ACGCTCAAAGCTACGGCAAGCCGTTGATTAATGCGTATTTCGCAGATGAAGTTTTCTCGTTGTGCAACGTTTAATAGTAGCCCGCATTTGTCACGGAATATGCGGGAATTTATAGGAACAGGTTAATAGTCGCCAAGCATGGGTGTTTTTTTGCGAAGTTCGCAGAAGATTGTTTTAGGACATCGGTGTTTATTTTTAATAGAAATAAATGGCCAAATCTGAAGTAGCTTGCGTTGTCCCAACGCAAATAGCAAAAGCTAAAAGAGATGTAAAGAATAAGCAAAAGAACACTCTGTCAGGCTTTATTTATTGCCTTTTTTTGTTTGTTGTTTGCTTGCTTAATGCGTTGGGGACAACGCATGCTACTTTTGCTTAAGGATTAGAAAAATTTGAATGGATAATGATAATCAACCTGTCCCTAAAAATATTCCCGAAACAGAAAAGAGATAAAGTCGATCATAGAGCACTCTGCATCTAAGATGGTTAAACTTCCTATGCCGACTAGTGAAGCAGGCGAGAAAGAACTTGCGAATTCCGCAAATAAAGAAGTTTATGATTCCTGTATCTATAAAGCTGCATATATTGTGAAGTAAAATTGCGAACTTCGCATTGATTTTATGATATAATGTTCTATGATATATACCGCAAGCGGTAGAGATCTTCTATTTCTTTTATTGGCTACTCAACCTTAATCGAAATGCTAAGATTTCACCCGCGTAAAGTATATGTTGAAAAAAGTCAAAGTAATGGCAATAAAAAGAGACGAATGAGAAACAATAAAAATCAAAATAAAGCTCCAATGAAGCCTCGATTACCTCAAAGTCTGGGTGGGGCTCAGTCGCAGATTTTTCCAATTAAGGGTTCTCTTGATGAGTTATTTATTGAGGATGCTCTTTTTGAGGATTGTTCAGAATCCAACAGAAAAGGTCGTTTTATATCTTTTGATCAGGTGATCTTACAACGGACATTGCTTCGGGAAACAACGTTTCAATCATTAAGTATGAGAGATAGTAAGTTACTAGGATGTGATCTTTCCAATGCAAAATGGGAATCATCCTTCTGGGAACGGGTTTCTATGGAAGATAGCAGATTAACTGGATTGGATTTAACGTCCTCGTGTTTGAAGCACACCTTGATAAAAGATTGTAAAGCTGATTTTTCATCTTTCCGATTCTCGAAATGTACCTCTGTGCATTTTATAAACTGCGGTCTTCAGGAAGCGGATTTTCAAGGTGCAGATTTACGTAATTGCGTGTTTCGAGGATGTGACTTGAGTTTAGCAGAATTTTCCCACACTAAACTTTCAGGAGCTGATTTTAGGGATTCAAAAATTGATGGAATTAAAATTTCACCTGAGAATCTGAGAGGTGTTACTGTTGATGTTGTCCAGGCCTCTTATCTTGCTGGCTTAATGGGGTTAATTGTAAAATAATTTGGGGTTGTCACTTAAATGAGTGGGTAACACTAAAAAAAAGAAGGGAGAGAAGAGTTTTAACCACTAACAAACACTAACGATACACTAACAAGAGAAGAGTTTTAACAACGAATTACACGAATTACACGAATTAAGAGAAGAGAAAAAGATAAAACTTTGTTTAAGTTTTTTGCGAAATACGCAAAAACCTTAAACAAGGGGGTTCTGTTTAAGAAAGAGGTAGGTGGTCGGTTATCAATTCCGAACACCTAATCTGCGTATTCCGCAACTCTTATCTTTCTGACTATCAAAAAGATTTGAGGCTGTTTAGGTATAACGTAACCCACTAATGATAATAATCCGTCACTACGTTCGGGGACAGGCGAAGAGGCGAAAATGTTAAGGTCTCATCCGCGCAAAGTATCATAAAGGAGTAAAAATGAAATATATAAAAGAAATAGCAGAAAAAATGGGGATAAGAGAGGTGCAGGTGCAGGCGGTAGCTGATTTACTGTCTGAAAAAGCAACTATCCCGTTTATTGCCCGTTACAGAAAAGAGCGAACAAATTCGCTTGATGAGGTAGCGATTCAGGCCATTCGGGATTATTTGACTTCTTACCAAGAATTTGACAAGCGTAAAGAAGCTATTTTAAAATCCCTTCAAGCACAGGAACTGCTAAGTGATGAGCTTATTGCGAAGATCGCAAAAGCTGAGACTTTGACAGAGCTTGAGGATATCTATTTACCGTACAAACCGAAACGGAAATCACGTGCGAGTGTCGCAATTGAAAAGGGGTTGAAAGAGCCGGCAGAGAAGATTTTTGCCCAAACCTCCGAACGTATTGACCTGAATAGTTTTATCGATTCAGATAAAGGATTGGATGATCTGAATGCTGTCAAGCAGGGCATTTCTGATATTATTGCCGAACTGGTCAGTGAGGATTTAGATGTTCGAAATTCGCTAAGAGAACAGTTTGCGAAGTACGCAGAATTCACCTCAAAAGTTATAGCTAAGAAAAAAGATGAAGCTATAAAGTTTAAAGATTATTTTGATTTTCAGGAACGATTGGAAAGAGTACCATCCCATAGATTGCTAGCTATTCTCAGAGGCGAAAAAGAGGGGTTTCTAAGAGTTCATGCCCTGCCAGATAGAGAACGTGCGGTATCGAATATCAGGCGGATTATCATAAGAAATAATAATTCACCATCAAGAAATATAATTTTAGATGCCATTGAAGATTCCTATAAAAGAGTTCTTGCACCCTCTTTGGAAAGGGAAACAATGAAAAACGCAGTAGAGCGGGCAGATGAGAAAGCAATAGAGGTTTTTTCTTCTAATTTATCCGAATTACTTTTGGCGCCTCCTCTTGGGCAGAAAAAGCTTATTGCCATAGATCCAGGATTTCGTACAGGATGTAAAACGGTTGTTCTCAGCAGGCAGGGTAAGTTACTGGATACATTTACAATTTTTCCATTTGATAAAAAGAGTAGTGCTGCGGAAAAAATAAGAGCAGTATTTAAAAAAGAAAAGATTGAAGCGATTGCGATAGGGAATGGAACTGGCGGACGAGAGACTGAGGCATTTGTTAATGATCTTGATTTGGGAGTGCCAGTTATTTCTGTCAATGAAAGTGGGGCTTCAATCTATTCTGCAAGCCAAGTTGCCAGAGACGAATTTCCTGATTACGATATTACTGTCAGAGGGGCTGTCTCTATTGGACGTAGGTTGCAGGATCCGCTGGCGGAATTGGTAAAAATTGACCCAAAATCAATTGGGGTTGGGCAGTATCAACACGATGTTGATCAGAAAAAATTAAAATGTGCTCTTGATGATGTTGTCTCTTTTTCTGTAAATAAAGTCGGAGTTGAGTTGAATTCTGCCAGCGTGCAGTTGCTCACCTCTGTGGCGGGGGTGGGGGTGCAGTTGGCGGAGAATATTGTCACTTATAGAAACAATAATGGTCTATTCTCTAAACGCTCTGAGTTAAAAAAGGTTCCAAAACTTGGAGCAAGAACTTTTGAACAAGCTGCCGGTTTTTTAAGAATTGCGAATGGCGCAAATCCTCTGGATAGTACTGGAGTCCATCCTGAACGATATCCATTGGTTAAAAAGATCTCTAAAGATATGGGTAAAACGATAAATATGTTTATTAATGACGCAGTTTTATGTCGTGAGATAGAGCTTAATAAATATGTTGACAGCGAAGTTGGGTTACCGACCTTAAAAGATATTGTTATGGAACTTGAAAAGCCCGGACGTGATCCAAGGCCCGAATTTGAACTCTTCTCTTTTTCTGAAGAAGTACACAGCATTAACGATTTGTCTCCTGGCATGGAACTACCGGGAATTGTCACCAACGTTACGGCCTTTGGAGCTTTTATTGACATTGGAGTGCATCAAGATGGACTTTGCCACATAAGTCAGCTCTCCGACACTTTTGTCAAAGA
>JAUUYH010000066.1 GCA_030590505.1 Kiritimatiellota bacterium
CCGTTAGAGATCCTAAGGGTCACACCTCCGCTATTGACTTTTTGAAACAGTAATTTGAACTCATTTTTTATCTTTTTAGCTGCTTTCCCTGACTAATCCCAGCCCGGGCCTGTCATGGAAGATGCTTTAAATACATGCATATTCCACGCCAGGCCCTACACAAACAGTGCTCACAGCGACTTTACCCTTAATCGTGAATGCAACGTCAAGACGATTTTAAAATTAGCCATTTAGATGATGGAAGATGGATTCATGTAAAAGATGAAAATGGTAAATGGATCAAAGTAAAAATAAAAGTAACGGAACCAGAGCCCGAATCATATCCTTTTTGGGAAGATTTTTCGTTTTCAATCCAGCAAGGAATGGCAGTAGACATTGCTGCAATGGCTCAAAATTTACTGAACGCAGACTACCGAAGATCAATGGTAGATACAGAATATATGGTCAACAGATGGTACACATTAGTAAAGCCAGATACGCAGAAAACTATAGAAGATAGGTTAGATTTGATATATGGGACAGTGATAGAAGAGGAAAAACATTTACTCAAACCGCATCTGGAATCTTTGAACGTTCTAAAACAACAGTTCAAGTTACTTTCCGATCTAATTGATGATGATGTTGTTAACAAATTGAGAGATCAGGAAAGATCTGTTCTGGTAAAAAAGAAAGTGCAAAAGATTTTAGATGACATAAAGCTGGAACATAAAGCTGTAAAGCTGCGCAGAAAAGAAGAAAATGACGGAACCCGAGTTGAAAAAATGAGGCTAAAATAGGATTAGCGGAACCCGTGTCAGAAAAATGAGGCTGTTATGTAAAAGTAAAGCCCACTCCAGATATTTATTTCACTTTTTTTATGCCTCTTCACCTGAATTAGTGGGTTGCGTTCTAGGAAAACAAGGGGTCAGATTTTCCACGTAATGTCAAGCTGTTTTTATAAAAAAAAGGTAAAGATAGGGGGTGCAGACCTCCGCTTTGATGTTTTCGTAAGAACTTGGGGGACAAGTTCATAGTCGCATTGGAAGGATTTTTAATGATTAAAAATATTGATTAGGATAAAGATTAAGAGGAAGAGGCAAAGGTACAGGCGGGAGTTGTGCAACATTTAGGGGATCACCATATCATCTGGGAGTTTTGCTGTCAGTTTTATCTCTTTTTTTGAATGCGGGTGAGTAAAAACTAACTCTGTGGCGTGCAGTGCCTGGCGCGGAAGGATCAGCAATTCTCGATCTTGATTCGTCATTTGATCTTGGATAAATCTAAGAAAAATTGATTCATCAGGGCCGTAGAGTTTATCTCCGAGCAACGGGTAGCCGAGCGAGCAAAGTGTGGCACGAATCTGATGCATTCTACCTGTAAAAAGATCTGCCTCTATGAGAGAGATTTCATCAGTTAAATTTGGTGCAGTTTGATATTCAAATGATCGAATTTTTCTAAAAATCGTTTTTGATGTTTCAAACTCTTCAGTTTTAGGTTCTGTTTCTCTAAAAAATCGTTTTTTTCGGACACGCTCTCTGCTATCGTGAGATATTGATGTATCACTGTAGAGATAGCCTTCGGCTGTTATATTATCGGAAAAATCTCCAAAAACTAGTGCTTGGTACCGCTTTCGTGATATTAGCTCTTTTTCTGCGAATTTCGCAGTTGTAACCGAATCTTTGCCGATAAGTACGATACCTGATGTCTCTCTGTCTATTCGGTTTATAAAATGAAGATTTTCTGCGACTTTCGCAATATTTGTAAGCTCGTACCAGAGTGTATTTTTGAAAAATGGTCCTGCTGGATGACACGGAATATTTCCACTTTTATTTATGGCAAGCAGGTGTTCATCTTCGTAGATAATCTCAAATTTCTTATCTACTTGCGGCTCATCAAAATCAGGCATAAACTCAATTTTGTCTCCACTTCTGAGTTTTGCCGAACCTTTAGTTTTTCTTCCATTTAGAATGATTTCACCCTTTTTGATACTACCCTGCCACTGGTTTCTGGAGTTGTAGGTAAATCGGGTGCTTAGATAGAGATCAAGTCGTTTTCCCGCGCTCTGTTCATCAATCAGTGTGGTAATTATCCTCTCATTCGTTTTGTCAATATTGTCCGCCACTCAGTGACCTCCCTGGATATTATTAAGACAGAAATAAGAAGATAGCAGATGCCAAAAAGAGCTGCAACTGGCACGATTTCAAGCCCCTGTACCGGATAGATATTGTGCGTTGTTAGAAATTTTTTGACAGGAATGATGCTCCATAATGCTATAAAAATCGATATTGCTGCGATAATAGCAAATTTCATGAAACTGCCCCCGAGGGCAAGCAGTCTAAAGCCTTTCAGTTCTCTGTTTAGGATGATTAAAAGAGCTGTGTTATTTACGACCGACGCAATAACTGTAGCTAGGGCAATTCCGCCTTGGCGAAGTGGCCACATTAGAATTAAGTTAAGTACAATGTTCAGTATTATGCAGGCAATTGAGATTCTGACAGGTGTCTTCATATCCTTTCGTGAATAGAACCCGGAAAGGAGTACCTTTATTGACGCAAAAAAGGGAATTCCGAATGCGTAGAAACTAAGAGCCCATGATGTGGCATTTAGTGCCTCTTTATCGAATTCCCCCCGCATAAAAAGAAGTCTAATCAGGTCTTCACGAAAGAAAAAGGTAAAAAACATTGCTGGAATACAGATAAACATAAGGTGGCGGAGTCCAAACTCAATAGTCTTAACCATTCCCTGGTAATCTTTTTTTACGGCAAAGCGTGACATATCCGGCAGCAGCACACTACCAAGTGATACGGCAAATATACCGACTGTTATGAATACAATTCTATCACTATAGTAGAGAGATGCGACTGCGCAATCTCCAAGATAGAGTGCAAGGATTCGATCAACGAGAAAACTGACCTGCAACGCGGATGCCCCGATAAGTCCAGGAATCAGCAGGTGCCATATCTCTTTTATAAATGGATTTTTTGTACGTTTAAACACCAGTTGAAAGCTCTCTTTAATTGCTTTTGGCAGTTCACTGATACGAAAAAGTTTGCTTCTGCTAAGTAAAATCACCATAAGAATAAGTTGCAGAACTCCTGCTGCGAGAACCGCAACTGAGAGTGCGTATAGAATAGAAAGTTTGTCACTACAGTCAGAAACAAAAAGAAAAAGAGTGGCAATGAGTGCAATATTGAGTAACAGAGATGTTGCCGCGGGCAGAAAAAACTTTTTCAAACTGTTAAGTGCAGCTGCCGTTATTCCAGAGAGGCATACAAATATCGAATAGGGTATAATAATCGGCATTGTCTGGATAATCAGCCTGAATACCTCTTTATGAAAATACGGTAGAATCAGAGAGCATACAACAAATGTAAAAATTGAGAAAAAGGAGAGAGAGATTCCAAGAATCGCAAAAAGCAGTATAAAATTTTTGCGAGCATCTTGAATACCATTATCTTTGTGTAGGTCGTGTGATATCATCGGAACAAGTACAGTGCCCAATGCACCTTCGCCAATCAGACGACGGAAGAGATTTGGTATGCTAAATGCAAATACCCACGCAGACATCAAAGCACCACCGCCTAAAAACGATGCCATAAAGATATCCCTGAGCATTCCGAGAAGACGACTAGAGGTAGTGGCAATTGCCACCCCGCTGCTACTCTTCAGGATAGAGGCATGCCCCGAATTATGATTAGTCTCCGGTGACTCTGATTTATTGGATCTAGATTCCTGCAAAAAAAATTCCTCTATTTCAAATTTCAATCAAGACTTAGGCATCATAAATAACCCATACACTTCGCGCAGGTTATTTTATTTACACTGCCTCAATTTTCCTTTACCTCTGCCGTTCTAGGAGAAAATCTGTCAGTACCTGGTCGTATGGATCGGATGTTTTTACAAATCTGTAATCAACGTGAAATTCCCGGCAACCTCGTTTCATGCGATCACGATATTTTTTAACTTCATTTAGGTATTCCCTGCGTATCATAGACGGCTCGGAGACAATGGATAATGCTGACTCCATATCGAGAAATCTTATTGAGCGGTCAAATTCAAAGTCCAGCTCATCTGGATCCATGATATGAAATACGGCAAGGTCATGTTTCCTGAATTTCATGTGTTGAAAGCAGTCAAGCAGTTCTTCTACATCAGTAAAGCAGTCAGAAAATACAATAATCATTGCTCTTCTATGAATTTTTTCTGCCAGATCATGAAGTATCCTTATAATCTGAGTATCCCCCCCTGACGGAAGTTCGGATAGGAGTGTAAATATTGTTCCAAGGTGTTTGGCACTACCCCTTGCAGGGATATCATGTACCATATTTTCAGCAAAACACTGAAGTCCTACTGTATCACCCTGTTGAATCAAAAGTTGTGCGAATGTCGCAGCCAGCTTTCGGGCATAATCAAGTTTTGAACCATTTTTCCCTTCATATCCCATTGATCCACTTGAATCAACTATCAGGTGGCATCTTAGATTTGTATCAGCTTCAAACTCTTTGATGTAGAACCGGTCTGTCTTTGCATAGACACGCCAGTCAAGGTTATTTATATCATCCCCGGGTACATATTTACGATATTGAGCGAACTCTACGCTTGATCCCTTATGGGGGCTCTTGTGCATCCCAGAAAAACTTCCCTCTACGACTCCACGTGCCCTTACATCAAGTTTTGACAATTTTGCAAGGACTTGCGGTTCGACTAAATTGTGATCTATATTGCTCATTTATATAATATTGTAAATTGTGAAAAACGTTCGTGAAATAGAAATTAATTATTCAACTCGTCCTGTAGCCTCTTCACGATATCTTCAGAAGTGACACCTTCAGTTTCTGCGTGAAAACTAAGTAGAATACGATGCGTCAAGACCTCATTTGCAATTGCATTAACATCCTCCTGTCCTACAAGATAGTTGCCGCTCAAAACTGCGTGTGCTTTCGCTCCGACAATTAGGTACTGTACTGCACGCGGGCCTGCACCCCATGTTACAAGATCCTTGACCCATGCCGGTGAATCCTCTGCTCCGGGTCGAGTCTGGCGCACCAATTTTACTACATATTCATAGATGTGATCAGGTACTGGCACGCGCCTGACAAGCTCTTGATATCTTATAATTTCAGCACCGTCAATAATTTTATTGATTGTAACCTTGCCGCCCCCAGTAGTTGTTCTTGCAATTGCCAGCTCTTCATCATGCGAAGGATAAGCAACTTTAATAAAGAACATAAATCTATCGAGCTGCGCTTCTGGCAACGGATATGTCCCCTCCTGTTCGATAGGGTTCTGTGTGGCTAGCACAAAAAACGGTTCATCAAGTTTAAAGGTACGTCCAACAACACTTACTTCGTGTTCCTGCATTGCTTGTAGAAGTGCCGCCTGAGTTTTCGGTGGCGTTCTGTTAATTTCATCAGCTAGAATAATATTAGCAAATACTGGACCTTTCACAAATTCAAATGCTCTTTTTCCTGGCTGATCAGTCTCCTGAAGAATATCTGTACCGGTAATATCAGAAGGCATGAGGTCAGGCGTAAACTGAATACGACTAAAATCAAGTGACATCAGTTCAGAGAGAGTATGAATCATAAGTGTTTTTGCAAGTCCAGGCACCCCCATAAGCAGACCATGTCCGCCTGAAAGTATGCATATAATCAATTTTTGAATTACATCTTCCTGTCCGTGAATGACACGTGCCATCTCTTCTTTTATTTTAACATAAGTTTCCTGCAATTCGTTAATTGCAGCGACATCGCTGTTGTTCTTAATATCTTCACTCATTATAGATCCCTTTATTTTTATATTATCTCTCATTTGTCACCAATTCTTATGTCGCACAATACCAATTACAGATATGGCGTCAATAAAAACAGAAAAAGAATATACCTCTACTTTGCTCTCTTACAAAGATAAAGTGAAAAAATGAGAATTATTTACAGTAGTTCAAGCTTATGCTTGCATCTTTCGTGTATTAAGTTAGATTATAGGCTTCGTTTCAATAAATTTATTAATAAGATAAAAAATAATGGCAAAGACAAAAACAAAGACAACAGCACGTAAGAAGAACATAACAAAAAATGCGGGTTTTCGCTTAGGAATGCTCGGTTCGGCATTTATGATAATACTTGCTCTGATATTTCTCTTTTTATGGTTCTCATATCGTTCACTTTTTAATCAGAATGCACATTTCATTATTAAAAAAGTCGTGGTTCGTAGTGGTGGTTGGTGGAATTCAAAAGACAAAGAGGTCAACAATATTTTGGGAATCACGCCTGGCACAACGAATATCTTTGCGGTTGATCTGGCAGAGAAGCGATATCAACTTGCAGAGAAAGCAAGCATAGAGTCGGTCTCTATTTCAAGAATTCTGCCTGATACACTTTTAATCGATATTAATGAGCGGATACCTATTGCGTTTTTGTACGGCAACAAACCCAATAGTGCGAATGATCCTGTAAAAGTGATTGATAAACACGGAATGATAATGTTTAAAACGTCATGCATCGACCTTGACCCACAACTACCTATTGTAACTGGAATTCGTGCGACTCCATCGGAGGTTGAAACGGGAAAAGAGCTTAAACAGGTACTACCTGCCATAAAACTGATTGATATTTCATCAAATATCATTCCAAACATGCAGATCTCCAGAATCAGTTTAAGTAATCCTAAATATTTTAATATGGGGATTTATATTCCAGCATACCGGAAAAGATATAACCTTTACCTGAGCCACAATGATTTAGAATATAAACTTGGAATGCTAAAAAATGTTCTTCAGAGAATTAATATCGAGAAGCCAAAAGCAACAATTATTGATATGCGCTTTAAAGGGAATGCTATAGTTAAATAAACTATTTGGGCAACTGTTAAGCTTGAATTTTCTTATTCTCTTTTATACTTCGTTAGAGGCGAGACGCCACCGAGCGAATTCACAACCGAGACGGTTATGCTACATTCGCGGCAAGCCACTTTTTCCAAGCTTAACGGTTACCTATTTGGCTCCGGTGTACTCTCCTAACCTCTGACATCTGACATCTGACATCTGACATCTGACTCATAATCCCGCATTATCAATGACAGTTTTTTGGACATTTTGTAGTGCCCTTCCGAGAAATTTCTCTGCCTGTGCGGCAAATATTTCTGGGGAGTCTGTTACATAGAACGCCTCTTTGCCATTTTCGGTTATTGGATTATTTAAGTTATGTTCTGACATATATTTTTCTGCGAGATTCGCAACTGCGTGTGCACTGTCAATAATCTTAACATTTTCGGGTAGATATTTCTGCAGTGCATCTATCAGGAGCGGGTAATGGGTACACCCGAGTAGCAGTGCGTCTGGCGGATTGGTGCGAAGTTCCTGCAGATATATATCGATTGCGAGATTCGCAATTTTATGATTTCCCAATCCCTCTTCAGCAATTAAAGCAAAGAGAGGACAGGCAATAGTTCGCACTGATATTGAATTGGCTTTTTTGCGAAGTTCGCAACGGTATGCATTACTATTTATGGTTGCGCGTGTGCCGATAACTGCGAGATTCGCAATATTCTGCTGTACGACAGCTTCTACTCCGGCTTCCAGAACTCCGATAATCGGAATTTTTATATTGTTTTCAGTGAAATATTGCCGTATGCCACAGATTGCCAATGATGAGACCGTATTGCATGCTATGATAATAAGTTTTACATTTTTCTCAATCATAAACTGAGCATTTTCATATCCAAACCGTAGAACTGTCTCTGGGGATTTATCTCCATAAGGAACCCGGGCAGTATCACCAAGATAGATGATATTTTCATTCGGCATACGCTCTTTTACCGCAGCAAAGACTGTCAGACCACCAAGCCCTGAATCAAATATTCCAATTGCACTGCTCTGTATCATATTGCCTTTAAAATTCTACATTATTCGGGGTTCTTGGAAACGGAATTACGTCTCTAATATTCTGCATTCCAGTACAGAACTGAACAATTCTCTCAAATCCGAGCCCAAACCCAGCATGTGGAACTGTTCCGAATTTGCGAAGTTCGCAGTACCACCAGTAGTCATCAGGATTGTTGCCGCACTCATCGATTCTTGCATTCAGTACATCAAGTCGCTCTTCACGCTGGCTACCTCCGATAATCTCGCCAACATTAGGCAGGAGTACATCCATTGCCGCGACAGTTTTTTCATCGCTATTCATGCGCATATAAAATGGTTTGATTATTTTGGGATAATCCAACACAATTACAGGTGTGCCGAAGCATGTTTCAGCAAGATAACGCTCATGTTCAGACTGTAGATCTGCTCCCCATTCCGGGGTGTATTCAAACTTTGCATCAGCTTTCCTGAGAATCTCAATTGCTTCCGTATATGAAATTCTTTCAAATTTACTTTCTGCGAGTTTCGCAAGTTTTTCAATAATACCTTTCTCTATGCGCTGATTAAAGAATCCCAAATCTTCACTACTATTTTCAAGTACGTAGTTGAATAGATATTTCAAATACTCTTCTGCGAGATTCGCATCATCATTAAGATCGGCAAATGCCATCTCGGGCTCAATCATCCAGAACTCAGCGAGATGTCGCCGCGTATTGGAGTTTTCCGCCCTGAATGTTGGACCAAATGTGTATATATTGCCAAGTGCGCAAGCGTGCGTCTCCCCTTCAAGCTGACCGCTGACTGTAAGACTTGCCTTCTTGCCGAAGAAGTCCTGAGTGTAATCAACATTTCCATTATCATCAACTGGCGGGTTGTCTGCCGGAAGCGTTGAGACACGGAACATTTCGCCTGCCCCCTCACAATCGCTTGCCGTTATAATCGGTGTATTAATGTAAAAGAAATTTTTCTCCTGAAAGAATTTATGAGTGGCAAATGCTAGATTGTTGCGTACTCTAGTTACAGCACCGAATGAGTTTGTTCTCGGGCGCAGATGGGCAATCTCGCGAAGTTTTTCAAAAGAGACTCGTTGTTTACCTATCGGATATTCAAGAGGATCGCAAAAGCCAAATACCTTAATTGTTTCAGCTTTAAGTTCAACGCTCTGACCACTTGCCGGCGATTCCACCAACTGCCCTGTTACTGATAGACTGCTACCAGGGTATAATTTCTCTATTTCAGTTGCATAATTTGAGAGCGAGTTATCTGCAATAACCTGAAGGTTTGCAAAGCATGAGCCGTCATTTATTTCAAGAAATGAGAAGCCGCCTTTCGAATCGCGTCGTGTTCGTAGCCAGCCTCCGACAGTTACCGCTATATCAAATTTACTACTCTTTAAAATATCTTTAATCAGTTCACGTTTCATTTTTATCGTTTCCCTCAAATAGATTGTAATTTACTTATGCGAAATGTCTAAAATTGACGAGGTACTCGTAGTTCGGACATCTTTATACTAGCGACGGGTGAAATCTTAGCATTTTCTTTAAACTTAATTAGCTAGCAAAAGAAAGACAAGACCTCTACCGCTTGCGGTATGCCTGAATGTAAATCGTTTAAAACAACAATTTACCGCAATTTTACGAATTTCGCACGACTCTTATATTTTTATATTAACAATAATATGCAGTAAAACTTTTATTTTACAAGGAGACAATCGAGAAGCGTATAATGAAAGATCATGATTTTTCTAACTGCACATTAATCTCATAAATACAAATTGAAGTCACTGAGACATTTCCGTTGAAAATTTAAACTAGACAAAAAAAATCTATTCCTCTTGTATGCAGTTCAAATATAATGTATATTCAGCCTTTGAATTTTGCTATACGAATCGGAGCTTTTATGGATTTTAATGAACTTGGTGAAAAATTAGAACAGTATTTTCTTGAGATTATAAATGAGAAACGCTATTCCCGTGGTGATAAGATCACACGAGGAGTGCTTTTTATAATTTCAAGAGTTTACAGGCGCATCGTACAGTTTCGCCACTGGATCTATGATAAACGAGTATTTCGTAATAAAGCTCTGGGGTGTCTTGTTGTAAGTATCGGGAACTTAACTTGTGGCGGCACAGGCAAAACCCCAGTCGTGGAAGTATTTGCAAAGATATTAAGTCAAAAAGGCAGACGCGTCGCTATCTTGAGTCGTGGATATCGTAGTAAAGACAGATCGGCATGGGAAAAGCTAAAATCAAAATTCTCATCTAAACGCCATGAAGTACCTCCTCGAGTGGTTTCCGATGGCAAAAACCTACTATTAAACTCTGAAAATGCGGGCGATGAACCGTATATGCTAGCATCCAACTTGAAGGACGTGATTGTTCTTGTAGATAAGGATCGTGTTAAAGCCGGCCTCTATGCTATTTCAGAATTTGAGTCTGACACCTTGATTCTTGATGACGGATTCCAGTACCTTAATCTTAAACCACGACTGAACATTGTACTTGTTGACTCAACCCAGCCTTTTCATAATCACCATGTTTTACCACGCGGACTGCTTCGTGAACCGATAAAAAACATACGTCGTGCTGACTATATATTCCTAACTAAATCCAATGGTGGTAGGCATCTGCGCCATATCAAAACCTTCTTGAGCAAACATAACAGACGAGCTGAAATTATTGAGTGCTGCCATGAACCTAAATATCTTGAAGATGTCTATACCAAAGGAAAACAACAGCCTCTTGAGACTCTTAAAGGGAAAAAAATTGCATCTCTCAGCGGGATTGCAAATCCACAGAGTTTTGAAGATTTTCTCCTACGATTTGATGCAGAGATTGTCTATAAAGAACGTTTTGTAGATCATCACCGTTACAATCAGCAAGAGATTATCAACTTTATAAATCGAGCAAAAAAGGCCGGAGCTCAGATGATTGTTACAACGGAAAAAGATGCGGTGCGCTTTCCCCGCCTAGACCGTCGTGATATCCCTGTACTTTTTATGCGTGTAGAGATAGGCATTCTCAGCGGCCAGGAAAATTTTGACGAGTGTATCTCCCGTATCTGCTTTCTATAAAAGTAATTGGATATTTTGGAGTGTAATTTAGTAATATTTTTACACTTTGACAAATCCGCAATCTTCTGGTATTATAGTTACAGACCGCAAAGATTACAATGAGTATATTCAAGAATGCATGGAAGAAAACAGAAATGCAAAGGAATAGGAAGATATGTTCAGTTTAATTATTTTGATTTCGGCAGTGGTGATTATTGCCAAGGCTGCAGAGATGGAGGGGCATTCAGGATTAGCATGGGGATCTATAACATTGGTTATATGTATATGTTCCAGCACTATCCCGCTACCGTTCCTGAATATTGTAATAGGATTTATTATAAGTTTTATCGCATTATTCGTAACAAAGGTTATAACAAATAACAACAATTAAGGAGGAAGATCATGGAAAAATTCGCAGAGTATCCGGAGATTATAGCAGGTGCGGGAATAGGAATAGTGATTTTTATTATATTAGGGATACTTTTTGTATTCTGGCTATTTAATATCTTCTGTATGATGATGGGTGCGAAGGTCGCAAATATCAGTAATCGCAGTTTTGGAAAAGCATTTGTTGCTTCACTACTGATTGCCTGGCTCGGCGGTGCTGTAATCGGAGGTTTGTCCTTACTTCATCCCCTTCTCGGCCTTGCAGGCTTAATTTTTGTGCCCGCAATTTTTATAAAAATGGTCTATTCATGCGACTTGGGGCAAGCTATAATTGCATATATTATCAATATTATTACAAGTATAACATTAACAATTGTCCTTATTTTAACATTGACTTTCGGACTAGGGCTCTCAATTGATAAACTTAAAAAACAGAGTAATGAGGATAATAAAGAAAAGAAGACTATTGAGGTTCAAAAATAAGCTTTTCAACCTCGACCCTTTTTGGTTTTGCTGGGCAAGTTAGATTAGGACAAAGATTAAGACTAAGATTAAGGCAAAGAGTCAGACAATGATTAAGACAAAGATTCGAGTCACTATCAACCTGTCCCTACGTCAGTCTCAATAAAAAGAGGGGAAAATGAAAAAAATAATTAGTGTTTCATTATTATGGATAATATGTTTATTCTTAAATGCAGAAACTTTTCATAAGCGTCTTGCACCTGGGTTGTATGTTAATGAAATTTGCATAAAAGCAAAACAGAAAGATGAACCTATATGGATTGAATTGATTAATTTAACAAAAGAGC
>JAUUYH010000235.1 GCA_030590505.1 Kiritimatiellota bacterium
GCAAAACGCCTACAATTTACCGCATGAACTGTTCAACAAGGTCCAATTTCTTCAGATGCCAATGCATGGTGGTAGTGATGCAAGTTGCCTTAACCTGAATCGGGTCGAAGATCCAGCGATACTCGGGGTTAATTTTGCGAAACTCGCAAAGCGTAAATCATTTACGTTTACATCTCTTGCCAATGGCATTAACGCGACAAATCCGTGGCTGTTAAATAAAAAAACATCTTTTTCATCAAAAACAGATATACCTGTTCCTTCTGTAGCAGACACCAATGTCATTATATGGATTCTCGGGAAAAATATAGGCAGCACAATGGCTATGAATGATGAAAATGGAGAGGCCTTTAAACTTAATTTCATTGGCGGAATCTCACCGTCTGTTTTTCAAGGATATGTACTGATACCAATAGAAGCTTTTAAGAAACTTTACCCATCAAATCAAGGAACACAAGCTCTGTTAATTGCGTGCCCAGCCAACATCTCAGAGGAGATGAGTAAGGCACTGAAAGCTGGGCTCTCAAAACTAGGCGTCAAAATTGAGAGATGCCCTGATAGAGTTAACCGATTCCTCAAAGTAGAAAATACATATCTTACAATTTTTCTCATACTCGGAGGCCTCGGAGTCATTCTCGGTGCTACAGGATTCGGGATTGTGGTAATTCGGAACATCTTAGAGCGAGAAAGGGAGCTTGCAATTATGTCTGCCATTGGATACAGTCGAAAAATGATTACTGCCATAATCACCGTAGAGCATCTTTTTGTTATTCTTGCCGGAATCTTTATAGGAGGATCTGCTGCTGCAATTTCTGCTATTTCCGCACTTATTTCCGCAAGAGCACCAATACCATGGGAAATTATATCTGCGATTATCGCAACCGTTCTGATTTGCGGAACTCTTTCTGTATATATTGCTACAACACTTATATTAACAAAAAAACGCGCGCCACTGTAACCGTTAAGCTTAAAAAACGTGGCTTGCCGCTAATGTAGCATAACCGTCTCGGTTGTGAATTCGGACGCGTCTCGCCTCCACACGAAGTAACAAAAGTGAATAAGAAAATCCAAGTACTTTAGTGTCCAAGTCTCTCGCCAGCGTAACTCTTTTCTCGAATAGGCTTCCACCACCACTCGTTATCAAGATACCACTGAATAGTTTTAGCTATACCGCTGTCAAAATCCTCTTCAGCCTGCCAGCCAAGCTTATCTTCAAGTTTTGTTGCGTCAATCGCATAACGCATATCGTGTCCAGGGCGATCCTTTACAAATGTAATCAGATCCCTGTATACAGTTCCGTCTTTCGCAGGCTTCAACTTGTCTAAAGTATCACAAATTGCCTCTACAACCTCAAGATTGGTACGTTCATTTCGACCCCCAACATTGTACGTCTCACCAGGGACACCTTTTTCTACAACTGTTAAAATCGCTTTTGCATGATCCTCAACGTAGAGCCAATCTCTTATATTATCGCCCTTCCCATAAATCGGAAGCGGTTTCATGTCAAGTGCATTTAGAATCACAAGCGGGATAAGTTTTTCAGGAAAATGATACGGGCCGTAATTATTAGAACAATTTGTAATCAGCACTGGTAGCCCGTATGTATGAAACCACGCTTGAACAAGATGGTCGGATGAAGCTTTGCTTGCAGAATACGGAGAACGCGGATCGTACGGAGTTGTCTCTGTAAACAACCCTTCATCTCCGAGAGAACCATACACTTCATCAGTGGAGATATGGTGAAATCTAAAATCCGCCCGCCCCTCATCATCAAGAGCATCCCAGTAATTCTTTGCACAGGCAAGCATTGAGAATGTACCAACAATATTGGTTTCAATAAATTCAGAAGGCCCGTCAATAGAGCGGTCAACATGAGATTCAGCCGCAAGATGCATTACAGCATCAGGGCGATGTACCTCAAAAACTTCAGCAATCTTCTTCTGGTCACAGATATCAGCCTCAACAAATGCATAGCGATCGCTATCGGATATACATTTAAGTGATTCAGTATTACCAGCGTAGGTAAGCTTATCAACATTCACCACGCTATATTTTGTATTTTCAATAAGATGCCGTATAACCGCTGAACCTATAAATCCCGCACCACCTGTAACTAGAATTTTCATATAATTTAACCTTTTTCCCTAAATGTCTCTTTTTTACGCATAATATTTATATTGGAACTTATCATATTTCATCACAGTTGCAACGTTCAAATCCCAAAAATATTTTATACTTTGCACGGATGAAATCTTAACATTTCCCTTAAACTTGATTAGCTAGCAAAAGAAAAACAAGAGATCTACCGCTTGCGGTATACTTCTGCGAGCAATATCAATTTCATTTCGATTCCCATCCTCCCAGTAAAGTCCAGTTGCAGCAATTATCGACCATAAAAAAGCACCCCCCCGACATTGAACCCGCCCCTTCTCGTTCCTTCTCCGTCAAATGCTGAGTTGGGCCTCCGATCCTTCTGCGAAGCAGATGTTTAACATAGCCTAGTCTTGATGCAAAGCATCTAGGCTAGGAAAGTTACAAATTCCACATTTTTCGCTGAAAGCGATATTTAAAATTATCTATTGATGCATCCTTTTTAAGTGATAATCAACCTATCCTCTTGGATCTTATGCTGGGAGCCCCGCATTCCAATGCGGGCATTGATTAAACGTTACGTAACTTGAAACTTTTAATCTGCGTAATTCGCATTGATAAACGGGTTAACTTGCTTCGCAGTTCTGTCGCTTCGCTCGAGTAGGCCGTCTCTAGAAAAATGGGGGTCAAACTTTAGTTTTTGTGTTTTTCTCTTTGCATTAAGTAAAAATTGAGTTATATTTCACATTTACTATAATGAGGTATATGTAATGGCAAGAGCAACAAGAATCGAATATCCTAATGCTAGTTATCATGTAATGAACAGAGGAAATCGTCGTGAACAGGTATTTTTTTCTGATTCAGATTATATATTTTTTCTTGAAAAACTTGCGGAATACGCAGATTTGTATGACGTAATTATATATTCATACTGCCTGTTGCCTAATCACTATCATCTATTTTTAAAAACCAGTCATGCAAATTTAGGTAAATTTATGCAGTCCTTCAATACGTCCTTCACCTTATCAATGAATAAAAAATATTATAAGAGTGGGCACTTGTTTCAGGGAAGATACAAAGCTCAGTTGGTTGAAACAGAACTATACAAAAATAAATTATCCCGTTATATACACCTAAATCCAGTGAAGC
>JAUUYH010000260.1 GCA_030590505.1 Kiritimatiellota bacterium
ATATTCTTGAAGAGGAGACCTTTCTTGATATACCTAAAAAGATTATTTGCGAAGTTCGCAAGATGCAACCAGGCATACCGGTGATAATGGGGGGCTCGGGCTTTTCAATAATGCCAGAAGAAATTTTAACTTTTACAGGTGCTGATTACGGAGTCGCTGGGGAGGGTGAACGCTTAGTTCTTGAACTTGTCGATGCAATTTCAGCAGGAACCCCCATAAAAGAGAGAGTGCTACACTCCACAGATAGCGGCCTCTTAGGGCGAAATATCAAAGGCACAAATTATTTTGCTGATAACGAAATTACGGATAAACCGCTTAGCATCTACTACAGGGGAGCAGGATCGATATTGCCGCTGCAGACAAAACGGGGATGCCTGAATAACTGCGTTTACTGTACCTATCCGTTTCTTGAAGGTCGCAATTTAAGAAGCCGGGATCCTGACGATGTTGTGCAAGAGATGAAAATTCTAAAAGATGAGCACGGGGCCGATTTTATCTTTTTTACTGATTCGGTATTTAATGATGCCAACGGTGAATATCTGAAGATTATCGAGGCAATTGAAAAGAGCGGACTCAATATCCCATGGACTGCATTCTTTCAGCCTGATTCTATGCTCAATAGAGCAACAGTGAAGCGTCTGATTGGCGCCGGACTTCACTCCGTTGAACTCGGACCAGATGCAACGAGTGATGCGACCCTTAAGGCAATTGGCAAAAAATTCAACATGGATGATGTTCTGAGATGTAATGAGCTTTTTGCAGAGCAGAAGATTGCAGTTGCCAACTATTTTATGATGGGCGGCCCTGGAGAGACTGAAAAGAGTGCGCAGGAGGGCGTTGAAAATATAAAGAAACTTGATATGTCTGTCTCTTTTGTTTTTCTCGGAATTAGAATTCTGCCAGGTACACCATTATACAAAATTGCCATAAAAGAAGATATTATCTCTGAAAATAGTGATATTCTCAATCCAACATACTACTTTTCCCCTAAATTGGATCGCAAATGGCTAGAAGAGTATCTTGATTCAACCCTTGCACGCATTAAACACTGCGTCTATCCACCTAATTCCATGGATTCGGGAATACAGATTTTGCGAAAAATGGGATATCGTGGCAACCTTTGGGAAATGATGGTAAAGGGCAGTAAACGACTTCCGATGAAATAATTTGTTGAAAATAACAACATGACATACTGATCATACCGCAAGCGGTAGATATCTTGTCTTTCTTTTGCTAGCTAAATTAAGTTTAAAGAAAATGTTAAGATTCCATCCGTGCAAAGTATAGCACGATCTTGCCGAGTATGTTAAAAAAAATGCCTAAAAAGAGCTTTGGAGCTTGCATAGATTCAATATACGATTAAGTTGGTGGCTCTTTACGGCCCTAGGGCTATCGTTTTGCAGGAGTGGTTCCATTATAGGACCGACGCCGTTTCTGCTTGAATATGAGCATAAAAGTTATGCTTTAACCTATTAAAAAAGGAAAGGAATATGAAAGATCGGGCAAAACATAAATTGTGTAGACGTGTAGGAAGTTGTATTTGGGGCAGCCCAAAATGTCCAAGTGTAAAAAGGCCATATCCGGCTGGTGGAACCGCAAGAGGATTCCAAAAGAAACTCTCTACTTACGGAGAACTTCTTATTGAGAAACAGAAACTCAAAACATTCTATGCTGTATCAGAAAAACAGCTTCGTCTCGCTTATCAGAAAGCGAAGAAAGGTGAAGGACTCACAAACGAAAAACTTCTCAAAAACCTAGAACAGAGACTAGATGCTCTTGTTTATCGTAGTGGCCTTGCTCCTACTATTTTTGCAGCAAAACAGTTTGTCAATCATCGTCATGTAAAGGTTGATGGAAAGATTGTTGACCGTTCATCATACAAAATAAAACCTGGACAGGTTATCACTATCAGCAGTGATAAATCTCCATCAATTGCGAATATCGCAAAAAACACAAACTGCACAGTTCCTGCTTATTTAGAAGTAGAAATGGAACAGTGCAAGGTAACACTTGGACGTGAACCTCTTGCAGAAGAGATTCCATGTACCGCTGAAGTGATGCGTGTTATTGAGTATTACGCGAGATAAGTACAATTGCTTTTTTTCTTTCTATAAATTCAGTGAATTTATCGTATGGAAAATTATGCAACTAAGCTTAATTCTATTATTCAATAAATAGATACTTTTAAAGCTGCGATAATATGTTATATTATTCGCAGCTTTAATGTATATATACCGCAAGCG
>JAUUYH010000099.1 GCA_030590505.1 Kiritimatiellota bacterium
CGAAGGTCAACACTCAGCTTACTCAAACCGGTGATTCCGGATGCTGCGACCCACTTCAATGGATTACTTCCTTTGACCATTAATGAATGCTGCCTGAATGTTTGAACAGTTTCCGGAACGGTACTCATAGAGAGCTCTGGTATATATACCCATCATCCGAACCAAAATAGACACGATCCTTACTAATCGCAGGGCTAAATCGAACCGAAGTTTATTCTGGCTCTTGGGCCAGGCAGGAGTAGGTGTATGCAATTGGCGCTTCCAGTTCAATTTCAGGTTCACTGGCTACAGAGAAGGTGTGGCTTGAATTCCCCCCAGTTTGGTCAGTCGGCCAGTAATGATCTATTCAAAGTGACCAGTAATAAACAGATTAATAGCGTTTTTCAACTCTCTTCATATTCGCTCCTATTTATTTATTTGATTATTTATTTATCGTGGACAGGTTCCGATACATATAATTAATATGCTCTTTATTCTGCATAAGTTTTATTTCACAAAATGGCATGCTATTTTTGCATTCTGCTTTTCTTCTAATATTGGATATTTTTCTCTACATAAATCTTGAGCAATTGGACATCTAGGATTGAAGTGACATCCATCAGGGGGATTCATTGGGGAAGGGACATCGCCTACGATCTTGTTAAAGTTTTTCTGTTCTCCGCCTATGCGTGGAACTGCGTCAAGGAGAGTTTTTGTATATGGGTGTTTAGGATTTTTAAATAGCTCCTCTGTGGTGGAATATTCAACAATTTTCCCTAGATACATTACAGCAACATAGTCAGAGATATACTCAACAACTCCAAGGTCATGAGTGATAAAGAGATAAGCGAGATTTTTCTTGATCTGAACCTCTTCAAGCAAATTGAGTATTTGCGCCTGGACTGATACATCCAGAGCACTCGTCGGTTCGTCAAGGACAATAAATTCAGGTTCCAATATCAGTGTACGTGCAATTGCGATTCTCTGTCGTTGTCCTCCAGAAAACTCATGAGGGAATCTATTGACTAATTTTGGATCCAAGCCGACAATATCCAGCACTTCTGCGACTTTCGCATTTCTCTCTTTTCTTTTCATTTTAGGGAAATGCACGGTTAATCCTTCAGCAATAATTTCACCTACTTTCATTCTAGGCGAGAGAGAAGATACGGGATCCTGAAAAACAATCTGCATATATTTTCTCATAGACCTTAGATTTTTCTTGTTCATATTGAGTATATTTTGACCGTTAAAAACGATCTCCCCTTTAGCTTCATCGAGGAGGCGCAGAATGCTTTGCCCTGCAGTTGTTTTTCCGCAACCCGACTCACCGACCAGAGCTAATGTTTCGCCACGTTTTATTTCAATATTTATACCATCAACGGCTTTTACAGTATTGACGACCCTCTGAAGTAATCCTTTTTTTACAGGAAAGTGAGCATGCAGATTCTTTACAGCCAGAAGCTCTTCACGTGTTTCTGCAGAAGGCTTTTCATCTCTCTGCTTTTTGCCTGTAGCTTTTGATCTGTCACCTTTAAATTCAGGATTCATCAGGTGGCAAAATGCAAAGTGTGCACCAGTATCGTGACAGTTGTAGAGTGGCGGATTTACTGAATCACATTGATCCAGTTTTTCAATACATCTAGCAGCGAAGCGGCATCCTGATTCTGCGAAATCTGTTGCACTCGGGACACGGCCAGGAATCGTATTAAGTTTATATTTGATATCTGAATTATTTGGAATGGATTCGAGAAGACGTCTTGTGTATGGGTGCTGCATATTAGTAAATATGTCATTTCTGCTTCCATATTCTGCAACCTTACCAGCATACATAACACAGACATCGTCAGCCATTTGGTTGACAACCCCCATGTCGTGCGTAATTAGCATTATTGCCATCCCTGTTTCCTTCTGTAGATCTTTTATGAGACCTAATATCTGTGCTTGGATTGTTACGTCAAGAGCAGTAGTTGGCTCATCGGCAATAAGTAGTTTCGGTTTACATGCCAGTGCCATTGCGATCATAACTCTTTGTCTCATACCGCCAGACATTTCGTGTGGATAATTGTCAAGCCGTGATTCGGGAGCTGGTATCCCAACAAGTTGAAGAAGTTCCACAGCTTTCTTTCTTGCTTCTTTTCTTTTAAGCTTCTGATGTAGAATTAATGGTTCGCATAATTGGTTTCCGATTTTATAAAGTGGATTTAGGGAGTTCATTGGTTCCTGGAAGATCATTGCAATACTATTTCCACGCATTGTCGTCATCTCTTCTTCAGGCTTGTTGAGTAGGTTTTCACCCTCAAAGAGGATTTCAGATTCAGGAGAATTATAACCATTTTTTTCGAGGAGACGCATTATGGAAAATGCAGTCTGTGATTTTCCACATCCAGACTCGCCTACGATTGCTAGGGTTTTACCTGCCTCTATTTTTAAATTTATACCGTCGACAGCTTTTGCTGTAAACTCGCCATTTTCGCCGACTTTAAAATGTGTTTTCAGATTTTTAACTTCAAGTAACATCTAAATATTCCTATCCTTTGTGTCTGGGGTCAAATGCATTACGTACTCCATCACCTACAAAAGTCAAGAGCACGAGCATTAGCGATAATACTGTGACAGTTGGAAGCAAGATCCATAATGCATCCAGATTTAACTGTCCCTGAGCAAGAAGATCTCCTAAGCTTGGAGCAGGATATTTAACTCCCAGATCAAGAAAATCCAAACTTGTAAGAGCCATAATTCCTCCACGAATACTGAACGGGAAGAATGTTACGATCGGAGTTAATGAATTTGGAAGAATATGCCTTAACATAATCTTAAAATTGGAAACACCGAGTGATTTGGCAGCCTTTACATATTCAAGATTTCTTGCTTGAAGAAATTGTGCTCTCATGTGAGATGCCATCCCCATCCATGCTGTCAGATTTAATATTCCAAAAAGAATGAGAAATTGCTGCATTTCTGTAAGATTTGCTTTTCTTGCCAAAAAGCTACTAAGTATAATTAGCAAAAAGAGCCTTGGCATCGAACTCCAAAGTTCTGTCATTCTCTGTCCTATAAGGTCAACTAATCCACCAAAATATCCCTGCAATGCTCCTAGAAAAGAACCAATAATAGTTCCTGAGATTGCGAGTCCAAGTCCAAAGAGCATTGATACTCTGAATCCATAAACAATCCTTGCAAGAACATCTTTTCCGTGACCATCTGTACCAAGGTAGTGTCCGTCCATAACAGCACCTTTTTTGATGATATAATACTCCTTATCTGACTCAATATATTTCCCATTTTTAGATGTATAGACCTTTTCATTTTTTTCAACATAGGTATCCCAAGGACTAGCAAGAGCAGTGCGCCCACATTTTGGTTTATCGGTATTTGCCTTGTGGTTATATTTCACCAGAGGCCAAATCATCCAGTACTCTCTTTTTTTGCCAGCCGTTGTTTTCTTTCCGATTATGAGATCTTTATCAATGTTTTCAGTTTTTCTGCAGTCAATATTCTCATTATCATTACCGAAGAGCAGTTTTGGATTGACATATTGACTTTTCCCCTCTAAGAAGTCTTTAAAGCTTTGAGTTCTGTAGTCATTTACATGAAGATTCGATTCACCGCCAAGGTCTTTGAAGGTATATGCTTGAAAAACAGGAAAGAAGTATTGCCCATCGAGTTTCATTATTATTGGTTTATTATTAAATAGTAATTCTGCAGGTAGAGAAATCAGGAAAAGAATCAAGAGAATGATCATGCTATAGTAAGCTCTGCGATTCTTCTTAAATTTTAAAAATTTCTTTTTTAGTTCCGGACTAATTTTCATCTTTGATTATCCATATATATTTCTGTTAAGATTTACTACCTGAAAAACTGATTCGTGGATCGACAATCACATAGCAAATATCCGTAAGTAATTGTGCAAGTAATCCCAGCGTTGTAAAAATAAAAAGACTGCTCATTATAATGGGAAAGTCTCTAGACATTACAGACGTGTATGCCAAAAGTCCCATCCCCTGTAAATTAAATATTTTTTCTATAAGCAGAGATCCAGTAAAAAACATCATCATAAAGCTAGATGGGAATCCTGTTATAAGTGGAATAAGTGAATTTCTTAAAATATGCTTATAGAGAACTTTTTTTTCTGACAACCCTCTTGCTCTTGCAGCGACTGCGTATAACTGATGAACTTCTTCAAGCACGCTGTTTTTAGTAAGCATTGTTAGAACGGCAAAACTTCCTATGCTCAGGCATATAATAGGTGCAATTAAATGCCTTATGTTATCAATTATTTTTCCAAAAAATGACATTTCAAGATATGGATCCCCTGTTGTATGAAGACCTCCTAGTGGGAAAAGGTGAATCATCGCAGATTCCCCAGGTCCAAACATGGCGAGAAGAAGCACTGCAAGCACAAATCCAGGAATGCTATTTCCGAATAGAATTAATGCACTTGTGTAGGTATCAAACTTGGAACCATTCCTTACAGCTTTGGCGATTCCAAGAAGAATACAGGTTATATAAGTTAAAAAGAAGCTTATCACACCTAAGCGAATAGATACTTTTAGTCTTGAACCTATAAGAGATATAACTGTCTCATTATAGATTGTGGAGCGGCCGAATTTTAGCAAGAAAAATCCATGCCAGTTATCCCAATTAAACAGAGAACTTACACCACTCTCTTTTCTATATATTTCAGTCCAATCTTCCCTTACAAGAAAATTACTTCCTTTATCAATAGCTGTAATTGTTCTTCCTGCGTCTTCAAATTTAACAGTTGGACATCCCTCTGACTTCGAGAAAGAGGTTCCTGGTATTTTATTATCAAATGCTGCATTTATCATTAGTTCAAGATCAGATGCTTTAAGGATGTTATCAGTTTTTTTGACATCGCGAGTAGAGGATTCATCTGTGGTTGTCAATGGGATAATCTTAAGAGTAAAAGGAGTATCTCCTTTTATTGCTTTACCAGTTTCCATGTCAAAATAAATACCATCTATAACGCTTTTAAGTGTATTTGTTTTCTTGTCATAGACAAATTCACTGACTTCCATCTCTCCAGCCTTCTCAGTACTTTTTTTCTCATAATAGTTTTCAAACGCATAATATTTATCACCAACTCTCACTGCAATGCAGTTTTTCCCGCGTGAAGAAAATCTTTCTGAGCTCATACTCTCAATCTCTCTTGAAGAGATGAACGAGTTTTGCCCAAACCATAAAAGTGTACGCATATAACGAGTAAACATACTATGATTAAGCCCATAGGTACGCTTTAGTCGCATCTCTAGTTTTGGATCTATTTTACGTTTTTTCCCATCTAAGCCAGTAAGATCCCCTTTATTCGCACTTACTTCAACACTGGCCCCTTTGTCAGCCTTTCCATCAAGTAAAGCTTGTATTTGGTCTATTGGTCCACCCGGCACAAATTCAGATATAAAAAAGGTTATTGTAATAACACCAATAAGGGTGGGGAGAATGAGAAGAAGTCTTCTTATAATATAATTCCACATTATTTTTAATCTCCTGATACTATTTTTGTTAATTATCCTTGAAGAGAATATTATCTTTTATTGCTCTGTCAAGCCTATTTGATCGTTTTTTGTCATACCACCACCAATTTATAACATTTGTGATGAAGTCACTTTTTTTTGCATATTGTTTTGGGCCAGCGATACGATTCCAGTAAACAGCTCTATCGGCGCTGATATACCACTGTGGAATTACGTAATGATTTGCAGAGAGGATTCTATCCAGGATTTTTACATTTTCTACAAGAATGTCTCTGCTATGAGAAGCAACTATATTATCAATCACTTCATCTAATGCAGGATTTTGAACGCCACAAATGTTCGAACTTCCTGGCATAGATGCAGATTTTGTAGTCCACGCATCTATTAACTCGTTTCCAGGACTCTGACTCGATCCAAATGTATTTATTATGATATCATATTCAAAGCTTTTTACCATTTTTGAGTATTCTGCGGGTTGCACCAATCGATACGTTGCCTTAATTCCTATTTGTTCAAACCATTCTACAATAGGCACTACAAGTCTTTTCCACCCAGGACTATAAAGAAGGATTTCAAATTTAAGAATATCATCTCCTTTTTTTCTGGCTTTGAGTTCGGAATCATATATCCACCCTATTTCATCAAGATAACTTCTAGCAGCGAGGACTCTATCTTGAAAGTCCATAGCTTTTCCAAATACATCAGAATCAAGATTATAAGGGCCCCTTAATATTGCATCTTTAGGTACATATATTTTATTTTTTTCATAATCATTATATTTTTTTCGTAGCTTAAGAAGTTTCTCTTTTATAGCCCCCTCTGCCGGCCCCCTGCTCCACATCTCTTTATTGTTATCCCAGTAACTTATTTGCCTAGTATATTGCTCGTAGAAAAGCTCTTTATTCATATATTTAAAGTTAAATACTGAAGCGATCGCTTTTCGGACTCTTATATCTTGAAAAATATCTTTACGAAGATTGAATGCAAAACACTGCATGCTGGAAACGCGGTCATGTTTAAATCTTTTTTTTACCAACCAGTGTTTGTCAACAAATGGACCATTAAAAGCTGTTGCCCAATCTTTTGAACTGTTGACTTGAAGGACATCGATCCTCTGACTTGCATCTATTGTTTTTACTGCCTCTTTTCTCATTCGTGGATCAAGAAAGACTCTATATATTATTTTATCAAAATTATATCTACCTATGTTTACTGGAATATCCCCACCCCAGTAGTTGGGATTTTTCCGAAATGTAATGTGTGAACCTTTATCGTAAGAATCCACGATATATGGTCCACTACCGATAGCTAGTTTATCAAAGTTTTTGCCAAAATCCTTTCCTTCCTGACCATATATCTTTTTTGGAAGTATAGAAAGCTGCCCCATGATCATGGGCAATTCCTGATTCAATTTATCAAAATAAAATTTCACAGTATGTTTATCAATTTTTTCAACCTTCTCAACATGTATATAATAATTTCTATAAAAAGGATGAAATTCAGGATCTTTGATAAGATTAAAGGAGAAGACAACATCATCCGCAGTTAAAGGGAAATCTTCATATTCCCACTCTCCATTCTCTTTTTTAATCCCCTTCGTGAAATGTGCTTTTTTATTGAGGTAATATGTTATTGACAGCCGATCGTCTGCAATCTCGACTTGTTCGGCAATTCGTCCATATTGAGAAAATGGTTCAGCTGAATCCATACTGGAATCCATTAATGTCTCAAAAACAAGTATCGACACTCCTGGTGCTGAAGTACCTTTCAGAGAAAAAGGATTGAGTTTTGTGAATTCACCTATAGTTGAAAGCCTGAGCATTCCACCTTTTGGGGCTTTGGGATTAGCAAATGCGTATGGTTCATTTTCTTTATATTTGAGATCTTGGCTCCCGTATAGAGAAACTCCATGTGATCTCTTTTCGGCTGACACCGCCCACGCATGCATGATCAAGATTAGTACTGTAAACAACTTAAAAAACTTTCTCATATTTGATATATTTAGACTATTATAGATTAATTAGTTCCGATTGCAGAATTAATTAATGTCTCGAATTATTAATTAATGCCTTGAACTATAGTGTTATTTCTTGCAGTTGTCAATCCCTATTATTCTATATTTGTGATTTTGCTAAGTTTTTTTGGGTCTTCACCTAAATGATTGGGTAACACTAAAAAAACAAGATCAAGAATAGAACACAGATAATTGCGTCCCCGAACGTAGTGACGGATTATTATCATACAGGAAGGAATGAACATTGAACATCGAACGTTCAACATCGAACATCGAATGAAGAATGAAGAAAGAAATGAAGAAATGGAAGAGAAGGAAGGAAGAGTGAAGAGAAGAAGTAAATAAAATGTGCGAAGCCCAAGTACGTTAGACATTCTTGTCTGACATGGGGCAAGAGATGAGGAATAAGAAAAGTCCTTTGACAAGACTTACAGGCTCAGGAAGGGCATGTTTTTATGCTTGTTTTTTTACGCTATGTCAGGCAGGAATGCCTAACGTACTTGAAGAGAATACAAGGAATAAGAAAGAGGAGTTTTGATTAAGACAAAGATTAGGAGAAGTTCTAAAGTGCTAGAGTGCGGGAGTTCTAAAGTTGAAGAAGTGGAAGAGAGACGTCAGAGATCGGTAAATCAGTGAATCAACCTCTTTATTATACAGTCAATTGAAAATTTTATTTGCGTACCTCGCAAAGAAAACTTTCAATTTCTTTCTTGTTGTATTCCGTTAGTGTTAGTTAGTGGTTAAAAATTCTTATGTATTATCTTCTCTTCCTACCCGAACGTAGTGACGGATTACTATCATGCCTAACGTACTTGAAGAGAATACAAGAAATAAGAAAGAGATGGGTTTAATTACATATTTTTTGGATAATTTTTCTCAGAAATGATTTAAGAGGTGCATTTTTGAGCGGAGACAGCGATCGTATTGCCTTATTTTTATAATGTTCGTAAAGCTGATTTGCCCTCTCTATAGTTTTCACAGAAGATATAAGGGTAATGCACCGTTGTACATCTTGCCTATCCTGTAAAAACGAGCACAATATCCGCTTCTCTTCCGGTGAACCGTTTTCGTATGCAATAGAGAAGAGCAGAGAGCAGCAAAAAGAGGGTTGAGTCGGCAGGCCATCAATTTCACTCAGATCATCAATATCGTCTTTTATCTGATATGCCATTCCTAAAGCTCTACTAAATTTTTTCAGAATTGGAAAGATTTCGTCATCAGCACCTGCACATACTGCGCCAATCGCCAAAGCTGCCTCGAATGCAGGCGATGTTTTGGATTGAAATATTGACTTAATCTCTTTTAGTGCCAACGGTTTTTTCATATTTTTAACTGCAAGCAACTCGGCTCCCTGCCCAAGAGCGAGAGTCCTGTGACAACTGGATGCAATCATAAGCATTTTGGCAATATAGTGCTTAGGGAGTTCTGCCTCTCCGATAAATCGATACCCTTCACCAATCAGGAGATCACCAATATTTAACGCAATCGGAATCCCATACTGACAATGCAGTGTTTTCTCCCCGTACCGCAAATTATCAC
>JAUUYH010000228.1 GCA_030590505.1 Kiritimatiellota bacterium
ATGATAAAATTGATGAACTTGCGAAGTTGGCATATCCTAAATACGATGGACTTGTGGCATTAACCCCAACTGTAAAAAAAGAGTACAACGAACTTGGGATACCTGATGAAAAAATAGAGATTATTCCCAATGGTGCAGATTTTGCGAAATTCGCAAAAGCACGCAGTGACGAGCAGCAAATTTGCGAAATTCGCAGAAAATTTGGAGTAGGAGATAAAAAACTTATCCTTACAACTGGCCGATATCACCAGAAAAAGGGCTTTGATTTTATCCCTGAAATTGCAAAAAAACTAAAAGCAGACGGTGTTGATTTTAAGTGGATAATCGCCGGAAACGGCGTGGACGGTATTAAAAGCAAATTTCCAGAATGTGATGACCTTGGAATCATCTGCTCTTCAGACTTTACAAAATCTGAAGGGGAAGCTTTTTCGCTCCCTCCAGCATCTCTGATCAATCTGTATTGCGCAGCTGATATTTATGTGCTACCTACGCTGATTGAAACATTCGGAATGGTACTTGTTGAGGCAATGGCGGCTGGATTACCGATTGTAACCACCGATGCTCCCGGAGTTAACGACGTTATCCAGGAAGGCGAAAATGGCCTAAAAGCTAAAACTGAAAATATTGATGATATTACAAAAACAGTGCTAAAAGTTCTTAATAATGCCGAATTGTCATCACAATTATCGGAAAAATCCTTGCAGATGGCAAAAAAGGTTTATGACTGGAAAGTTGTAACAGCAAAATACATCAGTTTTTATAAGAAATTGATTAAGCCTGAAAAATAGAATACTGCTTTATTGCAAAAATAGAAAAATAAGATATACTTATTACAAGCAATATAATTGCGTATAAATTAACAACAGTAGAGAGTTTTTATGAAAATATTAATCACTGGCGGACGGGGCTTTCTCGGGACACGCCTTACAAATATTCTGAATAAACAGGAGAATATTGAGTACAAGACATTCGGGAGCTGTGATCTTGACCTTAAAGATATGGAGGCAGTTCGCTCCTACTTTTCTGAATATAACCCTGATGCAATAATACACTTGGCTGCACGTGTGGGTGGAATTGAATTTAATAAGACACGTCATGCCGAACAGCTTTTTGAAAATGTAACAATGCTTTTTAATGTACTGGAAGCAGCAAGAAGTTGCGAATGTCGCAAAATTGTTCTTTGCGGTTCCGTATGTGCCTATGCCGGCGAAGCTCCAGTCCCATTTTCAGAAGAGACTGGACTTTTTTCAGGTGTTCCAGAAAAAACTGTATTCGGATATGGCAATGCAAAACGTTTTTTTCTGACAGCGGCTGAGGCATATAGAGATCAGTACAACATGGACATTTCACTGCCGATTCTTGCGAACCTATATGGGCCAGGCGACGATTTTAATCTTGCAACGTGTCATGTAATTCCAGCAATGATTAATCGTTTGTCCGATTGTGTTAAAAATGGTATTGATGAAGTTACTTTCTGGGGTACTGGAAAAGCATCACGAGAATTTCTATACGTTGATGATGCAGCAAAATCCATTATCAGTTGTATTGATCGTGATATCGAAATTCCATTTAATGTCGGTAGCGGCGAAGAGGTTACAATGGCGAAACTCGCAGATTTGATTGCAGAACAGGTCGGGTTTTCAGGAACAATTAAGTGGGACACAACAAAACCTGACGGACATCTACGCCGAAAACTTGATCTTACACGCTTTGATCAACTCTTCCTTGACTGGAAGGGCACAAAATTAAGAGACGGACTGCAAAAAAGTGTTGAATACTTTATGCACAAGTGCACTAAATAGGACTAATATGAGAAAAAAAATACGAATTGGAGAGATAATTCTCGGAGCAGAAGAGAAGGCCGCGCTGCATACAGTGATAGAGTCAGGACATATTACAGAAGGTAAGTTTAGCCATAAATTTGAAATCGGATTTGCTGATTATATCGGCACAAAAGCGGGCATTATTACAAATTCAGGAACATCTTCTCTGTTGCTCGGAATCAAGGCACTGTTAATTGATGAGCGTTTCCCTAAAATAGCACCTGGCAAAAAAGTGATAACAAGCCCTGTGACTTATGCGGCAACTTCAAATTCTATTGTTTTATCTGGACTTGAACCCATTTATGTTGATATTGATCCAGTAACATTTAAACTACTTCCAGAAGCTGTCGAAGCCGCAATCCTTGAACAGGGTGCCGATGAGATAGGTCTGATACTTCCAGTTCACTTGATGGGCTTTCCCAATGATATGGATGCACTACTTGATCTTGCTGCAAAGTACGACCTGCAGATATTTGAAGATGCTGCACAAGCACACGGGACACGATGTAAAGGAAAAACTATCGGAACATTCGGAATTTGTGCCGCTTATTCTTTTTATGTGGCACACAATATCCAGGCTGGTGAAATGGGTGCAGTCCTGACAAGTGATTCAAAAATGGAGCGTAATATGCGTTCTCTCAAAGCAAATGGACGTCAATGTGCATGCAGACGTTGCGTAAGAAATGAGACAGGATGCGTTATGATGAAGCCAGGGGATGATGAATTTCACGATCCGCGCTTTATTCACGATCATATCGGGTATAATTTTAAAACAACTGATTTTTGTGCCGCATTAGGCTGTACAATGTTAAGTAAAGCGGAAAAAATACGCACACAGCGTTATAAAAATGTGGCAAGGCTAAATGAGTTGCTTGCTGAATTCTCCGACTCTCTTCAATTACCAGTGCTCTCTGAAGATTTTAGTTATTTAGGTTATCCGATTCTGATAAAAAAAGAGAGTGGAATAAGGCGCGCAAATCTCCTAAAACTACTCGATGATGAGGGTGTGGAAAATAGACCTCTATTTGGTTGTATTCCCCTTCATCAACCTTCATATTCGTACTTGAAGGAGCAGTATCAAGGCAAATTGCCGAATGCAGAGTATGTCGGAACTCACGGTTTCTATATTGGGTGTCATCAGTTCTTGGATAATGATGACTTGGAATTTATGGCTGAAGCTTTTACTAAAACAATGAAAGGATTAAAAATATGAGTAAAGTAGCACTATTGACAGGTATTACCGGGCAAGATGGTTCCTATCTTACAGAATTCCTTTTGGAAAAGGGATATGCAGTACATGGGATTATCCGCCGTTCGAGCAGTTTTAACACAGATAGAATTGAACATCTTTTTCATGATATTCACGAAGACGGCCCAAAGGTGACCCTGCACTACGGGGATCTCGCGGACTCGAGTAATATTCGAAAAATTATTGAGACAGTTAAACCTGATGAATTTTATAATTTGGGCGCGCAGTCTCATGTCAAAGTATCTTTTGACCAGCCTGAATATACGGCAGACGTAGTAGGACTCGGAGTTTTAAGAGTTCTCGAAGCAATTCGTGATTACGAAAAACATACTGGAAAGCAGATTAAGTTTTACCAAGCTGGTTCGTCCGAAATGTTCGGTAAGGTTGTCGAAACACCACAGAAAGAGACAACTCCATTTTACCCGCGTAGTCCATATTCTTGTGCAAAAGTTTATGGTCATTGGCAGACAATTAA
>JAUUYH010000200.1 GCA_030590505.1 Kiritimatiellota bacterium
ATAACTTCTAAATCTTCTGCGTTTTTAAGAAAAAAGATCCATTTGTCAACGATATTCTCAAGTTCATCTTCGGTTTTATTATACTTTTTCAGTTCAATAAAATTAAATTCAAAATCTTTCAAATCCTGTCGATCACTCTCCTGATTGATAAGAATATGCCTGGACAAGTAGGCATCACCATCAAACATGTTAAAATTGAGAATACCAACAAAGTATGCAGATTTGAGTTTTGCGTAATCTTCAGCTTTACGAATTTGCCCAACATAGCTTTTTGCAAGATAGTATAACGCACGTTTCCCGAATAATTCATTTCCTTCAACCTGCATCTCAACGATAAACTCTCGACCTTTCTCATCAACCGCTTTAACATCAAGAGAAGTCTCTTTCAGATCCTGAATGCGGGGGATTTGATATGGAGATGCAAGAGTTAAACTGGCAATGGGGCTAGGTAATTCAAGGACAGCATTAAGAAAACTGATTAAAATCTCAGTTTTTCCAGAGTCTCCAAATATCTTTTTAAAAGCAATATCATTTTTAGGGTCAACAAACTGCATTATACTTTTTCAACCTTTTTGAGTTAAATTCACCTATTTAGTACATCATTTGGCGTTAGCCATAGATATTATATAGGAAAACAGACTCTAAGTCAAGTAAAAAGCTGAAGATTTACGGAAGATCATTATCTTCTGACTGCTTATTGGGAATAGTAAAGAAGGAAATTGGTAGCGGGGGTTGGAATCGAACCAACGGCCTTCAGGTTATGAGCCTGACGAGCTACCTCTGCTCCACCCCGCAACATTCATTTCATAATGAAAGGACGAGTAAAGTAATGACAATTAGAAAACTTGCAAGCCGTAAATAAAAAAAAAAGATGATTTTATTTAATTCCTTTAATCTTGCAAGGATAAAATGCTGGTATTCTTCAAAAGAAAGGTTCTCTTTTTTGAAGGGGTGATTATAGTTATTGCCTTTTCACCTTGCATAATTTCACTCCTTGATAGTTCGACATTCCAAATTGGAGTTTTAAGATCAAACTGATAATTCGAGTTAGGCTTTATGGTAAACTTAAAGAGTGGTGATCTATAAGCTGAAAGAATGTCTGCTGACATATCTTTATCCTGAATTATTATATGCCCGCCGCTTTCTAAGGCTTTTTTCATTGCGAATTTAGCATATCTGCTCCGGTTGACTTCTGACGGGAAAATTATATGCTTCACCTCTATGCTTGAAAGAAGTAACCATGCAGCCTCACAGCAAGATTTGCGATTTTCGCTAAAAATAAGGTAATCAACTGAATTGACACCGTTTTTGAAGAGGAATGACAAAATTGATTTTGCTCGCCTATTCGGGCCCGGATTGATCACGGTTACACCAAAGCTGTCATTAGGTGGAATGAAAACAACTGCTGGTTCCTGACTTTCGCCCCCGTTAAAAAGAGCAATCTGCTGCTGTTGAAGTTTCTTTGCCATAAAAAGAGATAAACATAGAAAAATAAGCAAAATGCTCGACCCTAAAAAGATCATTTTTCTGCGTGCTGTAAGAAAAAGCAATAGGGTGGCGAAGAATATAACGATCAAATACCAGGGAGGCGATAAAATATTCATCCCCCCTCCCCACTCGGCACCAGCTGTACTAATAACGGTTATTGTATTGAGAAAAAACTCCATAACGGGATTCAGAGTAAAAAGCTTATAAAAAGGGAGAAGTAAAATATCGAATACAGCCACGAGAAAAAGCATCCACACAAACGGAATAATAATAAAATTTGTAACAACTGCACCCGGGATAAAAAGACTTCGATGTGCAAGCAGAATAGCAGACCCAGAGAGCCAGGCAATAGAGCTTGTGGCAAGTGAGTTGAATGTTAAATTTTTCAAATGTGTCACGACATGACTCCTGAACTTGCTACAGTTGCGGGGAATCCATAAACTACGCTCGTGCATCAAAAGCAACCACTCATTTACGGATCCCCATGCAAAAACGAGAAAGCCTGCAATCACAAATGAGAACTGAAAGCCAGCCCCAAAAAGAGACATAGGATTAAGAATCAAGAGAAAAGATGCTGTAAGAAAGACAATATTCAATGCCGAAGTCCGAAATAAGAATGCCTTCATAAATGACCATACAGAGATCATAAGAAGTGCTCTCATCGCCGATGCATGCATTCCTGTTGTAATAACATAGATTGCAAGAAAGCAGGGAACAATCAGATATCTCAACCTAAAAGGAACCCAACGCAGTAGCATAAAAAGGGCGAGTGCAATCATTCCTACATGGAGTCCAGAAATCGCAAAAATATGAATAACTCCACTCTGAAGAAAGGTACGCCGACTCTTATAATCCAGGCCGTATCTGCATCCGAACATCAATGCCGCGAGTATCTTCCGATTGGCAATTGCCATGCCATCTGTCATCATACACATTAATTTATTTCTAAAACCCAGAACAGATTGCATAAAATAAATATGCATAGGAGGTTCTGTATTAATTTTCTTTAATGATGACACATGATATATTTTACTAATACCTTTAGTTTTTAGATATAACTTATAATCAAAATCCCCCTGAAACACTGCCCCATCTGGTTCGAAAAAAGCTCCCTGCAGAATAGCTGTATCTCCATAATTAAGAGGGGTGATGTTTGAAGAAGCAAATTTACGCTTATGCGGGAATTTTAGCAGTACACTTCCTGAACTTTGCTGCCACTTATCGTTCTGCGAGATTCGCAGTTCTAAAACATCTGCTGTAATTGAATTCGGATGAGAAAGCCACTCTACATCATCTCCAGGATCTGTTGTATCGTTAAACCGTACTTTTATCTCTGCCGCACAGTTACTACGCGGTAGCATTGCAGAGTAACTCCGCATTGAGACACGGCAAGAAGAAAAGGCAACAAGCCAGCCAACAAGAGAAAAGGTTGCGAACTTCGCAACAGCCTTGACTGTATTATCTGAATGCAAGAATTTCATCAACAGGAACAGGATAAAAATAGAGAAGATAGAGAGAGAGCAACCAAGCAACAGGGCCCCGTCTCTGAAGAAAAAATAGAAAAGAATACCGTTTAATAATCCAGCAAGAATAAGAACTGCCGGATTAAGGCATAGAAATGTGGCAATATGTAACCTCCCTTGTTTCATAGAAAGAATATACCTTAGAAATAAAAAATTAACAATCAATCATTAAGAATTAACCATTAAACGTGCTATGTTCGCATAACTTTCCTCATTTTTTTACAGTAACCTTTGACTTCAATTGGAACTGATGTTATATTTCTCAACAGTAAAAGATTAAATAAGCAAAAAATTGATTAAAGTTTAATCAAATAAACGACCTAGATGTAAGCATACGAAGAATATATGCTTTTAGTAAAAGCTTGGCAAATATATTTTTATATGGTACGCCCCATGGGACGGGGAATTACGCCCCCACCTTTGTGGGATTAAAACAGATGGAGTTTGTAATGAAGAGCGGTTTTAAAAATAAATATTTATATATATCTATATCAGTGGTACTCTCCCTGGTGCTGCATCTTATGATGTTGCTTGTAATGATGAAGGTTGTAGTATTTCCGAACTTGATTAAAAGCAAAAAAAAGTTTACACGCACAATGAAGGTAATACATCTGCCTCCTGAAAAAATAAAAAAGGATGATCCTACAAAAAATATAACAATTCCACCCGAAGCCCCTATTGACATTGCTGATCAAATGCCTACAATGCTTCCAGGCAATATCGGAAATTCTAAAACTGGCAAAAAGTATGATATCCCTATTCCTGACAAGTCACCGCTGTCGGATAAATCACTTACACGTCCTTCTATAGTATCTGTAGATGCTGACAACCTATCTCCTGATCGTATGGCATTTGACCGAAATATGATTCCAAAACTTCCAAGAACAGTCGGAGGAAATTATACTTTTAGTTCTTTAGGAGAAGGTTTTGGTAGTTCTTCACCAATAAAACTAAAAGTAACCTTACCTCCCCTGAAAAAATTACCAAAAAACCTACCAGCCACCCCGGAGACCCGCCTGATAACTGAAGAGGAGGTTGTCAGTATGGATCCGTTGATTGACGTAAAACTATACAAGTATCCTCTTCAAAGAGGTGGTGGTTTTTTTAGAATTGATCTCTCGCCCAACAGAAAAGCAGTAGCTCTAAAAAACTTTAATAAAGATGTAATTGTGCTGATTGATATATCTGGAAGCATTGGACGAAGGCGTCTAGCTGAGTTTAAAGCCGGAGTTCAGAACGCTTTTCCGGCACTAAGACCACATGATAGAATGAATATTGTTGCTTTTAAGTCAAGAAATTATCCGATGTCAAAAGTACTTCTTCCAGCAACTCAGGAAAATAAAAA
>JAUUYH010000045.1 GCA_030590505.1 Kiritimatiellota bacterium
CGTCATCCTGTTCAAATGTCGCAATATCTTCATCGTAGAGGCTGTATGGTGACTTGCGCCCTACAACATAGCAACCACCTTTGAAAAGTTTGAGTCTGACTACTCCAGATACAAATTTCTGGCTCTCGTCAATTGCTGTCTGGAGCATTATTCGTTCTGGTGCATACCAGAAACCGTTATAGATGAGCTTCGCGTATTCCGGAATAAATCCGTCACGTATTCTCATAACTTCACGATCCATCGTTAGCCCTTCCATCGCTCTGTGCGCAATTTGAAGAGCAGTCCCGCCTGGTGTTTCATAAATTCCGCGTGACTTCATTCCAACAAAACGGTTTTCAACCATGTCGATGCGACCGATGCCATGCTTCCCGGCAATTTTATTCAGTGTAATCATAATATTTGCAGGTGACAGTTTTTTACCGTTAACTTCGACAGGGATACCTTTTTCAAAAGTAATTTCAAGGTATTCCAATGTGTCAGGAGTTTTGGATAAAGGCTGAGTCATAACGCCAAGATCTTCTGGAGGCTCATTCCATGGATCTTCTAAGACACCACCCTCAAAACTGATATGAAGCATGTTTCGATCCATGCTGTACGGTTTTTTTGCTGTTACCGGTACAGGAATATTGTTTTTCTTTGCATATTCAAGCAGATCTGTACGAGATTTAAAATCCCACTCGCGCCAAGGTGCAATAATCTTAATGCTAGGCTCTAGGGCATAGGCTGTAAGTTCAAATCTTACCTGATCGTTTCCTTTTCCGGTAGCACCGTGACATATTGCATCCGCACCCTCTTTCCGGGCAGTTTCGATTAAGTGTTTTGCAATCAAAGGACGTGCAATAGATGTACCCAGCAGGTATGTGCCTTCATAGATTGCATTTGCCTGCATCATCGGAAATATGAAATCTTTGGCAAACTCTTCTCTAAGATCTCCAATATAGCACTTGGATGCTCCCGTTGATTCCGCCTTCTCTTCGAGTCCGTCCAACTCCTCTTCCTGTCCAACATCTGCGCAATACGCAATTATTTCCGCATTATATTTCTCTTTGACCCATTTGAGTATAATTGAGGTATCAAGACCTCCTGAATATGCTACTACAACTTTCATCGCTGTTTATCTCCTTTAAAATTTCAATTTTTCATATATCTCGTATGCTTGTCTCTAGGTAGTTTCTTTCCTACAACCGATTGTAAAAACTTCTCTATTTTTGAGTTTCCTGAATCGATAAATATAACCACTAAAAAGAATAAATGCAACTGCTAGTTTTGCCTTTTTTGCGAATTTCGCAAGGAGATTAAACCACGGGGATCAGAGGAGGGATAATAGTGGTTCTCTTTCTCTTTTTCTTCATTTTTTTTTATTTATTTTGTAGAAGTCCTGAGCAGAATGTCAGGATTATTCACCCATACTGCGAGGTAGGGTAATTTTGCATCTTTTTTCCATAAGCAGAGCAGAAACGAGTTGTTCAGTACGAATTTTCTGGGTTTCGGAGGCGTAGGTGATCCACCAAAGCAGTCACCCATATATGCTTCGCTTTCAACGCGGGCCCCGACTTCATCCAACTTAAACTTCACTCTCTGAAATGCCTGATTCAGCCCGTTTCCATTAAATATAGGGTTTTTAACTTGTTTACCACATAGATTATTGAAATTGGTATTTTTATCAAAATCAACTATCGGCATAAGAAAGAGATCAATGGACGAAAACTCATTGATGATAATCTCTTTTTCCCCATCTTTCTCGATGGTCGTATAGGGTTTCCATTTTTTTAGAATATGTTTTGCCGTAAAATCTACAGCACTCCTCAGTGTTTTAGGAGTCGGCATCTTTGTCAGAACAACCGTTTCACCCTTCGTTTTTGTTAATAATTGAAGGACAAAGTTATCTTTATCTGCATAGTGCCTGATTCTGATATAATCCTGATAATACTCTGCAGTTTTTGGAGTGCACCCAAAGGCTACGACATTAGTTTTGTGTGATTTACCGTGATTGAATATAAATGCTTTTTTGAAACGATGAAATTTCTGAACAAATTCAAGTTTTCTGAATAGATATGAGAATGCCATAAGCGTAGCATCTGGAGTCGGGCAGAATGACATATCAGTTACATTCTTCCTGAACTTTTTCATAAGTTCTTTGTCAATTTTTTCAAGTATCCCGTCTTTTACCAGCCCAGCAAGTGCAATGTATGCATTTTTGGGAACAATCTTCGCAGTTACCTGAGATCTATTAAGTTTCTCCAGAGTCGCTGATGGATCTTCCATTTTTATATCACCATCGGCAAGTTTCTTCAATTCATTCCATGCCAGCTGAAAAGTGGGACAGTAGATAACATTAGTGCTACCCTCGAGTTCAGTATCTAAGATAGGCGAGAGCACGGTTTTTGGAACTTCTTCTTCCCCGCAAAGAGAGATTGACGAGTAACAAAAAGCAGCAATAAGTAAATATAATATTATTTTCATCTAATAATATAATTCAATTAGTCAATTATGCAATAAATATAGAAATTAAGACAAAAAAAGGGAAAGATGATAAGGAGTAAGAAGTTTGGCGACAATTAACCTGTCTCCTGATTTTCTTTAGCAATGAAAAGCAAAAAAATACGGAATACGCAATTTCTTGGGGTTGTGAGCGGGGAGTATGAGCGGTTTTTAGCGGCAGAAGAGTTGCGAGAATCGCAACTGAAGAATTTTAATTATCGTCAGGTTTGCGAACTTCGCATAATTAAAAACGATAAAGGAGAGATCGCAAAAGCTGAAATAGATGCAAAAAAATAAGCAAAAGAACAGTCTGTAAGGCTTTATTTATTGCCTTTTTTGTTGCTTGTTGCTTGCTTGCTTAATGCGTTGGGGACAACGCATGCTACTCTTGCTTAATGATTATCGCCTCCCTTTAAAGTGTGCTTTTGAAATGGTTGATAATCAACCTGTTCCTTGATGTCTTTTTATGGAGATCAGGAGATGAGCCTGCTCCTAACTTATTTATACCGCAAGCGGTAGATATCTTGTCTTTCTTTTGCTAGCTAATTAAGTTTAAAGAAAATATTAAGATTTTACCCGTTGCTAGTATAATCGCACCATCCTTCTTCCCTAATTATATACTTGCATTAATTGAATTAAAGTATATACTTGATTAGGGTCTTCACTCTAATGATTTTTAATAATAGAGGTAATATGATGAATGAAAAAATATCACATACAACAAAGAATTTAACTAGGATTTTGATTACAATGATTATAGCTGGATTAATGAGTAATATTAATGTCCAAGCTGAGCCGGAAAAATACCGGGTATATTTCGGAACAGCAACAACAAAAGCTGGGGAAGGAATATATCAAAGTATATTAGATATGGCAACTGGCCAATTATCAGAACCACGCCTAGCTGGCGAAGCTATCCGACCGGGATTCCTGGAAATTCACCCCAAAGGAACTCATCTTTATGCCGCAGGGGAACATGCAGGATTTAAAGGTAAAAGCAAAGGGGCTTTAATTGCATTTTCCATAGATAAGTTAACCGGTAACCTGACTCCTTTAAACTCTCAATCTACCAAAGGTGAAGGTCCTTGCCATATTTTTATAGATTATGAAGGGAGAAATATTCTGGTCTCCAATTACCGAGCAGGGAGCTGTGCTGTAGTACCTATTGCCTCTGATGGAACTCTGAAACCCGCCTCTTCATTTCACCAACATATTGGTTCAAGTATCCACCCGAAACGTCAAGCAACACCGCACGCCCATTCGATCAACCTTGATCCTGAGGGAAAATATGCCATGGTCGCGGACTTGGGTTTAGATCAGATTCTTATTTATAAATACGATTCAAAGTCTGGAACCCTCACCCCCAATGACCCTGCCTTTGTTAGGGTTAAACCAGGCGGCGGGCCCAGGCATCTGGTTTTTCACCCGTCCTCTAAATTTGTATATGAATGCAATGAGATGAGTTCCACTGTAACAGCTTTTCAATATGATTCCAATAAAGGTATAATGTCAGAAATACAAATGATATCTACAGTGCCAAAAGAGTTCGAAGGAAACAACTCCACTGCTGAAATCAGGATCGCCCCAGATGGTGAGTATCTTTATGTATCTAACCGTGGGCATAATAGTATTGCCATATTCAAAATTGATCAATCAAATGGAAAATTAACAGCACTTGGGAATGAATCAACACGAGGAGATACTCCTCGCAACTTTAATATTGAACCAACTGGCACGTATCTTGTTGTCGCGAATCAAAATTCCAATAATATAACGGTTTTTAAGATTGATAAAAAGAGTGGATTATTGAAGTTTACGGGAAGTGATATTGAAGTACCTAAACCAAGATGTGTTCGATTTTATGGTCTGTAGGTTTTGAATCCCACCAAGGTGGGTTTTATTCCCCGTCCCTTGGGGCGCCCACCAAGCCTTGTTGTTTTTCGCTTTTTCTTCATGATAAAAAAAATCACATAGCTAAGGCTATGCGCATTTGATTTTCATTTTGAAAAAATCAAAAACTAACTGCGACTTATACGATGTTTTAAGCTGTACACTGCACTAGTAGGCGTTGAGGCAAAAAGATGTAGCATAAACATTATTCTGACGCTATAGGTTTTTACGACCTGCTAACTTCGCAAAAAAGGGGAGAGGTTCATAGTGGTTTCAACTAATTGATCATCTAGGAGAGGTTTCATTTCCATAATTTGCAGATGTTTTTTGGGTGATAAAGGGCGAAGTAATTTATAAATATTATTTGACACTCAAATAATATGAGCTACAATTAGGCAGAACGACACCTAATTATTCAATTAGAAGAGATTTTTTAATGTAAATAAAAGGAGATTAACGGTAGAGATGACAAAAAAAGAAATCAAAGATTTTGATATGAAATATTCCCTTGTAGATGCTTATGCTCAAGAGATTGTCCAAGTTATGGCTTTACTATATGCTCCAGAAAATCAAACAGATACAGTTAATGTTATTCTTGGTTGTGGAATTCGCAAAGATCCAAATAAGGCAATGAAGTATCATGAGGTGCGAGATGCACTATTTTCATTAGAAGGGTTTGGTGTTTTAGAAAGGGATTCGTATAGTAAACTTTGTCTTTCTCATGAGCATCAAGATCATATTATCTTAAAATATTGTGTTAAAAATAGTAATGTCAAAAAATATTTAAGCTCAATTAATGCAAAAATGGAATATTACGCATCTCCATTTTTAAGTGATGTAGGCTCTCAAATTCTCCGAAAGGAACGAGATTTACGTAATGCTTTATTTTTGGGAGACGCAAACTCTCTAGATAAGTTAAGAGAAGTTACAGATGACGATGAGTTCTTCGGGCTTTGTGCAATTGTCATTATACATTCCTTTTCGTTTGAATTGCTGCAGAACTTTACGGAACAGGAAAAGCGGACGATTTTACAAAGGTTAATCAGTTTGCATCGTTCAAGCTTATCATCCTTTGACTCTCTTTTATTAGCATTGAAGAATGAGAAAACTAATATAAGTCAGGTTGATTCTACTTATGAACATTTATACGCATTTTGCCTGTTTCTTTCAGGCAACTTTGAAGCATTGGAGAAGGTCTGCAAAAGCTCCCCGGATATAAGATTTTACAGGTATTATCTTGCAACAATTAGCTTTAGTAGAGGAGATTTTGCAACTGCCAAAAAGTTTTTTGAAGAGGAACTGGACATAGAGAATAAACTTTACAATACAAAGGTTTGTTGTCCTCCTTTTGATTTTGGTCTTTATTATGGTGCAACAGTTATTGCTTCGGGAGATGCTTTAAATCCGCAATTTGCAAAAATAGTGAACCTCGGGATCAAAGAGTCACCTTTTGTTAGAATTTATTATGCGTTCAAGGCTTATATTGCATTTGAAAAAGGTGATATTGTTAATAAAAGTAAATTTATGAAAAAATGTTTCGTTTCTGGCTCTCGAGATTATCCTCTTCGAACATTAGATTATACGTTTGTAGTCATGGTTCAACTTCTGATCGGAGAACAATCTGAAGAATCCCACTATATGATAGAGAGTGAATTGAATGAACTCTTTTTTGAGGGTTTTCAAAATGGGTATGATTTTGCAGCATATCAAGCATTTAACTTATTATTAAAACAAGGGAAGGCTTATTCTAGAAAATCATTATTAAAGGAATTAAGCAAAGTTGATGGCTCTTTGGCATCTTTTGAAAAATGTAAATCAAAATACATTGATTTTAGTAGTTTAATAGAACCTGAAGCTGAATGGAAACAAGCATTAAAAATCTTAAAAAATATATCCTCAAAAAAAGCAAAAACAGTATCTAAGGATCAAGGAGCTAGGCTTATATGGTTGCTTAGTTATTATGATGACGCTGATTGTTATGGCGTCAAAAATATAAATTTTGCTCCAATTGAACAGAAACGTCAGAAAAGTGGAAAATGGAGCAAGGGGCGCAAAGTTGCCTTAAAGCGAATAATGAATCAAGAACTAGATTCGATGAGTTCACTTGATTCAAAAATAGGTAATTGCCTAAAAGAGGAGCAAACTTATTCTCCATGGGGATGTTACGGAGATATAAATATTGTTTTTGACGATGCAGATATGGTTCCGTTAATGGCAAAACATCCATATTTATTCCTTGAAGAGTCACCTTCAACTCCGGTTGAATTGATTGAAGAAGATTTACAGCTTATTGTTAAAAAAGGGACCAAAGGTCATACAGTTTCGTTCTCTTCACCTGTGGAACATGTAGGGATTCAGATTGAGAAAGAGACCGCAACACGTTTCAAATTCAAAAATGTCTCTAAGACTCATTTGGATATTGTAAAAACTTTTAATGGAGAGTCAACTCTTTTTATTCCAAAAATTGGTACAAATGACTTAAAAAGTATTCTGTCAGGCTTATCCTCACTCATGCCGATTCATTCTGATATTGCAGGTGTCGGGCAACAAGAGGGTGGAGTGATAAAAAAGATAAATGGTAAAGCTGTTCCCCATATTCATCTTTTACCCATTGCAGACGGTATTCGTGTTGAGCTGTTTGTTCGGCCATTTAAAGATGCAGGGCCATATTTTAAACCTGGTTATGGTACTACCCATGTTCTTACCAAGGTAAATGATAAAAATTTAGAAGCATCCAGAAATTTAAAAAAAGAGAAAGCGGCAGCAGAAGAGATTATAACAAGTTGTCCTTCATTGGGAATAAGGGGAGATGCTTCTGATATATTCAATTTTGAGACCCCAGAGGAGTGTCTTGAGTTTTTATTAGAACTGAAAGATTGCAAAACGAAAATGGTAATTGAATGGCCAGAGGGTGGAAAGTTGCATGTTTCGCGCGAATATGACCTTAAGGATATGAAATTTGCGGTACGCAACAAAACAGACTGGTTTGAGGTAAATGCAAATTTACAGGTTAATGAAAATCAGCTTTTAAGTATGTATGAATTACTTGAAAAAGCGGGAGAATCAAAGTTTATCGAGTTAAGTAATGGAGAATTTATAGCATTGACAGATCAATTGAAGAAAAAGCTTCAGGATCTTCAGAATTTTTCCTATAACTCAAAGGAGAAGTTAAAAGTTCATTCATTGAATGTTCATCAGATTGATAATCTTCTTGATGATTGCGAGACTTTTAAGCCTGGAAAGCTGTGGAAAGAGCAACTTGAAAAACTGAAGGATGCGGAAGCGCATATACCCAAAATTCCATCGACTCTTCAAGTGGACTTACGTTCATACCAAGAAGATGGTTTTAAGTGGCTTTCAAGGTTGGCCAAATGGGGAGTAGGGGCGTGTCTTGCCGATGATATGGGGCTGGGGAAAACAGTACAGGCGTTAGCGTTAATATTGGAAAGATCAAAGGATGGTCCATCGCTTGTAGTAGCTCCTTCATCAGTTTGCATGAACTGGATGTCAGAATCTGCGAAATTCGCACCATCGCTAAACCCAATATTTTTCGGTAGCGGGGACAGGAAGCAGATATTAGAGAACCTTAAGCCTTTCGATATTTTAGTCACCAGTTATGGATTATTACTTTCAGAAGAGAAACAACTCTCAGATATTGAATGGAATACAATTGTACTTGATGAAGCCCAGTTTATAAAAAATTATAAAGCTAAACGAACAAAAGCGGCATTTTCTCTTAATGGTAATTTTAAAGTAATTACAACTGGAACTCCAGTGGAAAATCACCTTTCTGAATTATGGACACTTTTCAGTTTTATCAATCCTGGTTTGTTGGGGAGCCAAAGTGATTTTTCTGCGAAATTCGCAATACCTATTGAAAAATATGGTGATAAAAATATGCGAAATGCGCTCAAAAAAGTAATCCAACCATTTTTGCTGAGGCGTAATAAAGCAGATGTTCTTGATGAACTACCACCTAAAACGGAAATAAATATATCAATTGAGTTATCGGAGCAAGAGCGTTCTTTTTACGAGGCATTGCGTCGCAAATCTGTGGAGGCTATTCAGAATAAAAAAGATGAGCAAAAAGGTGCAGTTCACCTACAGGTTTTAGCGGAGTTAACTAAATTGCGACAAGCTTGTTGTCATCCATCATTAATAACGAAAAATAGTAGCATAGAGAGTGCAAAATTGAAGATGTTTGCAAATATTGTTGAAGAATTGATAGATAACAGGCATAAAGTTCTTATTTTTAGTCAATTTGTCGGATACCTAAAAATATTGCGTGACTATTGTGATAAAAACGGTATAAACTACCAGTATCTTGATGGTTCAACTCCAATGAAAGAGCGTGGTAGGAGAGTTGACTCATTTCAGGGAGGAGAAGGAGATGTTTTCCTAATAAGCTTGAAAGCAGGCGGTACAGGATTGAACTTGACGGCTGCGGATTATGTTATTCACATGGATCCATGGTGGAATCCAGCAGTTGAGGATCAGGCATCTGACAGAACGCACCGTATCGGGCAGCAGCGCCCAGTAACTGTGTATAGGTTTGTTACAGCCAATAGTGTTGAGGAGAAAATTATAGCATTGCATAAGCAAAAACGGGAGCTTGCGGATTCCCTTCTGGATGGAGCTGATATTACGGCAAAAATGTCGTTAGATGATTTGATTAACTTACTGGCAGAGTAAAATGTACCTACAACTCTATTTTTAAGTATTAGGAGAATTAAATGAGATCGATTTTGATATTTTTAACGGCATTTATTGTCGGGTTTGTTGTGATGGGATTTGAGTTTTTTGGAACGCGTGTGTTGTCACCGTATTTCGGGAGTGGTCTGCATGTCTGGGGTGCATTAATCTCTGTAGTTATGGGTGGTTTGAGTTTTGGATATATTTTGGGAGGGATTGCCGCAGACAAGAGGAGTCCTGAGCGAGTACTTGTTCTTGCCTTAACTGTTTCCGGGTTGCTGCTTCTACTGTTTCCATATTTTTCTATTTTTGTTTGTCGTTGGATAGATTCCTTTCAAATGGATCGTAAGAGCAGTACATTTCTTGCTTCAATGTTTCTCTTTTTTGCTCCAGCATTTTTTATGGGATGTGTCTCTCCATTGCTTGTAAAGCTTAAAGTTACTTCTCTTTCCGGAGTGGGGCAGGGGAGCGGAATAATTTATGCGGTGGTTACAATTGGCAGTATTGCAGGTACGATAGCGACGGCGTTTTATCTTAACGGGAGATGTTCCTCTTCGGTTGCGATTTCTATGTTTGGAGGAGTTTTGATCTTAAATGCAGTCGTTGTATTTGTGCTACACAAATTTTGCCGGGTTTTTAGCAGAATAAGTGAATGAAAGTCGTGAAAAAGGTCAAGGATATAACACAGATGAGACTCTTTGTTAAACTCAGGAGTGGTAGGATTTGACTGATTAAGGCGTAGTTAACCTGTGAATATCCTGACAGGTATTTTCATCATACTCCACATCGCTTTGAAGGGTGCTATGCATCCCATTCCCATATGTTTTGTACCAAGAGAATACATGCCAATAGGGGCCCCGAACGATGCTTCAAACATACCGAAAGGCAGTAGGCACATCTCTCCCATATTCATAAAAACATCGACCATTGCACCTGCAAAGTTAGTTGCACCCTTTAGTACATAAGGAGCTGCTGCTTTCGCAAATTGTATTGCATAAGGGAGTAGGATCGCGGCAACAATCGACATTGATATAGGTTCAAAGGCGTGAGCCTTTGGTGCTGGTAGTACATACAGCATAACAAGAAGTATTATTGTCACTAAAGTTTTTATGGACCATTTCGAAATCATTGTAACCTTAATTATTACCTTTTCTTTTTAACTATTTTAAAGTTCTTAAGATAAATACACGTATTCACGTATTAATTATTAGTAATATAGGCAGGACTTGAGATTTTACAAGAGCTATTTGCTTGTAATTAATCTCTTTTATGTTATCATAGGTGTTTTAGATGGTCGCTTGTTATGTTTCTCAGGATATTTTAATATGAAAATTCGCTTTACGTTATTGATTTTTATTTCTCTTCTTTTTGCCTCTTTTTTCTGCCTTCAGGCACCGGTTTCTGGGGCTCAGGTTGTAAAGCCTGTAAAAGAGTTGAAGAGAGACCTTTTTTCAGTTATCTCCCTTCCTGATCCTATAGAAGGATATAACAGGGTTATTTTTGAGTTTAATGATTTTCTTATGGTATGGTTTTTTGATCCCCTTATGACTGGATATAGTTTTATCGTGCCTAAGTCAGGTCGGAAGCATATTGATATGTCAATTGTTAATCTTGAATATTTTATTCATCTTGTTGCATGTTTGATGCAGGGAGAGTTTAAGGGGGCACTAATAGAGACCGAGCGTTTTTTTATAAATCTTACTCTTGGTGTGGGTGGAATATTTGATGTTGCTAAAAGCTGGTTCGGGCTACAACCGCATACTGAGGATTTTGGTCAAGCATTTGCAAAATGGGGAATAGGTCCTGGCTTTTACTTTGTTCTACCTATAGCAGGGCCCTCTACTTTTCGTGATGCAATCGGTATGATTTTTTTTGTTGCGTGCCATCCCATTACATGGATTCCTGTGCCTGGTTTAGGTACTTTTGTTTTTGTGAACAGGATGTCGTTGCGGGTTGAACAGTATATGAGCATTCGGGATCCTGCATTGGATAAGTATGAATCAATGAAAGATATGTGGTATTTGAATAGAAAAATTGAGATTGAGAATCTTGATCGCAGTGATCATCCATATTTTACCGATGACAAAGGGAGGTTTTAGTTATGTATAATTATAGGTACCGCTCCTTATTTCAGTGTTTTATGCTTGCTCTTTTAACTGCGTTTATTTTTCTAACGCCATCACTCGCCTGTTTTGCAAAGGATCATGCAACTGTTCAAATTATTAAGGTAAAAGGTTACAATACTCAGGATGAAGTGCGGGATTCAATAAGATTTGCACTTTGTCGTGTTTCAAAGAGCAACCTCTCATTCTGGGGGCGTGAATATCCAATTAATGCAGGTTTTTATAACAAAGGAGATATCTGTTCGGTTTCTGTTGTGGAGGATCGACCTAAATTACTATACAAATTGTGGATGCAGGAGAAGAGCGCACCGCTTGTTATTGTTTTGCCCGGCATAGGGAGCCATTTTCAGGGGATGGGGTTGAATGCTATCGCACAGGTCTATTATGATGCGGGATGTTCGGTTGTAATAATCAGCAGCGCTATGAATTGGGAATTTTATATGGCGGCATCCCGTTCCAAGGCACCTGGATATATCCCTACTGATGTTGAAGATATTTATAATGCACTATCTAAAATTGTTGCAGAAATAAAAAAAGATAATGTCGATAAAATTAAGTCGGTGCATCTTGTAGGTTACTCTCTCGGTGGATTACATACGCTTTTTCTTGCAGAGCGAGAGGCTCGCTCAAAGAAAAAAATCGGATTTAAAAGTTACCTTTCGATTCATCCGCCTGTAGATCCCTACTCATCAATGTTTATTATGGATAAGTTTTTTGAGCGGGGAACGGGTTGGTCAGAAAAGGAGATGAGATTAAAAATAGAGAGGTCTGTTGCCGGCTATCTGCAGCTGGTTGATGATGGATTGTCAGATGATAAAGTGAAGATTCTTAAGGATGAGGGCGAAGTTCTCATTGCTTATGCGTATCGTAGTTCTTTGAGGGAACTTCTGTTGTCAATATGTAAAGTGGGTAATGATATGGGGTTCATTAAGGAAAAATATGGTTTTACCAAAGGTGCATTGTACAAGGAACTTAACCCATATTCGTTTGCGAAGTACGCAGATTCATTTGTGAAAAAGGCGGCGGCGATGAGGTTAGGAAATGATCTTTCAATGAAAGATATGGCATCAAATAGTAATTTGCACACTATTTCAGAATTTCTAAAAACTGCGGATAATATATCACTAATACATTCATTAGATGATTTTTTGATTAATAAAAAAGATGTTATCTGGTTCAGCAGAGTCTTTGGGGAGAGGGCATACTTCTTCAGGAATGGTGGACATTTAGGAGAACTTTATACGGCGGAAGCTAAGGTGTCAATCGTGAAGCATTTGGATCTTAAGTTTTAGATTTGCACTATTGAGGTTTAACTGTAATATAGCTTGAGCATCCCTTTTGAGTTAAAAGAGTTGTTGTTACAATTTTTTATTTATAGTCCCTTAGAGTTTTTTGCATAAGTTTTTCCAGTTTGAGAAGAAAAAGAAAAAGTAGTCTGTTAGATAAAAATTTTGTTAATAGGTTGACAAGTGCATACATTAATTGTATTTTTATCTCTATAAAGAGAAATATCAATAAGCAAAAGATGGGATATAAGTAATGAATAATGAAATTGTCATAGAAGGTAAAGGTCTTAAGAAGGTTTTTAATGATTTCTGGGGAAAGCCTAAAGTTACAGCGATTGACGGCCTTGATATAGAGATTCACCGCGGGACTATTACTGGACTACTTGGTCCAAATGGGGCAGGGAAGTCTACCCTGATGAAAATCCTACTGGGACACCTCTATCCTACTGCGGGTACCATTACGGTTCTTGGTAAGGATCCCCGAGATGTAAAGATTAAAGAGAATATCGGTTATCTGCCTGAACGTACCTCCTTTTATACAAATTTAACTGCTCCTGAAACCTTGAAGTTCTTTTCACAGCTTCTTGGATTGCCAGATAAGGAAGCAAAGTTGCGAATTTCGCAACTTCTTAAAATGGTAGGTCTTGATAATATTGGACGCAGATTGGTTGGAGAATTTTCTCACGGAATGCGTAAACGTCTTGGGCTTGCTCAGTCGCTATTGAATGATCCTGACCTTTTGCTACTTGATGAACCAACAGCCGGACTTGATCCTGTGGGATGCCGTGAAATTAAAGATCTTATTCTGACCCTCGGTAAGCGTGGTAAAACAATTCTTCTTACTACGCATCTTCTTGCCGATGTACAGGATGTAAGTGACACAATTATGATAATGTATGGTGGTCGTTTGCAGGCTGCCGGACCGATTAATGAGCTCTTAGCCAACAAGGATGAAATTGTGATTAAGAGTTCAGTTGTCTCTGAAGACGTGCTTAATAAGGTAAAAACTCTCCTGTCGGAGAACACCGATTGCAGTAAAATAGATGTTTCAAATCCGATACGAACTCTTGAGGACTATTTTCTTTCCGTCATCTCAGAGGCAGGTGAAAATAATCTATCAACTTCAGGAGCCCAGAAGGGACACGGAGTTGCAGAGTTTCTACAGCACAAAGAGTAGAAGATCGCTAGCTATTCCTCTAGTGTAAAGACAGTTGATCAAAGCTAAAATCAAGCTCAAAATACCAACTTCAGGTGGAATGGCAAGCTACGAATTATGTTTCTCTTCCTTCTTTTTTTTATATGTTTTGTATTATTTCTGAAATGTATTATATTACACGCATTATAAAAAAATAGGAGTCTATGATATGAAAATTATAATTTTATTGGTTGGTTTTTGCGTCGGTCTATCTGTTTGCGGAGAACCTCTTGAGATTGGTAAAGCAGCACCTGAGATTAAGATTTCAGAATGGGTAAAGGGTGGGCCAGTCTCATTAGCAGATGGTAAAGGGAAAAATATATATGTTGTTGAATTCTGGGCAACTTGGTGTCCGCCATGCCGGATGTCTATTCCACATTTGACCAAACTGCAGAAAAAATATAAGGATAAAGGGTTGATTGTTGTAGGAATTTCTAAAGAGAAGCCTGAAATAGTTAAGTCATTTGTTGCGAATCAGAAAGAGATGGATTACAATGTAGGTATTGATACTGACGGTGGTACATCTAGTACATATATGGAGGGCGTTGCTGGAATTCCTAATGCTGTTATCATAAATAAAGAGGGGATTGTAGTATGGAGTGGTCATCCTCTTGAAATGGAGAGCGTTCTTGACAAAGTTATGAATGATACCCTTGATCTTGCATTGAATAAACAGGTTGCAGAGCTTCAGAAAAAACTCAAAGTAGCTCTGGAAGATCAGAATGCTGACGATGCCTTGGATATTGCAAAAAAAATATTGGTATTGAGTCCTAGTAGTGACAGAGCAATGCAGATAGCTATTTATTTTTATCGTCAGAAAAAAGAGCATAAGGTTGCTCTAGAATTTCTTGATGAGCTGATTATGATGCATCCAGATGAGAGCAAACTGTATATGGTAAAATTTCAGGAGATGGGACAACTTAAGGATATAGATGGTATCAAGAAGCTTGCTGCTGTTTACATTGATCAGTTTTGTGGTAGTGGATCGAAATTGAATACTCTATCATGGTTCCTGCTGGAGCATTTAGCTTTTGGATTTCAGCCTTTAAAAGTGGCTCTTGACGCAGCTAAAAAGTCAGTAGAGGTTACACCTGCATCGGATAAGATGTTGCGGGCTGCACATATTGATACCTTGGCAAGGTGCTATTATGCCGTTGGCAGATTAGAGAAAGCTATTGCAGAGCAGGAGAAGGCAATTGCACTTCTTGTAGGTACCGAAGAAGAGGCTATTTTTAAGAAGAAACTTAATTTTTACAATGAAGCCTTAAAAATTGGTAAAGATATATAGAGACCTGCAATTCAAAGTGTCATTTATTGATTCTGACATCCTTTATTTGACGGATAGTGCATAAGGTGAATGTACGTCGTTTTTCTGTAATGCCTAATGTATATTATAAATAGGAAAAGAGTAAGAATGTTAAAAAAAATAATATTAATAGTTGTGTGTGTCATTTTTGTAAATATCGTAATTGCAGATGATGACGGTGTTGTTTCTGTAAAAATTGAAG
>JAUUYH010000253.1 GCA_030590505.1 Kiritimatiellota bacterium
CAAAAATTTTCCCAATGTAGTGATACCCTTCTTTGTGTGCAGCTTTTGCCCAATATGTGTACTTGTTGCGTGCCTGGGATTCTCCTGCAAATGCAGCCTGCAGATTCTCTTCCGTTTTACTCATTTTCTCTCTCCGTTTTGTTCTTTAGTTCTTGTTTTTTACGATAAATTAAAATAAGGCATAACTTTCTATTTATCAAGCCTGAAGAGATAAGAAAACAGTTTTTTTTAGTATTGTATTATTTTCACTTTGAGATAGATTATTCTAAAGTTCTTATACACGCTTAAAAAAGAGAGGTTATTTAATTATGAATAAAGCGATATTTTTAGATAGAGACGGAACATTAATCTTCGATGAGGATTACCTTGCCGATCCTGAAAAAGTGGTTATTATTCCTGATACGGAGGAGGCCCTTTGCGAATTTCGCAACTCCGGTTATATGTTAATTATCATCTCAAATCAGTCCGGCATCGGACGCGGTATATTCTCCGAAGAGGCGATGGCACTTGTAAATAAAAAAGTTGCAGAGTTATTCAAGGCGAAGGGCATAGAGTTTGATGCGGTGCTTATCTGTCCACATGCCCCAGAGGATAATTGCGAATGTCGCAAACCTTCCCCTAAATTACTGCTTGATGCAGCCGCAAAATTCAATATAGATCTTGCTAATTCCGCAATGATAGGGGATAAACTTAGCGATGCACAGTGCGGCATTACCGCTGGATGCAAATATAATATATTTCTGAATAATGGCAAACAATCCCCCCCGGATTCACAGGAGATCTACGTTGTATCTAATCTCCTTGGAGCTTCTTCAATAATCTTTAAAAAGTAATTATATTCAAACTATTTTTTGCCTCTTCAAGTACGTTAGGCATTCCTGCCTGACATAGCGTTAAAAAACAAGTATAAAAATATGCCCTTCCAGAGCCTGTAAGGCTTTTTTAAGGGCCTTCTCTTAATCTTCAACCCAACATCAAAAATTTAAAAATCTGCGTTAATGATTTACTATCAATCAACTAGCCCAACTCATATTGTGGTATTTCCACTAAGAGATAAGTTGATTTAAAAACAATTCAAAAGCCATAATTCATTATAAACAAAAGGGTTAACTACATCAAAAAGGTCTCCAAAAGGGTCTGACCCTTTTAGAAAACCATAAGAGACTATATACCAAAAAGTTAAACACAAATCATACCTCAGTAATGCCATTAGCGTCAAGCTGTAATGTTCTCATTTCAGCAGTTTAAAAGTTTCCACCTATCTAGCAATGCCCCAAAGGGACGGGGAATTAAACCCACCTGGTGGGATTAAATTGCTAAATTGAGGAATAATGAAGTCCTAAAATTATAGCCATGCTCAGTATTGATTTTTCTTTTACTGCTGTTATATTAATTCTCTTATGGTGGAGATTAAAGTGTGCTAGGCATTTTTATCATCAGAGATATAATAGATATACTTTGCACTGATGAAATCTTAACATTTTCTTTAAACTTAATTAGCTAACAAAAGAAAGACAAGATATCTACCGCTTGCGGTATAACAAGAAGAGGTGAATATGGATTTTTATGAAGTTCTTAACAAGCGTCAAAGCATCAGATCATACAAAAGCGACCCTGTCCCACAGGAGGCTCTTGATAAAATGGCGGAATCTCTGCAAGTTGCACCTTCTGCCTGTAATCTTCAGCCATGGAGTTTTAGAGTTGTAACCAATGAAAAAATGAAAGCTGAGATTTGTGCTGCATACGGCGGGAAATGGCTTGCAGAAGCACCTGCAATTATAGTTGCACTTGGCAATGACGAAACTTGCTGGAAGCGTCCTGAAGGTACACCTATTGTTGATATCGATATGGGGATAGCAATGGAACATGTAGTTCTCGCTGCCACGGCAGAAGGACTTGGAACATGCTGGATCTGTGCTTACAAACAGGTTGAGATGAATAGAGCGACAAATATTATGTCACCATGGTCAGTTCTGGCTATATCACCGCTTGGATATCCTAACGTCGTTCCTGAACAGAAGCCACGCAAACTTCTTGATGAGATTTTTAAAGTAATCACGTAATTGTCGAAAGTTAGGCAATTATAATTCAATGCCAATTCTGGCAGGTACCCCTTGCTCAAAATAGTGTTTTGTCGGATTCATCTCTGTTACAAGATCTGCTAACTCGATAAGCTTAGGCGGGGCATTTCTGCCAGTAATAATCAATTCTGTCTGCGAAGTTCGCAACTTTATTATTTCTAAAATCTCTTCAATAGATGTAAGTTTGCAATGCAGTGCGCCGAGTAACTCATCCATAACGACTAGATCATATTCGCCTGAAGCAAGTGCTATCCCGCACTCTGCAAAACCATGTTTAGCAGCCTTGATATCTTCGATCGAAGGAGCCTTTTTGATAAATCTCCCCAGACCAAACATTTTATGTGTAAAAGAGTCTCCAAGCTTGCTCAAGGCTTTAAATTCTGATGAAACAGTCCTGCCTTTTATAAATTGAGCATAATATACCTTTCCTCCAGCACCAAGCATACGCAACGCTACCCCGAGTGATGCAG
>JAUUYH010000029.1 GCA_030590505.1 Kiritimatiellota bacterium
CCTCGTCGGAATTTCCCTCAAAAAAGAGTTCACGAGCTTTTCCTAAAACTTCACCAGCATCATCTTTCGTTTCCGGGTACGGAGGTCCTGCCCAGATGCTCTCTTCATTCAATTGAATATGTTCTACGGGAAATCCACCATAAACCATAGCTCCCATTTTTCCGTTCCCCACAGGAAGCGCGTCTACCCATTCACGAGCCGGACGATTAAACTTAATCTTATACTCTTTCACTTATATGGACCCCAATTGATAGTAATTTTGATTTTTATTCATTATGTACAGTAAGGTATAATAGAGCAAAATCAATGCGAAAGTCGCAATTTGCATAAGTCATTTGTCCGCACATGCTTTGGATCTTGATTCAGTTCACTTAAATGGAGCTTCATCGAAAAACTAAAGCATCTTAAAGCAAAACACTTACACAACTTGTAGACTTATGTTTACACAATCTAGGTAATTAAAGATAAACAACAAAAGAAAAATAGGGGCCTAATCAAAACTTGGGGGACAGTTCGAGTATCAACCAAGCATTAATTAGACACTTGAAGTGGGTAAAATTCAAGATGATAATTGCTTTTTTTATAGATCAGATTGGGTGAAGAGAAGATTATGGTATTTTTGGGAGAAAATATGCCCGTTATTAGTCATTTATCAGATGGCGGTATTTTAGCCATATACTGCGAACTTAGCAAGGTTGCATACACAAAAGATACAGAGCAGTAGCACGTCAGAGGTAGGGTTATATATTCGTTGCTTCGCTCGGAGAGGCGTGCTTCTATGGACTTCCTGTATTTCTTAGCATACGGGATGACAAGCCGGGCATTGATTAAACGTTACGTAACTGGAAACTTTTAAACTGCGCAATTCGCATTTGGGGGAAAAATGGCGGAGAGGGGGGGATTCGAACCCCCGGTACAGTTACCCGTACCCAGGTTTAGCAAACCTGTGCTTTAAGCCGCTCAGCCACCTCTCCGTTTGAGGATGCGTAATGTCGTCAAATACTATGTAGTCAAACACCATTACACTGTTCTATTGCTAAATCAAGTCGGTAAGGTATATCTAAAATGAGTATCATCAAGTGCATAATCAGTTAAAAATAATATTTTTTTATTTTTCTTGATCACCAGCTACCTATAATTGACACAAATAGCGAACTAAATTTTGTGTATTTTAGCAAAGACTTATGTTTACTTTGTAATTTCCTAAAAATGTAGTAATATATCTTACTTCAATCAGTTGTTGGTTGATGTTTTTAGTTTTTTTTTAATTAATAGGCAATAAATAGCGTTTAATGAACGTTTTTTGGATAAGGAGCATATAGATACTGATGAATACGATACTTTGTAAAAGTAAAATTCATAGAGCACGAATTACTGAGTGCGACATAGATTATGAAGGTAGTCTTGAGATTAATGTTGACTACATGGAAGAAGTTGGGATGTATCCGTACGAGAAGATTTTGGTTGTAAATGCAACAAATGGAGAGAGATTGGAGACTTATGCAATTCCTGGTCCGGCTGGGACACCAGAATTTAAATTGAACGGTGCTGCTGCCAGAAAGGGAGCAGTTGGGGATACAATTATTATTGTTGCATTTGGAATTTTTGCAGAGTCTGAAGTCGAAGGGTTTCTACCTAAAGTTATTGTGCTTGACGAAAATAATAGTATAGTTGAGCGAAAAGGAGCTCTGAAGGAGTAATTTAGTAAAAGTTAGGCATAATTAACCTAATAATTAAGTTTCACTACAGAGTTTAGGATAAAAAATGAATGAGTTTTTTAAAAAAGCAAGAGAAATGGTGAAAAAAACTGCTAGGGATGTATCTGGGCAGGCTATTACCGAATATGTTGCTATGGTTGCTATGTTTTTAGGGCTTACTTTTATCTTGGTCACTTTGCTTAGGGTTTTTTCGGACTATGGCTGGAGGATTTTGGGACTAGTTGGGATGGATTATCCGTAGGTCAGTTTGTTATACCGCAAGCGGTAGATATCTTGTCTTTCTTTTGCTAGCTAATTAAGTTTAAAGAAAATGTTAAGATTTCACCCGTCGCTAGTATATATATGTTGATATTTATGATTTAAGATGTTTATAAGTTTTTTAATAGGTAAAAACGGAGAAAGTAAAATGAAAAGAGTACAAAAAAGAAGGCTCAAGAGAGAGAAAGGTCAGGCAATTGTTGAGTACATCATTATTATTGTCATTGTTGCTGTTGCAGCTCTTACTGTAATGGGGCTTTTCAGTGATAGAATTCGTACAATCATTGCTGGTGCGGCATCTGCCTTCGGTAGCGATGATGCAGAAGATGCAGCAAGTACAAATTCTGTAGAGATTCTGAAAAGTATAGACGCTGGCGGTTCATTCGACGGTAGCGAATAGGCAAACGATACTTGTAACTGGTTACTTGTATTTGATTACTTGAAACAGGATAATCGTGAAAAGAACTCGACATATTTCTGCACGTTCTCGGCGTAAGGAGTCAGGTCAGGCAATTGTTGAATCAATGTTGACTATGATTGTGATATGCCTGCTTATCTTTGGACTTTTGCAGATATTTCAAGTTGCCATTTCGGAGCTTGTTACTTCCTACTCTGCCTTTACGGCAGGTCGCTCTTATGCTGTCGGGTTTAGTGCAGAGGAAAACGGTCCTTGGTGGAGGTGTCTGGTCTATAAATCTGCGAGAGTCGCAGCCGTAGGTGCATCTGGGAAACGCCTCCATCCTTCCGACTCTAACCTTAGCGAAAAAGAGGTTATCGTCCGTTATCTTACCAATCAGGAGCAGTGGTTGGAATATGAGTACTGGTGGGGAGGTAATGATTATGATCGTGACTTCTACAGCAATCGTATATCTCCTCCGTCAACACATTTTTCATATTCAGCATCTACTACTGGGACGGGTAATGCCTTGAGTCGGACAAGTTTTAGTGATTATCCATTTCCAATTATGGATCTTATGGATCCCGATAGAACATGGTTTGACACTATAGAAGACTCAAGAGATGTATCTGCAACAGCTGAAGTATATAATCATGCAGAAGATTACATGCAACCATAACAATAGGAATGGAAAATTTGAAATCAGATAATAAAAAAATAACTTTACAGAGAGACTCTTCTGAAAAAGGGCAGACCCTGATTGTTGGGGTTCTCGCAATTATTGTAATATTTCTCGCCGCACTTTTTCTTTTTGATCTTCAGTCGATTATAAGAGGGAAAATTAAAACTCAGACCGCTGTTGATGCCGCAGCTATTGCGGGAGCAAAAGCTCAGGTTGAAAGTCTAAACCTGATCGGTGAGATAAATATTATTAAAGCTTGTACAGTTCTCGTTTCAGATTTTGCTGGAGGTTATGATACTGAAGATCAGTTGATTGCGGCATCTGAAAATTTGACCGAAATGCAGGCAAGAATCTCTTTTGTCGGCCCGCTCCTCGGAGTTGGTGCCGCTCAACAGGCTGCAAAAAATAATGGAATGATGGATTACTATACCCTTACTCGGGATATGGAGGATTACTTGGAGACCGTCAAGGATGATGCTATTTATGGAAATATTGACATCTTTGCACAGGAGATTGAAGGATATAGATGGCGTGAACCCTACATCGAGATGCTGGAAATTCTGAATGCTCAGCCAATGGTTGCGGCTCCGCAAACTTTTACTGTATCATACGATGATCTCTTTTCCGATTCTTCACTCTATTCTGCAATCCTTAGTGACTTCTGGTGTCATGATGGGCTTAGGCGCCTAATAAAAGATGATGCAAACTTTGTAGGGCGGTGGTGGCAGGGACTGGTCTCCTCAATTGCTTTTATCGAAGAGTCGGAGCTGATGCCTCTTTATGTTCAATACAGATCAGGGGAAACAATCTTCAATGAGGCGTCAGAATATCTTGAGGCTCTTGCGGCTGAACGTGACCTTGAAGTATCTGATCTTTACGATAAAGATGAACCTGAAGATACTGACAATATTAATACTCCTATTCCATATATGAGATGGTGTACTTACGATTATAGATGGTCTTCGAATGTGCCTGGCGATCATTGGATTGAAGGGAGTGCCCAACTTTATCTCCGAAGTGGGATAAGAGAGGAGTATATTTATGGTGGCGCATACTCAGCATTTCGATGTGTTGCTGAAAAAGTATCATGGCTCTCTGGTTCTTATAAGGTGCATAATCTTCCTCGAAAAAAAGGAGTTATCTCTGTCTCTGAGAGTACTCCACCTGAAGTTGAAGCAACAGCCGCGGCAAAACCTCTCGGTTATCTTGAATTGAACGGTTCAAGAATTCCTCCGAACTCTATTAATATGATTCTGCCAGTATTCAAATCAGCAAGATTAACTCCGACTAAACTTCCACCTGCAGATCAAGCTACAACTCTCGGGAGTAATGATTGGGCAATATATAAATTCCTATTATGGTGCAATACTGTAAGTGATATTGATCATCCGAGAACAACTCCGCCTCCTGGTTCTGCAGGTTATCTTCGAGCTTTTCAGAAGCTGAATAATCCTCTCTGGCGGCATTCTGGGTGGAATCCGTCATATACATATACTCCGCCTGGGGAAGTTGTTTTATATGATCCTGGATCTGATACTGGAGCGGGCTATCTACAGGAACCAGTAGGAGATCCTGATGTTGAAGGCAGTGACGGATATATTTACGATGATAATGAAGGTATTATTGGGATTTCATATACAAAAGATGATCTTTGTGACTGGGGGCCACCAGGTGGCGGCGGTGGAAGCAGTGGCGGTGGTGGTCCAGGTTCGTTGCATTAAAATGAGATAAAGGATTGATATAATGAGTTTAGTGAAAAAAGAGCTTCTCGAAATACTTGTATGCCCTGCCGACAAGGGAGAGCTTCTTGAAAGAGAATCAACAAACTGCCTTGAATGCACAAAATGCGGAAGAAAATACCCCGTCAAGGATGGAATCCCTGTAATGCTCATTGATGAGAGCGAACAGTAGATTAGCCTCTTCTCCTGAATTCACAGATAAAGAGAAGATTAGGACAAAGAGTAAGAGGCTTTTGCCGTGAAATATCCGCTTCACTAACGTCGGAATGATCATTTTACTCTCTTGTGCTTGACAACACTTATACTTGCACAACCCATGAATTTTAGTGAATACCCATTTTTGTGAGTTAGTTTTTTGCATTCCCCATCTCACCAAAGATATTTCCGTATTTGTGCTGATTCAGGGATTCAATATAAGCACTGACCTTTGTATAAGTACTACAGGGGTCAATGGTAGAATCCATACAGTCTCCATCAAGAACAAGAAGTGGAATATGTGATTTCCCGAGCTCTTCTCTAAGTAATTTAATAAAACAACTGTCCGCAAGTGAACATCGTCCGAAAGCATGGTTATAAAGAATGCATCCGCTTAGCTTAGCTTTTTTTGCAGTTTCTACAATATGTTTTACGCGAAGGACAGGATCGAGGAAGCCGACTGTCAGTAATTTTTTTGCAAGAGATCGGTATGGATCACTAGGGTCAAGTTTTGTCCAGTCGGCAAAATTGACCTCCTCAAAAACAATTGGAGCATTACATTGAATTTCAATATACTCCAGCAATTTGCTGTTATAAAAAGGAGGAAGGTGTAACCATATAATACGGTGGGTATCTTCTATTGTAAGCTTTTTTTCAACCTTCTCTTTTTGTATAAGGAGATCATTATAGAGTTGCGTCTGCACGTCAACAAGCTCCTGTTTTCCCCAAGACTGAGAAAAAACAGATGCAAAATAGACTGCATCAGTTCCACGTATAAGGGGTGGGCTGTTATATCTTAGTTCAGCACATTTTACCGTCATTTCTCTAGCTTGATTTGAAAGTTCGCATGCTTCTTTAAGGCGAGCAGGATCCAATTTGATATTGAGAGATTTTTCCATACGGGATACGGATTCTTCAAGACCTGCGGCAATATTTTCAACAGCATTTTTATTGTTATTAATTGGAGTTTGAAGAGAAAACATATTATCTTCAAGGCCATATCCTTTTGCAAGATCATAAAAAACCCTTTCTCCCTGCTGGCAAGGTTCGGATGTAGAGACTGCAAAATCTGGTTTTGGAAGATCAACACCTTCAAGAACCCTTAAAAATGAACATGTTTCAGAGGAAAAGCCTTTGTATGCCGCTTTGTCGAAATAACTCTTAATACGTTTCTGATTTCTTGCATAGAGTGCTGCGTATGTTTCGAGAGTCAGCATACGGACATCAAATGCATTCAGAATTTCAGTAGGGAAAAAGAGGTTTCGCCAAACTAGCGGAACATCTCTTTTCGAGAAAAACTCTTTTCTTGTTAGTTTTGTTCTCATCCCTATCGCTTTTGGTCTTTCTGTTGGGAATATATCATCCCTTAAAATAATGTGAGGTTTCATTCCATGGAATTTTTTTGCCAGAATTGCAGCTCCAAGAGCTCCCATTACACTATGAAATTCAGGGATGATAATATTATTTCCTGTAATTTCTTTAAGATAATAAGCAACTGCTCGATTATAGGCTACTCCTCCTTGAAAAATAATATCACCTTTGTAGTTCAGAAGAAGTTCGCCAACTCCTGACATCACAGTCCTAGCTTGTGCCCGGCATGCTCCTCCTATAATCTCCCCTATTGGCATTTTATTTTTAAATTTATTTATAGAAGTTGCACTTAAAACTGCACATACAGACGAAAATTCTAACTCTGAATCATAGTTTACTTTATCTGCCATTTCATCAACCGAAATGTTTAATTTTACCGCTACACTGTCAAGAAAAGCTCCAGTACCTGCTGCACATATTCCGCTCATTTTCGATGTCCACATTAACATCTTTTCGTTATATACCATTGCTTTGCTATCCTGACCACCAACATCAAGAATTGCCTTGCAGTCTGGATAATAATGTCTTGCTCCGGCAACATGTGCAGAAACTTCACTGATTTTAAAATCGTAATCAATGAATCTTTTAGTATCGTCAACTACTTGACTACCAGTTACCACAGTACAATCAATGTCAGCAAATATAGCACCTGCATCCGCTAAAAAAGTGGAAATTGTTTTTTTGACTGATCCCAAGTTGCATTTTCCGCATTCAGCACAACGACCAGAACAGGAGATTTTATTCCCGCTCTCCATTGCCTGTGTCCGTGTATAAAGAGTATGCAGTACTTTTCCTTTACTGTCACATAACACAGCTTTTAGTGTTGTAGATCCTAAATCAATTCCTAAAAATAATTGTTTCATTAAAAGTTCCTTTGCCTCTATGTAATAATTTTGATGATATTAATATACATCAGAATTAACTTTACACAACTCTTAATACACGTTTGTTTCTTTATAATTCTTGTAGTTTTTAATCTGTGTGTTATCTTAGTTGGTGTCATTAATTATAGTAGGATTATGCAAAAAGACTCCTTAATGATGCGAACTTGATATTTGCATAGCCTTAGGAATTATGATACAAGGAGGATTGAATGAATGAGAAAAGTATGGAAAAATATAAAAAAATGGTGTCGGAATTAGATTCAGTGGAAATCTCTGAGTGGGGAGATATTACCACTTTTTTAAAAAATATAAAGGGGGCAAATTGTCCAGACAAACTGCCAGAAAGTGAATATAGATCTAAATTGGGACGAGGTGTTGCCTTTCTGACTTTTGATTACGGGATTGATGGTGTTTCCATTGAGATGAACAAATATGCTTACTGTATGGAGAAGATCCTTGCTGATGCTGCTGGTAATCCACCATTAATACATTTTATCGGAGGAGAGTTTCATTCAAAAGCTGAAGCTGTTCTTCAGGATCACTGGAAGCGGTTTGTGATAGAGGGAGTAAATGGGTGGTCAAAGTGGCTGGATGGTAAGTGGTTCTCTAAGCTGTACTATGAAGATATGCCAGAAGGGAGTGATCTTTCGAGTAAAATTACCAAGGAAATTTGGGAAGAGAGTGTTAATATCGCAAATAAGCTTGGTCGGTATATTTCTGATAATGATATATCATTGCTATTTGCTGTTAATATTTTCTGTAATCCGGGAAACCTTCCGCTATCTATTGCTGGTGTGATTGTTTCTGAAATGATGGGATTACATCTTTTTAACTCCAATCATGATTTTTACTGGGAGGGTGGGATGCCGGCCTCTGAACGAAAAGAGGGCGAACATGGGCCACGTGATCACTTCTTTAAAAATATAAACAACAGACCATTCTTTGAGCTTTTTCAGTTAATCTATCCATGGGACGGTGCTAAATGGGCACAGGTGAATATTAATACTCAGCAGTCGGAAGCTTTGAAATACAAATTTGGATTTCAGGAACAGAGAGTCTTTGATCTTTCGACATCTATTAGCGATGAATTTTTTAGTAAATACACAAAAGAAGATGTTAAAAGAACACGATTGACGATGGCGCATATACTATCTGACGGAAGTCCGATCATCTCTCCGATTTCGATTAAAGAACACGTTGCGAATCTCGCAGATTGGATGCATAAAGAGTACCCCGTGGTCTGCGGGAACCGTGCCGGGCTAACGCTTGATATTACTTCAGAACAGATTATCTACTGCCTGCAGCCTACCCGTGTTATTTCCAGGAAACGAATTGAAAAAAATCTTCACCTTTTCGCTGCCCTTCTGAAGCATCCGCCATTCAGAGAAAAATTTGACGCGGATCCAGATTTGACACTTTTTCTACACATTACAGGGCCTGTTCCAATGGAGCATCAAGCTGATCTTGAGATTATCCTCAATGCATATATTGAACTCTGTGACTCTCTTCCTGCGAATTTAGCAGATAGAATCTTTATTGCTCTTTCTGTTGGTACCGAAAATCACTCCTCTCTTAAAGATGTTGGATTGGATCGACTGCGCATAGAGAACATCTACAGATTGGCAAAGGTTATTCTCTTCCCGAGCGAGACTGAGGGGAGGGGGTTGCCAATCATTGAGGCGGGTGCATGCGGAATTCCTATCGTATGCAGTCGATACTATCCCGAAGATGTCTTTGCAGAGGTCGTAGGAGAAAAACTTGAGCCTGAAAAACAGATTACCTATACTCTCTTCCCAGAAGGGGATTTTTCAGAAGAGTTTCTTGATGATGTAACGCATCTAATGCTCTCGGAAAATAATAACCTGAAACGTGTGGCTCATAATAAACGGGCAGTTTCGGCACGATACAGTACGGCAGCACTTATTGAGACATTTAAGGAAGTACTAAAATCGCTGAATTAATAATGTTCAGATTTTGTCAGTGCAAAGTATAATACAAAGCTTTTTGGGTAGATGAAGAGATGTAATATTTAAATATTTTAAAAAGGAATATCCCAGGATGAAGGAGAATGAAGAGGTCTGCGAAGTTCGCAAAAATGAAGATGATTCTTCATCTTATGAATTGTTTGCCGGTCAGGAAAAATTGGTGCGGGCACTCTATACCCGACATGGGCGCAAGAAGCACAATATGTGTATTTGCGAAGGTGTTCGTGCTTGTAAAGAGCTTATTCTGGCACGCTCTGATTTGGTCTCTTTTGCCATAAAATCTGACAGAATTGATGAACTTCCAGATGAACTTCAGGAAATTAACTTTATTACTGTTTCAGATGAGAAATTTTGCAAATTATCAGTGACAGTCAATTCGCAAGGAGTTTTAATTATTGCTAATCGTCCGAAATGCGGTTTACCAAAAACTGCGAAGGTCGCAAATTATGCTCTTGTGCTTGACGGAGTTGCGGATCCCGGGAATATGGGAACAATAATTCGTACAGCAAAGGCTGCAGGTCTTACAGAACTCTATCTGACTTCTGGTTGTGCTGATCCGTTTTCTGACAAGGTAATTCGTTCAGCAATGGCTGCGCAGTTCGCAATCAATATATTAAAATTTGCGAATCTAGCAGATACAATTTGCGAACTTCGCAAATCGGGGTATGATACGTTCTGGAAAACAGATCCACATAGCGGTTTATCTCTTTATAAAGTTGACAACCTTTTTGCGAACTCCGCAATAATAATAGGTGGAGAGGCATCAGGCGTGACAGAGCATTCTGATCTGAAATCTGTAACAATTTCAATGCCCGGAAATAGTGAATCTCTGAATGCAGCACAGGCAGCAACAATATTTATGTTTGAAAATATAAGAAGAGAAGGATAATTGGTACGCCCCAAGGGACGGGGAATAAAACCCACTTTGGTGGGATTAAAGATTAATTATGGAAGAAAATAATATGAGTTTTAAAATAGAAGCAAAGTGTAAAAACAGTAAGGCGCGGTCTGGAATTTTGCGAACTTCGCATGGAGATATACGGACACCGGCGTTTATGCCTGTGGGAACAAGAGGAAGCGTGAAGGCGATGACTCCGCATGAGGTGGAGGATCTTGGTGCTGATGTCATTCTCGGCAATACATATCATCTTTTTCTTAAACCGGGCACGGAAATTATTCAGAATGGTGGTGGACTGCATAAATTTATCGGGTGGAATAAACCTATTCTGACTGATAGCGGTGGGTATCAGGTGTTTAGTTTGTCAAAGTTGTGTAAAATTCGTGAAGATGGTGTAGAGTTTGCATCGCATATTGATGGAAGTAAATTTTTTCTTGGGCCGAAAGAGTCTATGCAGATTCAGCGTGAATTGGGATCTGATATTGTTATGGCGTTTGATGAATGTACACCATATCCATGCTCAAAAAGTGATGCTGCAAAATCTTTGGCAATAACAACTCGCTGGGAGCGTGCATCTCGGGAACAGCCTCTTGATGATGGACAGCAACTTTTCGGCATAGTTCAGGGTTCTGTTTACCAGGAACTGCGTGAACAGTCGGCAAAAGAGCTGGTGGAGATTGGCTTTGAGGGATATGCCATCGGAGGATTAAGTGTCGGTGAACCAGAAGAGGATCTGTTCAGATGCGTCGAGTGGACTGTGCCGTTTTTACCTGAAGATAAACCACACTATCTGATGGGAGTTGGACTGCCTCACCAGATTAGAGAGTGCGTTGCTCGTGGAATTGATATGTTTGACTGTGTTATTCCAACCCGTCTTGCAAGGCACGGGACAGCATTTGTTGGAAACGGCGAAACAATTCCGGTCAAAGCAGGACGCTTCAGTGCAGATTTTACTCCAGTAGATCCAGGGTGTGATTGCTATTGCTGTAAAAATTTTACCAAAGCGTACGTCAGGCATTTGTTGAACGTCGGTGAAATTCTAGGTATCCGTCTTCTGACCATTCATAATCTTCATTTTTATCTTAATCTTATGTGCGATATTCGCAAGGAAATTGAAAATGGAACATTTTATAGTAATCTTTAATTTCGCTAATTTTGGTTTTATGGTATACTAGCGACGGGTGAAATCTTAGCATTTTCTTTAAACTTAATTAGCTAGCAAAAGAAAGACAAGATCTCTACCGCTTGCGGTATAAACAGATGTTTATGATGGGAAAATAAATGAATAAAATTATAAATGTTATATTTACATTTACGTTGAATATTTGGTTTTACTTTTGGTTTCCATTTGTTCTGCTCGGGTCATTGATTATCTATACGCCGATTGTTGCATTTTTTAGAATTTTTCGACCGTCAAGAACGATGTTCTATTTTAGGAAATCGATTAATCTTTACGGCAAATCTGTCGGGCTTACTGCATTTCCTTGGATAAAAGTAAGGGTGCATAATTTGCCGCCTAAAGAGGATGTACCATATATTTTTGTTGAAAATCACACCTCATCATTTGATCCATTTGTTCAGGGTTTTTTGCCGTATGAACTGGTCCAGGCAGCACGTGGTTGGGCACTTAGTCTCCCGATACTTGGGCAGGTTGCGAAATTCGCAGGATATCTTGATGTTGATGTGATGAGCGGAGAGGAGTTGCTTGAAAAATCGAAAAAATTAATAAAAGAGAGAGTTTCTGTTGTTTTTTTTCCAGAAGGTACACGATATGTTGCAGCAGAGATGGGCCCGTTTCATAGTACAGCATTTAGGGTGGCGGTTGCTACCGAATGTGCAATTGTACCGGTTATTATTATGGGAATTGAGGATAAACCGAAAAAGGGGTCTTTGATTATGAGGCCAGGCAGGATTGATATTTACTGTTTGCCAGTTCTTTTACCGGAGGAGTTTTATGGTTTATCGCATCGTGCTGCAAAAAAACTGGTAAGAGGGAAGATGGCAGAGTTTCTCAAACATAAAAAAGAAGAGATATAATGGGATCTAAAGAGATTAAAATTGAGGATAATTTTTCTGAAAGTTCAGATTATGCAAGATATTTTAGCTCGTGGGTGCCAACTTATCAGTTTGTCTCTTGCGAATACAGTTTTGCGAATCTTGCAATGTGGGGGGAATTGTATGATATCCGTTTCAGAGACCTGGATGGAGTTCCTTTGATTAATATTGCTAGAGATGACACATCTCTTTTTCCGCATATTGTAGATATTACCCCGAAAAAATTATTTGAACTCTCTGAAAAGCTACAGGAGGAGGGGGGCAGTGGTGTATTTTCGCAGGTTCCAGAAGAGTTTGTCCTTGAACATCCAACGTTAAATAACTTCTTTGAGATTTCTCAGGATCATGATTTTTCTGATTATATTCACTCTGCAGAGCGACTTGCACTTCTTAGCGGACGGAAACTTCGAAAAAAACGTAACCTTATTGCGCAGTTTGAAATATTAAACCCCTCTTTTAAGGTTTCACCCTTAAGATCAGAATTTTTTGAAGAGTGTCTTCGCCTCACAGCAGATGGTTTAGAGGTTGCACTTACAGGTAAAAATGAAGAGGTTGATGCAATAAAAAAGGCATTTGCCCTATTTGATATTTTACCACTTGAAGGTGTTGTTATTCATATTGCTGAGAAGGTGATTGCTTTTTCAATGTTTTCTCCGCATATCGACACCACTTATGTTGTCCATTTTGAGAAAAATGATAGAGCATACAAAGGTTCCGCACAGATTATCAATCAGCAGACAGCAGAATATCTGCAGGATAGGTGCGAATTTATTAATCGTGAACAGGATCTTGGTGTTCCTGGACTGAAAAAAGCTAAACTTTCATACGATCCAGATACAATTTTGCTGAATTATGAACTGACACCGCTTACTTCGAACCTCCAATCGACAACTCTATTGTAATGATTGAAAGGATGGTAAGGATATGATAATTTCTTATGTATTACAATCATAAAATCATTAAATCATTGCCTCTTCATCTCTCCCCGAACGAAGTGACGGATTATTATCAATACACAGATTAGTTGATGGTTGTTAGTCGTTCTCCAATTCACTCTTAATCTTTGTCTTAATCTAAATTTTTCTCTCTTCCACTTCTTCAACTTTAGAACTCCCGCACTCTAGAACTTCAGAACCTCTTCCTGATCTTTGTCTTAATCAAATTTCTTCTTTCTTATTCCTCGTATTTTCTTCAAGTACGTTAGGCATTCCTGCCTGACATAGCGTAAAAAAACAAGCATAAAAACATACCCTTCCGGAGTCTGTAAGGCTTTTTTAAGGGCCTTTTCTTATTCCTCATCTCTTGCCCCATGTCAGACAGGAATGTCTAACGTACTTCAGAAGTCTTTCAGGCATGATTATTCTCATCTCTAACGTACTTTAGTGCGTTCGGGGAGAGGTGAATCGACTTAAGTTTTAATTGCGAAGTACCAGGTGGTTGCTACTATCAGAAGTGATAAGAGGTACATTGTGGTTTGAAGTGTTAGGTTCTTTTTCCATTTTTCGAAAAAGTGTAGTGGGATACCAAGAATTCCGCCCCAGAGGAACCCGAAGAGGTGTCCTGATAGGTCGCTTCCTCCACTCCCGCCTGTAAGCCCGAACATGGCGGTAGCTGCGATTAGCGGAATCCAGAAATAGAAAGATGCAATTTTTGTTGTACGGAGATTCTGCATAAGTCTCAGGACTGCTAGTATTCCAAGTACTCCAAATACTGCAGTTGAGAACCCGAGCGCATTGTAAACACGATCTCCAAAAATTAGAAGGGTTGTTGCATTCCCTAATATACCAGAGGCAAGGATGAAAAAAAGTGAAACTCCTGCACCCACCTGAAGTGCGGCTGCCGTACCAAAAATTAGAAAAAAGAGCATATTGCCTGCAAGATGTGAAAAGTCTGCATGAAGTGTCAGGGCGGTAAGAGGAGACCACCAATGTCCGTCAGAGAAAAATTTTGCAGATATCATTCCCTGTGTTTGCCAGGCTCCCTTCACAGATGAGGGGCCTGTAATGTAGTAGAATAAAGTTAGTAATGTGACCACAATAAACACAGGAATTCCACGTTTTAGGCGCAAAGGAGCTTGTGATGATGATGAAAAGAGCTCTTGGAATCGCTCAAAAAATGGCCTTTCAGACTCATAGGCGTCGATGTTTGACATTGCGATATGGAAGTTCTTTTCAGTCATAGTAAAGAGCAAGCCATCTCCTGCGTCTATTTTTTGAAGTTCATAGGGGATCTCCTGTGAGTCTAAAACTGCACTCCACTCAAGTGCACGTTGCTCACTATTGGCAAAAAGAGAGTAGAGTTGCTCCTGTTCTGTTATTATGTTGGCAGCAGCCTTCTCTGTTTGGAGTTCATTCTTGTTTTTGTTATGCATTAACTGTTTTTGCCTAAAATTTTATCATATTCCAGTAGAGCAAAACGGTCGGTCATGCCAGAGATGTAGTCAGCAATTGCTAGAGGAAGACCATCTTTTTTTACTCTATGCTGTGCTGTTCTTCCCATGAGTTCGGGTTTCTCAACAAATGCTTGGAAAAGGTTTCGCATCTTCTCTACTGCACTATCATTTACGACGGAGATCTCGTGATGGTGATAGAGATTTTTAAAGAGAAATTCGCGGAGTTGGAGTGTCATTTTCTCAAAATCGTAATCAGATGATATTATACGGGTCATCATATTTTGAGGTTTTTCTGGATCCTGTAGGGCACACTCCCTGATACGGGCTTCCGAATTCAGTATTGCATTGCCTACCATCATATCGATAAGGCAGCGAACAGTATATGCACGGGATTTATCATCGCCTGGAACGATTTTCATGCCACGCTCTTTTGCACGTTCGGTTGCCATATTCCAAAGTGGGACCTCGGTAAGCATCTTCTCGTTTATCAGGCCGGACTCGAGACCATCATCAACATCGTGCCCGTAGTATGTGAGGTCATCTGCTAGATCCGCAACTTGTGATTCGAGAAAAGGAGTCGGGGGGAGGGTGATACCGTCAAGTTCAACAATACGGTCTTTTCCTCGATGTTTTATTAGGCCTTCACGCACCTCCCAGCTAAGATTAAGCCCGTCATAGTCGGGGTATTTTTGTTCAAGTTCGTCAACAACCCTGAGGGACTGGTCGTTATGGTCAAATCGTCCGCCATACTTCTGGAGAAGTTCATTCAGAGCAAACTCGCCAGTGTGCCCAAAAGGCGTATGCCCGAGGTCGTGTGCCAGTGCTATAGTCTCAGCTAGGTCTTCATTCAGGTAGAGGGCTCTTGCGATAGTTCGTGAGATTGCAGCGACTTCGATTGTGTGGGTAAGTCGTGTACGCAGGTGATCTCCTGCCCCGTTTAGAAATACCTGAGTTTTGTACTCAAGGCGTCTAAATGCACGACTATGCAAGACTCGGTCCCGATCACGCTGGAAATCAGTTCTAAATGGGTGAGGCTTTTCTGGGAAACGCCTCCCCTTTGTAGCGAGATTATGAATTGCATAGGGAGCTAAGTCACTGTCTTCGTGTCGATACTGATCTTCAAGCTGACGCAACATAGTTTAATCTCCCCAACTATTTTATATACTTTGCACGGGTGAAATCTTAACATTTTCTTTAAACTAACTTAGCTAGCAAAAAAAAGACAAGATCTCTACCGCTTGCGGTATAGTTGTTAAAAAAGTTCAGGCAGAACTTTTTTGATTGCCTTACGCATCTCTTCATCACTTATACTTGTGATACGTCCGTCTGCATACTGCTGGTCAACCCATGATTTGACTTCAATAAGTCCCGGATGATCCTTGCGGATATCTGATGCTTTACTACCCATGTTTGAGTAGATCCAGAATGCGATTCCTGCAAGCCCAGAGTTATTTGTTACAGCAACCTTACACGGTCTGTTCAACCACTTACCTGTATCAAATATATTATAGATCTCTTCGCTTTTACTCAGTCCGTCGGCGTGTATGCCTGCACGAGTTGTATTAAAATCGGCACCTACAAACGGGAAGTTTAATGGCATTGGATATCCAATCTTTTCGACAAAATAGTTTGCAGCATCTGTTATCGCTGTCGGATCAATTCCATCATGAATTCCTGTAAGTCCCATCCACTCAATCATAAGTCCTTCAATCGGTGGATTTCCAGTTCTTTCACCAAAACCGAAGAGTGTTCCGTTTGCTGCACAGCATCCGTACATCCATGCAGTTACAGCATTTGCACTTACTTTGTGGAAGTCGTTATGTCCATGCCATTCAAGCTGTTCAGATTTGATGTCGGTATTTTTAAGTATTGCATCAAGCATTGCTGGTATGCTGCGTGGAAGTGTAGTTCCAGGATAAGGGAGACCATAACCCATTGTGTCACAAAGTCTGATTTTTACCTTACCTTTACTAAGTTCTTGGAGTTCGTTGATCATTGGAATAACAAATCCGTAAATATCTGCACGTGTAACGTCTTCAAGATGGCAACGCGGAATAACATCATGGTCTAGGGCAGCGGAAACGACATCTTTATATCCGTCAAGGGCCTGGCGGCGGTTCTTTTTTAGTTTAAGAAAAATATGGTAGTCAGAACAAGATGTAAGTATGCCTGTCTCTTTGATCTCCATGCTCTTTACGAGTTCAAAATCTTTTTTTACCGCTCTGATCCAAGCAGTTATTTCAGGGAATTTAAGGCCGAGTTCACGACATTTCTCAACTGCTTCTCTGTCTTTTTTTCCGTAGAGAAAAAATTCTGTCTGCCTGATAAGTCCGCGTTCTCCACCCATTCTGCTCATGAATGTAAAGATGTCAACAATTTCTTGGACAGTATATGGTGGACGTGCCTGCTGTCCATCTCTGAATGTTGTATCTGTAATCCAAATATCATCTGGCATTTTCGGTGCTATTATTTCTCCAGATAGGTCGATTGCCGGTACTTTTTCGTAGGAGAATGTCTCTCTGAATAGTTCCGGTTCCTGTACATTTATCAATTCATATTTATCCATAATATTTCTAATTCCTTTATCTTTTTTGTTTGCTCAATTCGCAATATAATTCATTATCGAACTTGTACTATATACTAAGAACCCATTTTTTCAACTGTAAAATTGACAATTATCTAGATTGTGCGGATTTAGGCGACAATATATCCAAGATATTTTTTACAAATTGTCAAAACAAAATTCAAATAGCTCCTTCACAATCTTTATCAAAAGGAAAGAAGTAGCCCACCATAGCTCAAAGAGCGACGGAGGGCTTGCCGCGAATGTAGCATAACCGTCTCGGTTGTGAATTCGCTCGGAGGCGTCTCGCCTTCAACAAAGTATAAAAGTGAATAAGAAAATCCAAGCTTGACGGTTACTTTGATTTGAATTTAACTTTTCTCTTAAACCGTATATTAAAAGTAGGACAAGTCAATAGTTGAAAAATGACTCATTTTTCTGACACGGGTTCCGTTATTGCGCAGAAAAAGAACAATAAGTTATTTTAGGAATGATCGACTCTTTAACTTCAGCTCATGCATAAAATTTGTGATTGAATCACTTAACATTTTGCTTATTATGCGAAATTCGCAAAAAAAATCGTGTGCTTTGCACATCTTCAGCGGCTGAAAGCCGATGAATTTGTCCCTCCGTACCAGTGCACCCCGATATAGTCGACTCTATAGCCTTTCTTATCGACTTCCCTCATGAAGTCCTTCATCCAGGTACCAGGAACTCCTTGTGCACTTACGTCTTTGATTCCTTCAGGATTAGCGCAAGCAGGGCTGCACAGCGGAATGCCAAGTTTTTCGAGTGCTGGCCAGAGTTTAAGAGCCCTGATATAGGACATGTTCGATTGATCCCTCTTATCTGGCTCATTAAACCCAAGTAGTCTCTTGATCTTTCCCGCCCTAATATTTGGAAGTACCCTCTCGTCCAGTTTTTTACGGAGTGCTTCTTTGCTCCACGCTCCCCAAATCATGGGGACAAACTCGATATCAGCTGGCTGCTCACGAACGATGTCCAAGCCCCACGAGTAGTTCCATGATGCATTCAGGGCTTTTACTCTGGGCATATTCTTCTCGATTGTGCCACCTTTCTTAGCCCCGGGTTGCCTTAGTGTAAAACAGACTCCCTTCTTGCCCGGCAGCTTCAGTTGCTTTGCCGAGAGAACAGATTTCTCGGAGGCAGCTGGGCCCACGCACCCATAAAGAAAGAATATGCAAATAAGTCCTATGTGAATTGGTTTCATTTTGTTTACTCCGAACGTTTGGATCAATCTTGTTAGAATTTAATCACTTTTAACTGCGTGTTACATTTAGAAAAACTTGAAAAGCTTGGGGGATAATTCGATTATCAACCAAGAATTAACTATACACTTTAAGTTGGTAAAATTCAAGACGATAATTATTTTTTTATAAATGCTTTGCGTATATGTTTGAAGAATGATGAGCCGAACAGATGTTTTCCGCTTCCGTTGAACCAACCCCAGGTGTAGTGCCTGTAGTCAGCTGGATCATCGGTTAATCCTGCACTTTCAAGCAGGACGCTTTTATATTCTTAAGGTATTAATTTGTTATTTTAATAAATTATTTGCTACCTTTTAGGATAAGTTTTACGTCAACCCAGTCACCATGGTCGTCTTTGTCGCCGTCACCGCTGTCTAGTAGAACTAGACGAATCTCTTTGGCTCCTTTGACGTTAATATCTAGCAATTGTTTTATACTTACACCAGTCTGATTTGGAGACTCGAATAGAAGTTTTCCGTCAACATAAACACGGAACATAACGCTTCCGCCGTCGCCAACTTCATCATCCATTCCAACGTGTCCCGCTAGGCGATCCCAAGTGTCATTGAGTTTGTAAATTAACTCAGACCCAGATTTTACACCGATACCTTTTGCATATTTGGTTCCGTTAACAGTTATTATTTCGCCACCAATGCTCTTGTCTTTCTTGTATTCACCTTTTGTAGAAGCGGGCTCCATGTCACTTAGGTACAGAATCTTCTCGGCAAGTGGAGCCGCATTAAGATCACGTGTTACGCCAAGTTCAGCGGCTGTTGCATATTGAGTGTTGTTATAACCGTTTATCGCTTTGAACTTAACATACTCGCCCCAGATTACAGGAAATTTAA
>JAUUYH010000204.1 GCA_030590505.1 Kiritimatiellota bacterium
CCTAAAAATCACTCATCAACCACTTTTTTCATCACTCACAACACATGCGAAAAGGTTAAGTTTAAGGAATATTTCGTGTTTAAAAAAAAACAAGTTGACTATGGTAGAATTTGGTATATTGTTAATGCTACAAGATATTACTGAATAATACAAGAACTAACACTTTTTCAATCAAAAGGACAGATAGATTATGAAGAGAGAAATAAAAAACAGAAAGCCGATGATGTTAGACATGGTACATCACAATCCCGGAGAGCCATTGTACGATACTGTTTATACAGATCCTGCCGTTATTAAAGAGATGGGTTATAATGGTAAAGCCTATTTTCTTTTTGAATCTCCAACGCTTGCGATTACATGGGATAGCGTTGATAAAGATATCTTTCCAGTTGGTTCTGAAGGGCGAGCATGGGTTGAGAAAAAAGCTGCTGTATGTCGTCAACAACATCGTGCATGTCGTGCTGCAGGTCTTGACATTTATGCCATGTCTGATTTAGTTCTTTTCCCCAAAAGCTTAATTGAAAAATACAAAATTCAAGATACCTATGGAAATCCACAGGATCCGCAGACCATCAAGTTTCTGAAAGCTCAAATTGATGAGACATTCACACAATTCCCAGATTTAGACGGGCTACTTATCCGTATTGGGGAAACCTATCTTCATGATGCACCATATCATGCGGGAAGTATTAATGATGAACATAATGTTGATGATACAATCATTCCTTTAATCAATCTTCTCAGAGAGGAAATTTGTGTAAAACGAAATAAAAAGTTGATTTTCCGTACGTGGAGAAGTTTTGATGTTGATAAAAATGACTATTTAAAGATTGATAAAGCTATTGAACTACACGACAATCTGATATTCGCTGTAAAACATTGTGAAGGTGATTTTCACCGTGCCAACCCTTTCAGTAAGATTATAGGAATGGGACGTCATCCACAGCTTATCGAAGTTCAGTGTGCTCGTGAATATGAAGGTAAAGGAGCCTATCCGAATTACTTTATGAACGGAGTAATTGAAGGTCTTGAAGAGCATCGTACTATTCCTCAAGAAAACCTTCACAGTTTGCGAGAGTTTTCAGAAAAACACCCAGATCTTTTTGCGGGTTGTTGGACATGGACTCGTGGCGGTGGATGGGAAGGGCCTTATATATCAAATGAGTTGTGGTGTGATATAAATGCTTGGGTGCTTGCTCAATGGACCAAAGACACGGAGAGATCTGAAGAGGATATCTTTAATACTTACGCTTCAGAAAAATTGGGTCTAACAGGCGATAATATAGGTAAATTCCGTAAACTCTCACTTCTTACTGCCGATGCGGTTCTTAGAGGTCGTAATTCAACCCAGCGTGACATGAATCCATGGTGGACCAGAGATCAGGGAGTTGGTTGGCCACAGATTATTGCTAAAGATTCTGAAGGAAGGATCCGAAACTTGAAGCAGAAAGATGAATCTGTCGCAATGTGGGAAGAGATTGTTAAGCTTGCTGAAGAGATTGAGTGGCCTGATAAATCGACGGGGGAATTTGTAATTGCAAGTTCGCATTATGGGTTAAGACTATATAAAATTTATCGTGTAGTCGTTCAGCTAGAAGATGCCGAAGTGAGCAAAGATAATGATAAGCTAAAATCTTTAATAGGTGATTACGATATTGTATGGGCATCTTACAATGCACTGACTGAAGAATTCCCTAATCAATCAACTCTTTACACACAAGATTACGTATTGAGAAGTAGGCATATTAAACATGCCCACACATTAATTAATGAGTTAAGAGATCAACTTTTTTAAATATCAAATCTCGAACGACTGACTGAGCGTGTGGTAGTGTTTCGGCATAGCGATTTAAATAATCTGGCCCCTTTCATTAGATCGCTCTTTACGCGGTATAGTACCTAAATCGTGCAATCTAGGTACTATTACAGCGTAAATCTTAAACTTTCGCACAAGCCTTGTTGTGGTGTTAGCACAAATGGTGATCCGTTCCATGAAGGTCTAACAACATTTGCAGATGCCTTCAATCCTACCAAGGTGGGATTAAAATCAAAAAAATGCCAATGTCAGGATCAGGAAAGCTTGGTATGGGTGGATTGAAGAAGATGGCAGAGTTTTTTCTAAAGAACTTCCTTCAGTAGATTCAGAAGACGAATTACGATTTTTATCTTTTTTTCTTTTATTTGCGTTACCTTTTATTAAAAAGTGTGGTTATATAGTAAAGAGATCTACATTGCATTAATATTAATGAGGGAAAAAGTACAAATGTTGACCATAAAAGAACTGGCAGAATTTACAATAACGGAACAGCGGAGCCTTATCAATTTCCTTACAATGTTGACGGGTGATCGTTTTGTAGCTGATGATCTGTTCCAGGAAACTTTTCTGGAACTTAGTAAGATCCGTGAAAAGTTTAAAGCCGGAACGAATTTCGGTGCATGGGCGAGAAGTGTCGCCAGATTTCAGGCATTGCGCTATATGCGGACACGTCAAAAAGATCATCTAACTATCTCACCTGAACTCGTAGAACAACTTGCGGACAGTTGGGAGGAAATGCCTCATAATGAATACGAGGATAGGGAATCAGCCCTTAAAAATTGTATGAATGAATTACAAGAACATCATCGTGCGGTACTTAGTTGGCGTTATAAGGAGAGGCAGTCACATAAATATATCTCCAAACAGTTGGATCGTTCAGTCAGCGCGGTAAAAATGCTTGTTTGCCGGATTCACAAAAAACTGAGATATTGTATTGAGTCCAAAATTATCAATCCTGATGCTTGTTTAAATGGAGGTGCTTCCCATGAATAACAGAGAACGATTTGAAGAACTTATAAGTCTCTATTTTGACAGTAATCTATCCAAAGAAGAGCATGCAGAGTTTGAACAGATGCTTCTGGAGTCGGAAGAGTCGCGGGAAATTCTTGCGAAATACGCAAATACACATGTTGAAATAACAATGGCCCTTGGAGTAGAGCTTCCAGCGCTGAAAAAATCTATAATCACAAAGAGTTTCAAGATGCATATGGCTATGTGGAGCAGTATTGCCGCTTTATTGATATTCGGGTTTATCTATAGCTGGTCAGATAATAATCAGTTTGTTATATTACGGAACGGTGTTAAAGCTGAATCTGTTTCAGTAACATCTGCGGGAACGGAATACCTCGCAGAGAGCGGGAGTGTGCTGACTACAGAGAGAGGAGATAAATTCGAATTTCTTTCTACATCTGTCTTTTCAATGATGCCCGCAAAGGATATAAAGAACCGGGATATTATTAAAATATTATCTGGCGAAGTTCGCATTACGGTTTCCGCAGATTCAGCTGGAGTTAAGGTTATCACACCGGAAGGTTTTTTAAGAGATATTGGAACGGAATTTGAAGTCGGAGTCAATTACAACACCAAGGATGAGGATATTATGTTAAAACAACTGCGCTTGAAAAATATAAGACCAATTGTTACAGCACTTGTGCTTAGCGGGATTGTGGAATTTCAATCTAATGCTGCCGGTTCCGCCCCCGTAAAAATCACACGGGATATGGGAAAAATCGAACTGTCGGCGGACTTCTCGCTCGGCAAAGTTCTGGATCGTGAAGGCAGTGCACTGATAAAACCCTGCAATGCTACACGATGGTCCATTGCTGATGAAAAAATGATCCTCGAAGTCAAAGACTGGATTAAAACCGGTCGCCGCGGAGCAAATGCACTGCTATTGCGTATGAAAAACGATGTCAGACTAATACTCGGCCCGGATACACTTATCGAAGTTACAGATGCCGCGAATATTAAATTGTTCAGAGGAGAACTCGAGGTAAAAGCTCCAAAAGGTGTAACCATAAATGTTAATGGTCCTAAAGGCCAGATTCAGAAGGTCAGCAATCAAATATCCACAATCCGTTTACGCAAAGATGCAATGACGCTTTTAAAAGAGCCTCCTGCATGGCTGAAGGGATATAAGAATAACCAGTCAACCGAGGCGATGGGATCGCTACTTGCCAATGTCGACGGACGGAACGTACCGTTGACCATCGGATACCATAAAGTTACTGTCGATATTCGCGACCAGATCGCCCGGACAGTTATTGAAGAGTCTTTTGTCAATAATACAAATTCCGTTCTTGAAGGGATATTTTATTTCCCGTTGCCGCAGGATGCGTCGATTTCTGGATTCGGAATGTGGATAGGGGATGAACTTGTTCATGGTGAAATAGTAGAGAAAGAACGTGC
>JAUUYH010000241.1 GCA_030590505.1 Kiritimatiellota bacterium
ATTACAAGGAAGGGCGTTGTTACTCCATCTTTATTTAAGCCTACTAGGGCTGATTTGAAGACTTGCTTGTGTGCATTGAAAATTGCCTCACAGCATACAGGGTAGAGAATCGTGTCTTTGGTCATTATTACACGATGTGCCTTGCGCCCCTTAAACCATAAATAACCTTTATCATCATAAAATCCGACATCTCCCATGCGGTGCATAACTGTACCGTCCGCTTTTTTTATCTTTCCCATTGCAGTGTGCTCGGGGAGGTTATGATATTCTGGGGTTACAATATTTCCGTCAACAACAATTTCGCCTATTTCACCATCAGGGAGCGAAAGGGATTCGTCCCAGTTTTTTATCGGGGCATCTGAAGGTTTGATTATTTTTATGGATATTCCTGGCAGTGGTTTGCCTACACAGTAGCCCTTGCCGCCTGCTATATCCTTTTTCATCTCCTCTGTGATTTCTGCACCGCATAGGTTTGCTATCGGGAGAGATTCTGTTGCTCCGTAGGGGACAAATGTATCGCCATCTTCCGCAATAATCTTTTTTAGCACGGAGTGTAGTTTGGGAGTTACAGGAGCACCTGCCATAAGAACGGTTTTTAGAGTTGGTAGTTTTACTTTGTTTTTAATGCAATAATAGCAGACCCTTCCCCATAGGGCAGGGGAGGCAAAGGAGAACGAGATGTTGTGTTTTGTAATTGTATCAATAATAACCTTGGGATCAACCTTTGCCGGTAGAGATGGGTTGATGTCAGGGATAACGCACGGCATACCGAGCGCAGCACTGAAAAGGGCAAATAGCGGGAATGCAGGCATATCTACCATGTCAGGCCCTGCTCCATATACTTTACCAATAATTTCTGTCTGCGTAATGTATATCCTGTGTGTATATACAACTCCTTTCGGTGGACCAGTACTTCCAGTGGTGAAAACAATTGCGGCAGTTTCATCTAAATCAGTTTTTACAATATCGAATGTATAACTCTCTTTTTTTAAAGATATTGAGGAGAGATCCGGTATTTTTGATAACCAAGGCGGAGAGAAAGATCCGGCAGATATAAAGATTTTTACGCTCTTAAAGTATGATGGAAATAGCATCCGTACCCATTGCGCTTTTGCAATGCCAATAAGTGCCTGAGGTTGAGTCTTTTTTATGCAGTTAAGGAGATTCTTAACTCCCATTCCAGGATCGATAAGTACGGGGATTGCACCAGCTTTAAAGAGTGCGAATACGGTGGCAATAAATTCAATCCCAGGGCGTAGCATTACCAGTACACGGGTCTTTTTTTCTATCCCTTTTTTGCGAAATTCGCAGGCGTAGAAATTGGTCAACTCATTTAATTCCTGAAATGAAACGGAAGTGTCACGAAAAGTTATTGCACTCTTTTCTGCATATTTTTTTGCAACTTCGGGTAGATATTCGGATATGTTTGTTTTTTTCATAAATTATAAGCTTTTTTTTATATTTATAGGTACTTCACGGGCATTTCTACCAAGTTCATCATGACGCCCCTTGAATTTATCAAGTTCTTCAATGACCGCCATAGGGAGAATTACATTATTATCTTCAAATGAGTTTACTGACTCAGGATTATGAAGTAGGACATTTGTATCCAGTACATAAGTTTTGACCATTAAGCTATCTCCTATTTTCTATTTGGGTCATAATAGAGTTACAAATGAGAGAAAATCAAGGGAGTAAAGGGTTTTACTCTTAGGAAACTTTTAAAAATATTTGACAAAGTATATTCTTCATCTATATTTCTAATACTTGAGATTGCCTTTTATTGTAAGTTCAGATACGAATTAGTCAATTTGGTTATGAAGGTAATCCGTAAAGCGTACCCATCGTCAAAGGCAAAGTTTGAATTTATGTATGAATATATAGAAAAACAGATAGAGGAAGTTATTGCTTCCATTAACCATGCGGTTGATAAATATGACAGAGCCCCTGGATCTGTTCGTTTGTTGGCTGTAAGTAAGACATTCCCAGCAGAAGCCGTTGAGTCAGCGTACAGTACGGGGCAGTTGCTTTTTGGAGAAAATCGCATACAGGAACTCTCTGAAAAAGTGCCAGTTCTGCCGAAGAATATTGAGTGGCATCTCATCGGACACCTCCAGGGCAATAAGGTTGCCAAGGCTGTTGAACTGTCACACCTTATTCATTCAGTTGATTCTGAAAAACTTATCAGGCGTATTGATAGAATAGCAGGTGATCTGAAGAAGAAACAGCGAATATTGCTGGAGTTGAATATCTCAGGAGAGCAATCTAAGTTCGGAGAATCTGTAGAGGCCGCAACTCATCTGGTTAAAACCGCGATTGCAATGCCGAATGTGGATCTTCAGGGATTTATGACGATGGCTCCTTTCGGGGCGAATGAGTGCGAACTTCGCACTGTGTTCTCTTCTCTCCGCGAATTTCGCAACTCTATGGAAAAAGAGTTTGATGTGTCATTGCCGGAACTTTCAATGGGGATGAGTTCTGATTTTGAGTTTGCAATTGCAGAAGGAGCAACTCTAGTGAGGATTGGCACTTCCATTTTCGGGAAACGCTCCTATATGTAACGGTTGAAAGTATAAATTGGATTGTAATATATGAATTTAGATGAATTGAAAAATTTTGCAAAAGATGCTTCTTCACGTATTGAACTGCTTCAAGAGTATCTTAAAATTGATGCACGAGCAAAAGAGTTGGCGAGCATTGAGAATAAAATGACAGAACCTGATTTCTGGGACAATAAAGAGAAGGCCCAGGAGATTATGGCGGAACTTAGTATCTGTAGAAATATTATTGAACCGTTTAAGAAAATTAAAAACGAGATTGATGACTTTGTAGCACTTGCAGAGCTTGTCATTGAATCTGAAGATGACTCTATGCTCGAAGAGGCAGAGAGTGAGTGGAAATCCCTCTCCGAAAAACTCGGCAAAGTTGAATTATTAAGCTTCCTCTCTGGACGATTTGATGGTAATAATGCCTACTTCTCCATACATGCAGGAGCTGGCGGGACCGAATCCTGCGACTGGGCGTCAATGCTTTCAAGAATGTATCGGCGCTGGTTTGAACGCCGAGGCTATAAATGCGAAACAATTGATGC
>JAUUYH010000219.1 GCA_030590505.1 Kiritimatiellota bacterium
AGATGTTTAACATAGCCTAGTCTTGATGCAAAGCATCTAGGCTAGGAAAGTTGTCCCCAACGCAAATAGCAAAGCCAAAAGATATGTAAAAGAATAAGCAAAAGAACAGTCTGCAAGGCTTTATTTATTCAGGATAATTTATATAATGACCGTTGAGTTTTTCAAATTTGCCATTTTTTTTATATTCTGGTAGTAGTGGTATTTTTCCACCACCTTTTTGTAAGTCAAATGCGAATAGTGGTGTTTCTATTGATGATAGAGTATTGCGAAAAGAGCGAATAAGTTCAACTCCTTTATCTATGCCAGTTGCGAAATGCGCATTTCCGGCGACAGGATCTATATGGAAAAGGTAGTGAGGTTTTATTCTGTTTGCCGCAAGTGTACGGAAAAGCTCCACTAGTGTCTCATGGTTGTCATTGATGTTTTTCATAAGCACTGTCTGATTCAGGATAGGTATTCCCTTTTTTTGAAGTTTGTTGCAGGCCGCGAGTGCCTCTTGGGTTACTTCTCTTGGATGGTTGAAGTGAGTTGCTATCCATAATCCAGGGATATCTTCAAGCATATCTGCTAATTTCGCATCAATGCGTATTGGAAGTACAACCGGAATTCGTGTGCCGAGCCTGATAATCTTTATTGATGGAATATCTGATATTCGCTTTAGAATGTTTTGTAATTTATCTGTTTCAAGCATTAACGGGTCGCCCCCGGATACAATGATTTCATTTATCTCGGAATGATTTTTGAGATATTGTTCAATCGTGCTTAATTCTGAATTAGAAAGTGTGTATGGTGCAGCATCGTCCTTCCATTTGCGTTTCCTTAGACAGAATCTGCAGTGAACAGCACACTGGTTTGTGGTTAGCAGAACTGCCCTGTCCTGATATCTGTGAATAAGATGCGGAACTGGCATTTGAGCCTCTTCGTTGAGAGGATCAAGATTGTCGTATGAGGTGTCGGTGATTTCTGCTCTGTCTGGAAATGATTGTCTGTATATCGGGTCGTTATGGGGGGCGGTTGTCTCAATTAGAGATGCATAGTATGGAGTTACGAGTGTGGGGTAAATTTTGTCAACATCTGCGAATTCCGCAGGTGCAGGTTGCGAATTTCGCAACTGCCAGTGCCAGTCATTCCAATCTTTTTCTTTTGTCATGCTCATATCCCTTCAATTTTCTTTGAATTTCTGATGTTTTTGTATTAGAATATTACTTGAGTTGCATTATATTCAAGATTCATTGATATAAATAAAACAATAATTAAAGAGATATGCTATGAGAAATTCGATTTTATATTTTAAAAATCATTTTAACTGTTCACAATTCCTTTCAATTGGGATGCTGTCACTACTGATTGTTTTTGCCGGTTGCGGAAAAAAAGATGCGACTATAGTAAAATCAATTAAGGTTATTCAAGGTGGAACTCAGTGTGCACCCCCGAATACAGAGTGCAAGAAGGATTTGCTTATTGAACTACTTGGGCCTCGCAATAATGGACTGCTTGGTGGAAAAGGAGAGCAGCCACCAGTTGCGGGCGTGAAGGTACGTTTTGAAGTTTGTCCTGGGTCTGATTTGACTATTACTTCAGAGAAATCTATAAGTAACCCAGGCGGTGCGGTAACCGCAAAAATTAAGACTGGTTCCATTATTGGTGATCAATATTTTAAGGTTATTCCAGAAGGGTTTTCAAAAGCAGCGAAGACGATTCGTGTTATCTCAGGTATTTTAATAAATGGTTCCAATCAGGAGGCATTTGCCGGAAAAGCTCTTGAAGAGCCGATATCTTTAACTGTTTATGATAAAGATAAACAACCGATTTCAGGAGTGCCTGTATATTTTCAGGTTATTTCCACTCCGGAGAAAAAACCACACATTAAGCTTTCAAAATCATCTGTTGTCACAAATGAGGAAGGAGTTGCGGAGACAAGTTGTATAATTGGTGATGCAACTGGAACGTATAAGATTGTAGCAGAAGTTGCTGACCCGAAAAGAGGTATCCATATCAGGGGGATCGAGATAAAAGAACTCGGGTTGGATCTTTGGGGCCTTAAGGGACTTATTATCACTGTACTCGGCGGGTTGGCTATCTTTATCTTTGGGATGAAACTTATGAGCGATGGCCTTCAGCTTATTGCAGGAGAGAAGATGAAGAGCATTCTTCACTTTTTTGCAAGTAATAGATTCGTTGCAGTATGTGCGGGTGCTATGGTTACAGGTGTTATTCAGTCGTCCAGTGCATGTACGGTTATGGTTGTTGGTTTTGTTAATGCTGGGCTCCTGACGCTTCGTCAAGCTATTGGTATTGTTTTTGGTGCAAATGTCGGGACAACGATTACAGCCCAGATGATTTCGTTAAAACTCGGTGGTATGGCATTCCCGGCAATTATTTCAGGACTTCTTGTTGTGATGCTTTCAAAGAAGGTTACAACAAAAGGGTGGGGACAGACACTTCTTGGATTCGGTCTCCTCTTTTTTGGTCTATCTGTGATGGGTGGAGAGCTTAAAATTATCGGTAAATTCCCGACCTTTATTGAGTTTTTTAATCACTTTGACTGTACGCCTGCTGGGACTGGATTTATGCCTATTATGCCAGTATTAGGGGCAATTCTTATAGGAACATTCCTTACTTTTGCGATTCAGAGTAGTTCAGCATCTATGGGTATTGTGCTGATGCTTGCCGCTGGTGGATTGGTCAACTTTTGGACTGCTATTCCGTTGCTTCTCGGTACAAACATCGGTACAACAATAACTGCGATTCTCGCAGCAATAGGAGCGAATGAGCGGGCACGCCAAACGGCCGTTGCGCATGTTCTTTTTAACGTGATCGGCTCACTTACCATGGTGCTGTTTTTCTATGTGAAAATGCCAGGTACAGTTTACCCGATATTTCTCTATTTTATTAATGCAATAACTCCAGGAAATGCATTTGCTGTAATGCCTGAAAATATTGTAAGGCATATTGCTATGGCACATACTCTCTTTAATATCATTGCCGTACTTTTATTTCTTCCGTTTATTGGTCTTATTGCAAAAATATGTAATATGGTTATTAAAATTGAAGATGAGAAAGGTGTTAAAATTAAGCATCTTGAACCACACTTGCTTAATACGCCGTCAATTGCTATAGAGCAGACCATTCAATCAATTAGATTTATGGTTAAAGAGTCATGGAAGATGGTTTCGGAAGCGATGCTTGAATCATTTATGAAAGGTAAGTATGATGAAAAACTGACCCAAAATCTTGCGGAAAGAGAAGAAGACGTTGATAAACTGCAGGCAGATATAACTAAATACCTAGTACAGATAACAGAGCGAACTTTAACCGAGCCTCAGGCTGGGATTATACCGTTGCTTATGCACTGCACAAATGACGCTGAAAGGATTGCTGACCATACTGAAAATATTATAGCTCTAGCTAAGCGTATTGATACCTCTAAACATCATCTTTCATCTAATGCGGGGCATGAACTTGAAGATATGTGGAAAATCCTTAAGGATCAGGCCGAACATGTTATCGCATGCATGGATAGTACCGATAAGACCGAAGTACATCTTGCCAAGAAGAAAGAGATTGAAATCGATAAACTGGCAGATAAGCTAGAATATAACCATGTAGAAAGGCTTAGTCAGGGTAAATGTGATGCAATTACCGGCATTATCTTCCTGGAAATTGTCAATGAACTGGAAAAAATAGGTGACCACCTTGCGAATATCGCAGATCGTGCCAAAAAAATCCAAAAACATCATCTTGAACTAGGAAACTAATTTTGGTTGTTGGTTG
>JAUUYH010000249.1 GCA_030590505.1 Kiritimatiellota bacterium
CCTTTTTATTTTACCTGTTGTTTGCTGGCTAATGCGTTGGGACAACGCATGCTACTTGAAGAAAATGCGACATTGGCTCCAACGACACAAGGTCGTTTGTGGCCTAAGAGGGGAAAAAGGGAGAGGAAGAAGTCAGTAATCAGAGGTCAGAGGTCGGTAATCAGTGAAGAAATTGAAGAGGTTGGTGCTTGCTTGGTTGTTGGCGTACAATGCTCTTACTGTTTACGGTACTCTTAAGTAGCTTGCGTTGTCCCAACGCAAATAGCAAAAGCTGAAAGAGATGTAAAAGAATAAGCAAAAGAAGAGTCTGTAAGGCTTTATTTATGGCCTTTTTTTTAGTGTGTTGTTGGCTGGCTAATGCGTTGGGACAACGCATGCTACTTGAAGAGGAAGAAGTTGAAGAGAAGAAATGCAAGAAAGTGAAGAGGTTGGTGTTTTTTTACGATTTTATCTTTAGAAATTTTGGGCAGTCATTCATTGGGTTGACTGTTTTGTCCAGGAGTTCGCATCTTGAGAGGAAAGGGTGTTCAATATAGTGTCCGCAATCTCTGCAGAACTGCTTCTCTTCCTCTGATGCTTTAAACTCTTTTTTCTTCTCCTCTTCGACTCCAAGAAATGAGGAGAGTGCGGATTTCGCAGAATTACTACTCTCTTTGGATTGTGTAGTTGTATTCAAATCTGCGATTTTCGCATTACAAGCTGAGCAGGCAAGGATCTCTCCTAGGTTGGTCCATCCGTCCATCTCAGTTTTTTTTACAGCAAAAGCATCACTTCCGCATTGCGCACATTTTATCTCTTCACCAGGTTTCATAGTTTTATTCCTGTTTGTCATCATAAGTATTTGTTTGCCACTTATACCGCAAGCGGTAGATATCTTCTCTTTCTTTATGCAATTATGTGTTAACCTCTCTTTGGCCTTTTTGCCATACCAGCGTTTGCTTTCTCCTGAAGGGTTTTTAGTAGATTCTGCTTCTCTTCTCCCTCAGCTGTTGCGAGTTTCGCAGTCAGGCCATTGATCTCAACTTTTCTGTAGTGATTGATTATCGTAGCTAGGCAGTCGGCAAATACTTTTTCATGTTTTTCATGCTGTTTTTCGCTGTCCTCCTCCTCGAAGTCTGGTAGCGTAAGGATCCTGCTAATTTCAGGGGATGGATTCTCTGATAATCTTTTTTTAATCAGCTCTTCAGCAAATTCCCACTCATCGTTAAGGGTCATAGAGATTACGGTATTTAGTGCTTCACCTACAGGGGTTGTACTTATCATATTATGTGGAAGGGCCTCAGCAAGTTGCTTTCCGTATGTACCATGAGAGAGTGCAAGCTCAAATAAACCAAGTTCAGCTTTAAGTATTGCAGTAGGTGCGGGTGGTGTTGCGGGTCTCGCAGATTCTGGTGGTTGAACTTCTTTATGGCTAAAATTACCGCGATTAGATTTTCTCTGATTATATTTTCGGAACTTATTTAATTCGTCAAATACAGCACTTTCTGGAAGACTCAGTTTATGTGCAAGCTGCGACGAGTATGTTGTCCGCAGAATAGATGATTGTATCTTTGTTATATACTTCAATACAGATTCAACAACTTTATTTTGCCCCCAAGGAGTGGATATATCATTTTCTGTTGTCTCATACATAAGGATGAAATCGATAAATGATATAGATGATCTTACTAAATTTCGCAGCCCGTCTGCTCCTTCAGCATTAAAAATTGAGTCAGGATCATTTCCCGGTGGCATATTTAGAATCTTAATATCAAAACCTATCGGAAGCATAATTTCTATTGAGCGGAGCATAGCCTTCTGTCCAGCGGGATCAGAATCAAAGGCAATGATGACTTGATCTGTATAACGTTTGAGGATTCGTGCTTGTTCATCTGTAAATGCAGTTCCCTGCGGTGCTACAGCATTTGTAAATCCTGCACGATGAAATGCGATTGTATCAAGTTGCCCTTCCGAGAGTATGGCATACTTTTTTTGCTTTATCCCCTCCCTGGCAAAAGGCATTGCATAGAGAATTCTGCTTTTTACAAAAAGCGGAGTTTCCGGGGTGTTTAGATATTTTCCGCCCTGTGGATCCTTTTCGACACTTCTTGCACTGAACCCAACAACTTTTCCCTGCTCGTTCCATATAGAGAATATTAGACGATTTCGGAAACGGTCATACACATTCCCTTTTTCGTGTTCAATAATTATTCCACCTGCTATTAGCTCTTCTTTTGAGTAGCCCTGCTGAATAAAATGGTTATGTGCTCCATGCCAGTCATCGGGGGCTGCTCCTATACGGAAATGGGTTACAACTTCTGCCGGTATCTGACGTTTCTGAAGATATAATGCAACCTCAGATTTTGGGTTATTGCGTAGATTCTCTTCAAAAAACAGAGTGACTTCTTCATTGAGCTTGTACAGTCGATCTTTTTTTATACTGGGCCCAGTCGGAGCATTAGAATGAGCCCCGTGCTTGTATTCTGGTTCAGGAATTTCAATATTGTATTTATCTGCAAGCATATGAACTGCATTCGGAAAGTCCATGCTCTCCTTTTCCATTATAAAGGTAAATACATTGCCGCCCTTCTGACACCCGAAACAGTGAAATGTCTGCTTGTCGCTACTAACAACAAATGATGGGGTCTTTTCGTTATGGAACGGACACAGTGCCTTATGCCTGTTAGATCCTGCCCGTTTTAGGGGAAGATAACTGCTTATCACATCCACAATATCTGCTCTGTTATGGATCTGATCAA
>JAUUYH010000110.1 GCA_030590505.1 Kiritimatiellota bacterium
GATCCTGACGAAACTTAAGCATAAAAATGAAGCTTGAGAAAATGACTAACGGGAGCGTAAAAATAAATCGACCGTGTAGTACGGAAAAAAACAGGGACAATGATGTACCAAGGATGATGGAGATCGCCGTAAACAGTCCAAAAGCATATTTTTTTGTAGATTGAAATATATATGATGCGAGTGCGGCAACTGCAAAGATCAGAGTAGAATAGAGAAACCAGAGAAAGCAGAGAGAAATTGAAGGTGCAATAAAATCTTCGGTACTGTACTGCTTTAAAGAGTGATTAAGGGATCCGATTAGTGAAAACACAGGAACTATTGTTAGAAATTTGTCTTGATCCTGAATAAGATCCTCTCTCAGCGCAAGAGATATTATCTCATCCCCGCCACGTAAAAAAATTCGACCATTCCATATAGCAGGAAGTGTCCAGCACCGTGTTCCTGAGAATAACTTGCCACGCCATAATTCTGAATATTTTTCAGGAGAAGCTTTTGCATATATAAGGGTTCCATCTTCTGAAAAAAGAATCAATTTATCACCTGCAATAAGGGTATGCACATGGCCTATTTTATCTGTCTTCCAAAGTTGTCTGCCTGTATAAGCATCTAGGCACTTGTAAAATCCGTCAGTATTGCATTCTGGATTAGCTTGAGGGTCAGTTATATGAAATCCGTAAATGTAGCGATCGTCAAGAACTGACGAAAATATATCATTTGACATCTCCTTTGTATGCCATAGTTGCGTGACTAAAAATCCAACTCCACCACTCTCCTCTTTCTCAATCTTCAATCCTCGCATACCTTTAAAAAATGGTGATGCACAGAATATCATATCATCTTTAAAGAGCGGCCAAGTAGAGTGTTCATCGTAACCTTCTGAAAAGTTGAATTTCCATAATAGTTGTCCTGTTTTCGGATCATTAGCAACTAAGCAGTTACGAAGAAATGAGATTATCATCTCTTCTTTTCTGTATCTAAAAAGCTGTGGAGAGGAGTAGCTTGCAGGAAATGAGCCCGACTGCCACGCACATGAACCATCATTTGCATTTAGTGCGATTACAGATGCATTTACATCTCCATTTAAAGTCAAATATACTTTACTGTTTTTAACTAACGGAGTACAAGCATACCCAAAACTTGTCACTTCTGTCTGGAATCGTTTCTTTAAATCAAAAGACCAAGCAATCTTTCCTGTCAGGGCATCCATACATCCAACCGTACCGTAACATCCGGTAAAATAAATTTTGCCGTTTGAGTAGGTAGGGGTTCCATAAGTACCAGGATATTCACCATCCAGCTCATAAGGCCACCCATAGCGTGTCCGCCATAGCACGCTACCCGTTAAAACATCCAGACATATAACAAATTGACCAGAACGGCTCTGTGCCTGTGTGTAGAGCCTACCATCAACAATTATAGAACCAGAATACCCTTGACCTACTGCGATTTTCCACAAAATTGGAGCTTTCATACACGGAGGGATAAAAAGTTTTACAGAACCCGCATCAGCATCACAATTATCTCCACGCAGATGCGACCATTGCGCTATTTCGACAGAGTCCATAGAGAATGCTAAATTAGCAACAAAAAATAGAGAAAGATGGATAAATAGTTTCATTTTTATTATTGGCATTTTCATTTGCGTTACTTATTGTATATTTTTTATATTCATGTCTTGAAATTAGAATACCTTTAAAGAGTTGAAAAGTCAAGAAACAAGTAAGATAATTAGCGAAATTTACTATCTTTAGATTTGTCTTGTGTATCAGACCCGACATCAAGACAAAAGAGTCTTGTCAGATCACGAAGTAGTAGCTTATCCCCTACAATTGCGATGGGGCCCCATGCATCATGTCCATCCATGATCTTAGCACGACCTAAAATCTTATACTCGTTCGAGCTGAGCCTTATCATAGTCAATACACCTTTATCATTAAGGATATAAATTTTATTATCTGCAATAATATATGGGCCTAATCCAAAACGATCACCACTCGACCATACTGGGTTCATTGTATCACTTACAGTATAGCAGACAAACTCCTTACGCAACTTCCCACCATCCTTAGGTTGTATTCCATAAATATACCCATTGTACACTATCGGAGTCTGCTGCTCTGAAGCAAGACCTTTATTAGGTTTATATTTTGTGACTACTTCAACGCTGTAATCTTTTTTCACTTGGAATACCATACTGCCTGCACCATAACCGGCGGTAATAAAAAATCGCCCCTCCCCTAAATGAAGTATAGTAGGTGCAATTACTGAACAGTTCCACTTTTTGGTCTTCCATACAACCTTGCCCACGCTATCCTTTTCTGCGGAAACAGCAACAATTCCACCCAAAGCGGCATATACATACATATTTTTCCCATATAATTTAACAGGCATAATTGAAGAGTGCGACATCGCCCACTTATCGGGATTCGGGGTTTGCCAAATAATTTTGCCACTTTCGCAATCCACTCCCATCATCAAGATATCCTTGCCACAAGGTGCGACAATCGCAATGTTCTCGTTAATTATTGGACACTGTCCAGTAAACCAGAATGGCTCTTTGCTTCCGAAATCCTTGACAAGATCAAGTCCCCACTTCAAATCACCAGAATTGGCATCAACACACATCACCTGACATTTCGGTCCTATTGTTACAACATACTTATCCGATACCGCTGGCACAGTTCGCGAAATTCCATGATTACGCTTAGCTTTCACACGATACCAGCGTCGCCAAATCTCCTTTCCATCGTCAAGAGAGAAACAACGAAGTGCATCTGCACGCTCTTTCTCATCATAGTCCAAAAGATATACCCGCCCTGCATGCACTGCAGGAGCTGCATGCCCCTCACCAAGTAATGCAATGGACCATAAGACCTTAGGCCCGCCCTCCTGCCATAGATCTGCGAGTTTCACACTGTTTGCAACAATATTATCTGACAGTTTTCCACGAAATTGGGGCCAAGAATCTGACTCTTTAGCTGGTATATCGCTGAACTTTTGAAAAAATTCACCTATATTAACATTTGCTAATTTTGACAAGGATGCGGGATCAGGGGCATTATCCATACCGGGTTGGCTTATGGCAACTTCAACAATAGCGTTGGAATTATGCCACTTAATAAACAGAAATAGTGCTAAAATTGAACAAAACACAATAATAACTGTTGTAAACATTGTTTTAAGACTTGTTTTCATAATCACTTACTCTATCTTATATAGACTTTATTTCAAGAGTCAATGACTGTTAATGAAATGATAATAGTTTTACGCAAAACTACCTTGATGCAACCATCAGAGGTAAATATGCTTTGAACAAGATATCTTTTATATGGCACGCCCAAAGTTATGAGAAGTAAAGTCACCTTGTTGGGAATAAATTATTTAAAAACAAAATGGAGGAGAAAAAATGACAACTGAAAAACGTAATCCAGGATCACAGCTCGTTTTAAATGTACTTTTAATTATCGTATGCTGTTCAATTTTTGGATTGTTCATTTATGATTATATACGTAAAAATAACGAATTAGAGAATTTCAAGACGCAGGAAAAATTACTATCCGAAGCTAAAGACCTAAAAATCCAAGAGAAAGACATACAGCTCAAAAAGATTGAGAGTATGGCAAATCTCTATAGTGAAACTGCTTTTGCTAATGTTCCAGAAGGTATTGTTCCATCCGAAGAGAGCGAAAAGATCAAACAACAGATTGCCAAGAATGTATCTGCGAACCTCGCACCAATCCTTGAGAAAGTTAAGGAAAATCAGCAAATAACAAAAAAGAAAATGGATAAAATTCAGAATGAACTTATTATGCTTCTGAATAAAGAGACACAAAAAAGCCTATCCATTCGCAGAGAACTTATAAGAACTCTTAAATCAGAAAGATCAAGACAGGACAAGCTACAAAAAGACCTTAATGCGACACAAAAAGTTGTAAGTGACCTTAATGGATTAACAGGCGAACTAAAAGCTAAATACCTTGCAGCGCATGGCGATGATTCTGCATTCAGCGACATCGGAGATACCGCAGCAGCTCCTGCTCGATTCGTAATTAACGCTTTTACATTTGATTGGTTTAAGGGCAGTGATCTAAAAAGAGAAAAACGCAAATATGATTCCATTCAGCGTCAGATAATGGAGTACTATAGAGCAATAGGAAATCCTATTGAAATGAGACGAATTAAGGCTAAACGCCTAAAAAGAAAAGAAGATTACAGAAAAAAACAACTTGAACAAAAATCAGATAACAGTAGTAACAAAGAGCCTGAAATCTTAGAGATAAAATAAGTTCGGGGATGATATAATAAAATACCTTGGTGGGATAAAATGGGTCACTCCAATACACTTCACAACAAAGAGTGATTCATTTTTTTCGACAATCAATAAATACAACGTGGAGTTAGGATAAGCTAATGTTTAAAACATACTATGTGCGTAATAATTTTTTAATAACTCTATCGTGCCTATGCACACTTCTTCTTTACACAAATAGAGTGCACGCTGAAGATCACTATGTTATAATTGCAGAAGCGACTATCCCTGCCCTAACAGAATCAGCACAGTCAATTAGCAAATTCTCAGATCAAGTTTCACAAGGCTCATCTATTCTTTTGGCTGGAGGCATTATCGCTCTCTCTTTCCAACTGAATGATGTAATTATATCCTCAGAATTAAGGATACTCCTATACGCGGACTCATCAGGTAAAAACCCAGCTCCGTTAATCGCATTTATTGCGAACCCATCAGGAAGCAAAACACCAAGTAGAATAAAGTTCAACAAATTCAAATTCCCATCTAAAAAGATTGGAAACAAACTTTTTATAGCTGAAAATGCCAGCTTACTTAATGCTATAACAACCATTCCTCCAGAATTAAAAACTGATTCCGCTGTTCTTGTAAAACTATACCCAGAAAAATATTTCACAGACTGCAAAGGCACAGTTGCAGCATTTACAGCAAAAATTGAACAAGAGTTTTCAAAAGGAAGAAAGAAAAAAGAGGAACAACCAAGCAAGGATATGAAAACTATTGAATCGCTACTAAAACAGTGTCAGACAATCAGCCTTACCCTTGATGCTGCTAGTGATGTGATGGCACTTGACCTTTCAATACTTCCTAAACCTGAAACAGCAATGGCAAAAACTCTTCAAACAGTTCAAGGCAAGTTATCAGAGCAAGACATCGTAAATCTATCCGAAAAAATGACAAACTCTCAGGATTTCATCATCACAAATGAAATAAAAAATGCTCTCTCATTTCTACTTAGCAGAATTTTTGAAAACAGCGATACAGATTCTATTGCAGAAAAACTCTGTAAATTCAAGATATCTGCGGACAATTCAAAACTTAATCTAAATATTGCGGTAACTCCTAAACAGGCAAAGGATATCCTGATAACAACCGGAGTGCTGAGACAAGATAGATAGTCAAAAAACTGACTGTCTTTTTTTACAATCCTGCTCTACTTTAAGGCTATATTACAATAAGGAGACATTTTATATGGCATTACATGAAAAAAACGCGGTACGAAATAACCTTTTGGATGATATTTACGCATCACACGACCTCTCAATAAGAATGCCTAAGTACAAATTTCCAGATGATGAACAAAATCCAAGGCATGTCTATCAACTAGTTCATGATGAGCTAATGCTTGACGGTAATTCACGACAAAACTTAGCGACTTTCTGCTCAACCTGGATAGAGCCAGAAGTTCACCAGCTCATGGATGAATGTATCGATAAAAATATGATTGATAAGGATGAATACCCGCAAACAGCGGCAATTGAAGGGCGTTGTGTTCACATGCTTGCAGATCTATGGAACTCTCCGGATGCTACAAATACTATGGGATGCTCGACAACTGGATCAAGTGAAGCCGCAATGCTTGGCGGGATGGCAATGAAATGGCGGTGGCGTGATAAAATGAAAGCTGCAGGAAAACCGACAGATAAACCAAATATGATCTGCGGGCCTGTACAGATATGTTGGCACAAATTTGCACGGTATTGGGATGTGGAACTGCGTGAAGTCCCAATGGAGGGTGACAGACTGATTCTCAATGCAGAAGAGGTAATCAAACGATGTGATGAAAATACAATCGGAGTTATACCTACACTTGGAGTTACATTTACTTGTCAGTATGAACCTGTAAAAGAAATTGCTGATGCTCTTGATAAATTTGAGGAAGAGACTGGAATTGATATTCCTATGCATATTGACGCCGCTAGTGGTGGATTTATTGCTCCATTTACAGATCCCGATCTTGTATGGGATTTCCGTATTGACCGCGTCAAGTCAATAAACACATCTGGACATAAATTCGGTCTTTCGCCATTAGGAGTAGGCTGGATTATCTGGCGCGACAAAGAGGATCTGCCAAAAGATCTAATATTCTGGGTAAATTATTTGGGAGATAACATTCCGACATTTGCACTCAATTTTTCACGCCCTGGTGGACAGATTATTGCACAATACTACAATTTTCTGAGGCTTGGCAAAGAGGGCTATAGAAAAATACAGGAAGCCTGCTATGCAACTGCAGAATATATTGCCGATGAGATAGAGAAGATGAAGCTATTTACAATTATTTACAACGGACGCGGCGGTATTCCTGCGACCAGCTGGTCTCTAAAAAAGGGTAGCAATCCTGGATTTACTCTATACGATCTAGCAGATCGCCTACGCAGTCGCGGATGGCAGGTACCCGCATATTCAATGCCAGCAAACAGAGAAGACCTTGTAGTTCAGCGTATTCTGGTAAGACACGGAGTAAGCCGAGACCTCGGTGATCTCCTGATTAAAGATATAAAATACTGCCTTGACTATTTCAAAAAAAATCCGGTAACAAATCCACTGACAGAAAAAGATGCCGGTGGCTATAAGCACTAACCCGCTTTTTTCACGAGCCAGCATGCCATACTCATTGTTCTGCAAATATTAGCTGTAGTAAACGAGTCTCATTAGTGCATATTCGAAAAGGTCCTAAAATACTGAACCTTGTCGAATTTGCACATAACTCATTGAGTACAATGAATTTGATTTAATACATAAGAGGTTGCGAGGTTCGCATAAAACAAAGTTGAAATAACACTTTTATGCGAATTTCGCATAAAAAGTACTAAGATGTTTGTTTTTTACGCTATGTCAGGCAGGTCCCCGAACGTAGTGACGGATTATTATCATGCCTAACGTACTTGAAGAGAAATCAAGGAATAAGAAAGAGGAGTTTTGTGATGAAATGACTTTTTTCGTTCAGTCACTAAATAGATAATATGTGCATTTCACAAAAGGATTAAACAAATATATACTTTTCGCGGGTAAAATCTTAGCATTTCACTGAAGGTTGAATCGTCAATAAAAGAAATACAAGATCTCTACCGCTTGCGGTATATAAGGCATTCAAGAATTTAAGGTCAAAAATCTCTCTTGCGAAATTCGCAGCATTTATACTTGAAAAAACGAATCTCTCCTGTAGGTTTTTAATCCCACGAAAGTGGTGAGTTTTCTTCGTCCCTTTTGGGGCGTTTTCGTGTAAAAGATATTTTTATATGGTACGCCCCAAGCGACGGGGAATAAAACTCACCTTGGTGGAATTAAAGGCAAAAAGACCTCGTAGGCTCTGCCAGGAGGTCGTTAATTTAAAAATTTTATAGAAGGCAAGTTAATTTATGGCAGTTGGTGCGTTTATATTTTTAATTCTTTTTTTCTCCGTTTACCTTGAGATTCTCGCAGGGCTGACGGGAATTATTATTCCTTTAAGTGCAATTTCGATATTCTATCTCTCGGTTACCTTTGGATGGAAAAGCGCAATGCTACTAGGTATCGTTACTGGAACGGTTATAGATATGCTCTACGGTAGAAGCATTATTATAACACCATACCTAATGATGTTAACTGTTGCGGCAGGCACATTCTGGTTACATAAAGGAGATCCTGTATCAATTATGCCACATCTAATTCCTGGAGCTACAGTTGCTCTCATTGTAACACTACCACTGCTGGCATTTAGTACATATCGCACAGATATATATCTAAGTAATCTTTATAAATTAGCCATAAGTGCTGTATCGGGATCACTACTGCTTCCTATAATGATTGCACTATTTGATTATCTCGCATTTAAACTGGGATTGCCTCTATATAGAAAGGCGAAGGCGGCGGTGCTAGATAAACGCTGATTTTTTTGCAGAATAACTGGAAACATCTGCAGAAAACGATATTATAAGAGTACCGATTTGCAATCACAATTATCGGTTACCATAAATACTTGGTCGCAGGATGAATGGTTAGTATATTTTAGAATGCACTTGTCTAATAAACTACCTCGATGCAAGCATACGAGGTATATACGCTTTTAATAAAAGCTTGGCAA
>JAUUYH010000102.1 GCA_030590505.1 Kiritimatiellota bacterium
TCTTCATCATCTATTTCTTTATATACTTAACGCTGGTGAAATCTTAGCATTTCGATTAAGCTTTAGTCGCTAATAAAAGAAATACAAGATCTCTACCGCTTGCGGTAATTTTCCCAAAACCTGATAACTCAATTTTTTACAATTTTACTGTAGCAGTACTCACAATTTTCAAGACTTCTTCAACATCTTTATCGCCCATTGTCGGGAACATTGGGATCGAAATTATATGCTTGTATGCCTCTGCTGCAATATCACATTTTACTTCAATATTCTGTTCGGCATGAAGTTTCTGATAATACGGATGCATGTGAACTGGGATATAATGGACATTTACTCCAATACCGGCTTTGCGAAGTTCGCAAAAAATCTTATCACGATCAAGATGATCATCGAGCTGAATAACATATAGATGATAAGCATTGGAAATATTCTGCGAAGTTCGCAGAGGTGTGATATTTGCGATATTCGCAAATGTTGCATCATATTTTGCTGCAATCTCCTGTCGACGTTTGATCCATGACGGAAGCCTTTTTAGCTGACTAATCCCAAGCGCGCACTGAAAATCGGTGATACGGTAATTAAATCCCAGCTCAACCATCTCATAAAAGTGCCCACCTTTCTCTTCTCGCTGTCTAAAATCAGTTGTAATGCCATGACCACGAAACGAACGCATCTTTTCTGCGAATCTCGCATTATTCGTCAATGCCATCCCGCCTTCACCAGTTGTTATATGCTTTACAGGGTGAAAGCTAAAACATGTTATATCTGCAATTGATCCTGTTTTTCTGCCTTTATATTCTGAGCCGATTGAATGACACGCATCAGATATTAAAAACAGACCATGTTTGTCACAAATTTTACGCAATGAGTCATAGTCACAGGGCTGCCCGGCGTAATCAACAGCAATAACTGCTTTTGTTTTATCCGTTATCTTCTTTTCCACATCCGCTGGGTCAATTAACAGTGACTCCGACAAGCTATCGGCAAATATTACTGTCCCGCCCTGATAAAGTACACAGTTTGCAGACGCGGCAAATGTCAATGTCGGAACAATGACCTCATCTCCAGGCTCTATTCCGATTGCGAACATCGCACAATGTAGTGCAGCAGTCCCGTTTGAAACAGCGATTGCGAACTTCGCATCTGCGAATTTCGCAACAACGTCCTCAAATTCATTCACTTTCGGGCCAGTTGTAATAAAATCAGACTTCAGCGTCTCAACGACAGCTTGAATGTCTTCATCCGATATTGATTGTTTTCCGTATGGGAGCATTTTAAGAAGTTCTGGAGTTGTACAGTTCTAGAGTTCTGAAGTTTTTAAGCTATAGAATTCTATAGTTAATAAGTCCTGATATTTTATAATTATTTATCATTATTTTCATTTGGGAGATTTACAGGAAATGCGATTACTGCAAGATCATCTTTTAATTTTGCTAAGAAAGAATTTAAATCATCAAGAGATATTTTTTTTAATAAATAATCGGGCAGTTCCTTAATCTTAATAGAGGATAAAATATACGAAAGAGTTGCCGGATCCAATCCTCCATCTTTTTTCATCGCTGCTTCAATATTTGCAATTATATCAAAACCATTTTTGCTCAAAAAAAAGAGATCAATAACATCTTTAACTTCTGTACGCCCCAATAAAGTACATATTTTATTTGTCCCTATTTCTCTCAGCGTATCTACATATATTCCTTCAATGTTATTTTTTACTGGGTCAATTTGTTCAACCCACTCTATGACAAAATTCAGAATCTCATGTTCCTGACCTCTCTTAAGCTGAAATCTCTGAAAAGAGGGGCTTTTTGTGATCGGCTCAAATTCCGCTTCAATTTTTTGTGCTATGCTCCGCAAATTGGCTTCAAATAATTTCCAGTCAATTGCACGTTGTGTAGTAAAAAAATCAAGATCATAAGAATAACGATGATTAAAATAAAAAATTCCCAAAGCAGAACCGCCCGTAAGAAAAAACCGGTTTTCAATAGAAAAAAACTCTTTCAAAAAGTCTTTCTTAAGCAAAGTTAATGCGTTAGATTTTTCCCAGTTTTTGCCATTTATTTAAAATATATTCCCAAAAATCTTTCTTTCTGCCTAATTGATTTTTCAATTTTTCAAAATTAGAAATGACTGTAGATGGCGAAACAAATGTCCAGACATCACAAAACTTAGCTTCTCTCATGATCCATGCCAGAGTATTAATAGATTGCTCACCATTAAGGCGTTTGCGAATTTCTCTGGTGGTCCAGTGCTTGTCCCAACTAAAATATGGAATAGTCTCTTCTATTTGTTGTTTTGTAACCATACGTACACTATTTAACCCTTACCATTCATCTTCATCATAATCATTGTAAGCTCTGATAGCCTCAACCCACTCTGGCAGGAAAGTTTTAATCTCAAACTGCATCTGCTTAAGTTCCTCATCTGTAACTTTGCCAATTGAATTCATATATGCATAAAATTTACGGAAGGATGTCACATTCTGCTTAGTCTGCTCAGGGCTTGACCACATACATTTTCTGATAAAAAAATCACCCAGATAGTCTCCTATTTCCGTAACCCCTTTTGCTGCACTTTTGGCATCATAATACAATAAGAAATTATTAAGATACATGTCGATGTTCATAACATGTTTTTTTATTGTTTTTGAGCTCTTTTTTGATTTATTGAGCTCTTTTTCAAAATCCGCTAACAATTTTTTATTCTCTTTACGAATATGCTTACAATCTTTCTCATATTGGTCAAATTCATTCATTTTAGAGATCCTCCTAATTAAAGCTAATACAGCAAATCAACGATTGCAATCTATTTATACTCCGGATGTTCTTCACAGAAATCTGCAACTGTCTGTTTTAGGTCTTCTACTGTGAGCCATTGGTCGTTTTTGTCACTGCTGTATGAGAAACCGTCACTACACGGTTTTCCTCCAGACTCTTTTAGGTACTCTTCTCCTGTCCACCAGGCAAAATCAGGTTCGATAACGTAATAATCATCAAACTCTAAGGTGTGTCTTGAATCATCGTCAGAAATCATAAGTTCATGAAGTTTTTCACCAGGCCTGATGCCTACAAGTTTAATTTCAACATCTGAATCTACCGCTCTTGCTACATCCATAATTTTATAACTTGGAATTTTTGGAATATAGAGTTCGCCACCATGCATTCTCATCAAATTAGCAAGTACAAAATCAACACCATGTTGAAGAGTTATAGAGAATCGGGTCATTCTTTCATCAGTTACAGTTAATTCGCCACTTTTTCGCTGTTCAAGGAAAAATGGAATAACAGATCCACGACTTCCGACAACATTCCCGTACCTGACAACAGAAAATCGTGTAACCTCTCCACCGCTCATTGAGTTACCAGCAATAAATAGCTTATCTGAGCACAGTTTAGTTGCACCATATAAATTAACAGGACTTGCCGCCTTATCAGTACTCAAGGCAATAACTCTCTTAACTTTCTGAGATATAGCAGCCCTAATAATATTCTGGGCTCCCATAACATTTGTCATCACAGCTTCAAACGGATTATATTCACAAGCCGGCACCTGCTTTAGTGCAGCTGCATGAATAACATAGTCAACATTATGAAACGCTTCCTGTAGTCTATTCTGATCTCGGACATCGCCCAAAAAATAGCGCATACACTTGTATTTGGTGTCTGGAAAAGTTTTAGCCATCTCAAACTGCTTTAGTTCATCACGAGAGAAAACAATCAATTTTTTCGGTTTATAGTCCTTCAGGATGGTTTTTATAATAAGTTTTCCGAAAGAACCTGTACCGCCAGTTATCAGAATATTTGCATTGTTTAACATTGGTCTATTTCCCTTTTTAAAATATATTGTTGGTGTGCCCGCCAAACGGGGCTTCTTTTGCTTTCTTATCGTTGCGGCGGAAGACTTTATCTCATAAATTCTTTACGTCAATCGTAGGTCGAAAAATGCTCAAATAGTGCAATCTTTGCACGCTTCGCCCCGTCAATTATGCACTCACAATTAACTATTTGGCATCATAAATAAATAAATGAACAGGTTATTTACACTGCCTTAGCTACAATATCGCTTCAATTAAATAAATCACGCCGTTCTTTTAAAATTTTCACTTCAATTCTCAAAAATCTAACGGCTAATTAGTTTCATTAACGGATTATTAATTATCCGATCTGTACGGTTACGTACTTTTCTTGCTCTATCTATCTGATTTCGTAAAAAATCTACATCAGGTGTACTCTCTACCGATTCAAGAAATGCCTCTGCCTTATTGAGCACATCTGCACTGTTTTTTAGCTTCGCACGCAACAACTCAAGAATGCCATGCTGCAATGAAGCTGCAAAATGATCCGATGTTCGATAATACGTTTTACGATCATTCTGAGTCTTTACACGAACTAAAAGGCTTAACTTATCAAGCTGCCTTGTTGCAATACTTACAGCCGCTTTGCTTAACTCCAAAGCCTCGGCTATGTCATCAAGAGACAACGGATGCTTTGTTAGATAAATAAGCGCAAAAACCTCCCCAACAATACGACCCATCCCAAAATCTTGGGTCGACCAACCAGAGGCCTTAATTAGGCACTGTCTTGCATCTTCAATTGACTTTTCTTGCTTATTTTTCATTGTTTAAACTTTTATAAATATGTAAAACTTTATACTCTCAGTAGCGAAAGTCAAGTGATTTCAAAGATTTTTTACCCTTTTTTTGCGGGTGGGCTTTGGTTTAAATTAAAACTTATGTTATATTCCCCTGCAGATATAAAAATAAAGAGTTGAAGAAGTTCAAAGCGAAACATCTTCATAAAGTGCATTATAAGTAAAAATAGGGAGAATCTTATGAGTATGGCAATCGAGGATCTAATGGATTACACAGAAGAGCACATGATGAAAACAATTGAAGTGATGCAGGCTGATTTTTCAACAATCAGAACTGGCAAAGCGTCTCCGGCTCTTATTGAAAACATGACAATTGACTACTACGGGACTCCGACAAAACTTAGAGAATTAGCTGGCATAACCACACCTGAGCCTCGCCTATTAGTTGTACAACCTTGGGATCCATCATCTGTTCAGGTAATTGAAAAAGCGATACTTACATCTAACCTCGGGATCTCGCCAGTAAGTGACGGTCGAGTGCTTAGACTACCTATTCCAGAATTGAGCGAAGAGCGTCGTGAATTACTTGCAAAACAGGTAAAAACTCGCGCAGAAGAGTCAAGAATTGCTATTCGTAACATTCGCAGAGACAGTAATGATATTGCAAAAAAATCAGAAAAAGCAAGTGATATAACCGAGGACGATCTGAAAGATATGCTTGAAGATATTCAGAAACTCACAAACAATTACATCAAAGATATCGATAAAACATTGCATAAAAAAGAAGACGAATTACTGAATATATGAAAAAAGAATCCTTAACTGAACGTGATCTCAAGCATATCTGGCATCCATGTTCCCAAATGAAAGATTATGAAGATTTTCCTATGATGCATATTGCGTCAGCGGAGGGTCCATATCTCTATACAACTGACGGAAAACAGCTAATTGATGCAATAAGTTCATGGTGGTGCAAAAGCTTAGGACACAGACACCCTAGGATAGTTGCCTCTGTGAAGGAGCAGATGGATAAGTATGAGCATGTTATTATGGCAAATACCTGCTGTGAGCCTTTAGTGGAACTTTCTGAAAAACTTGCGAATCTCGCACCTTCACTTGATCGCGTTTTTTATTCCGATAACGGCTCTACGGCAGTTGAAGTTGCTATCAAAATGAGTCTGCAGTATAATGCTCAGACTGGAAATAGTCACAAAACTTCGTTTTTAGCACTGAAAAACGGTTATCACGGAGAGACCATTTTAACCCTAGCGGCCGGCGATTGCGAGCTCTACTCCTCTCCCTATGCACCACTTATGCCAAAGATTCCGAATATTGAGATTCCATACGTTACTGGAGAAGATGATGCAAATTGGAACTTAATCCCTGCAAAAAGCTGGCAGGCAATTGAAACTCAATTAAATGAATATAAAGAGCATTTAAGTGGCATTATCTTTGAACCAATACTTCAAGGGGCAGGGGGAATGAAGGTCTATTCTCCTGATTTGCTAAAACGCTTACGAAAATGGAGTTATGAAAATAAAGTACACCTTATCGCAGATGAAATCATGACAGGTTTCGGAAGAACTGGAAAAATGCTCGCATGCGACCATGCCGGCATTACGCCTGACTTTGTATGTCTCTCAAAAGGGCTGACCGGAGGTTACACACCAATGGCAGTAACGCTGACCTCTACAGAAATCTACAATGCATTTTATGATGACTATGCAACGGGCAAGGCGTTTATGCACTCAAATACATACTGCGGACATGCTCTCGGTGTCGCAGCGGCCCTTGCGGCATTGAAGATCTATGAAGATGAGAATATTATTGCTAATGTCGCAGCAAAAAGTTGCGAACTTCGCAAACGGATGGAAGATATAGCGACAGAGACAAATGCGTTGACTAATATACGAAATATTGGTTATATGGTGGCGGCAGACTTGATCAATCCTGATACAGGTGCGAAATTCGCATCCAAAGAGCGAACAGGATATAAGTGCTATCAGAAAGCAGTTGAACTGGGAGCTCTGCTTCGTCCACTCGGCGATACTGTTTACTTTTTACCACCTCTCAATACTCCAGATTCTGTGCTTGATAATCTTGCGAATATCGCAAAAGATGCGATTATTGCAGTAACTCGACAAGCCTAATATGCCTCTTCCAACTCAAGCCCCTCAATGGACGGGTAATAAAGCCCACTTTGATGGGATTGGTGGTGCCCATCTATTCTTCCGAGATAACTATCTCGGGAGAATAGGAGCCGGATTCATTTTTTGACAGTTTACTTGCTGTCACCGCCGATACTCAGTTCTGCTGCAATCGCAGTTCTTTTGGAATCAAGAGCTTTGCTAAAGACTACAACGGAAAGAACATTGTCACCTTTTTTTAATAAACTTAATGCCTTCTCGGTGATATCATATTTCGCAGTACCGCCTCCTCTTTTAAGAGACAATGACTTATGAGTGAATGTCTTAGGGGCGTATCGCGAAGAGGATACGAGGGTGCCGTTGACATAGGCCACAAAAGCGGCGGAATAATTGATGTTTAATTCGATCAATGTGACGGATTTTGGGTTGTTTATTCTGAATTTACAACGCGTGTACACCGTGCTGTAGTTGCCCTTCATATCTTTCAACACAGTTGCGTCGCGCTTGCCGCCATACCCGATGAGGGTTGGACCGATCAGCCATGCCGAGTCGTCAAATGCCAACTCATTCCAATTGGATGGTGGTTCGTTCGTTCCTTTCATGTAGCGCCAGTCATCACCGTATTTGATGACTTTTGGGTTGGCGAATAAAAGGGGATAGTTTTGGGTGGTAAAAGCGATTTTTACCCCAGTTGCATCCTTGAATGCTTTACTGGAAAAGAGAACCTGAAGTTTTCTGACGCCGTCATTGGCATGTTCTTCAGCCTTGCCTGTGAGTGACATGGTGATATTGGTGTCAGAATCGCGAACGAATTTTGCAGTCAACCCTTTCGGTACATTCTTAGCAGTGACGTAGCCTCCTGAGACAACGTCGGCTGTGAAAGTCGCATCCGTGTCTTCTAGGATGATCAATGTTGTGTTTTCGATACTTCCATCATTTTCTACGGCTTCGACAAAACGTATTGGGTCGTAGCTCAACTTAGGCCCCTTGGCCGCTGAAAATACATCAACCACCTGACCTTTTTCATTTTTCACTTCACCCAAAAGGCGACTTCCATCCATTTCCATGCGTGCGAAACTAAGCCCCCTATAGGAGGCTTTTATGTTCCCACTGGGCGATTTTGGATTCTTGTTTCTATCTGCACCGCCGCCACCAGTTGTGAGATGGATGACGCCGTCGATTTCAACACGGGAGTAAAAGTGGCTATGCCCGCAATTTACGACATCGATCGTTAACCCGGCGTCTTGTAGGGCTTTGACCATCTTTTGCTTATGACGACTGTCGCCATGGCCTCCTGCAGTGTAAGCGGGTTTATGCCATTGCAATATCGTCCAAGGCTTGGTCGATGCCTTAAGATCGGCGAGTAACCATTTGTATTGATCAGAGTCGAGAGCGTGGGAAGTATTGTCGTCAATTACAGCAATATGAGCTGGTCCATAGTCGAACGAGTAATAATGTTGGTTCGCAGGCGGAACAGGGACTGTCGTTTCCTCAACCGTTTTGGTATAAGGCCAGTATTTTCCGTAGACAAAAGCCTTTTTTTCATGATTCCCGCGACAGCCCATGATCGGTATACGGCGCATGGCCTCTAACGTAGCTGGATAGTCGCGATTGAAGAACTGCCCGTCCCATTTATCCTCGCCGTCTTTTCCACACCAGTCACCGCAATGGATCCAGATAGACTCGCGCTTCTCTACATCATTGTCGATATCATCAAGCATCGATTGGAGAATTTCATTAACGTCGCAGACTACATTCCGCGTATCGCCGATTGCATAAATCACCGCGGTTTTCGCGTCTACGGCCGGAGCGGAGCGGAACGAGCCCGTGTGTTTTGTTCCATCGAGGTCAATCTCGTAGAAATAGCGCGTGTTCGGAACGAGCCCTTCGATAATCTTCCTGTATTGATGGTCATCTCCGATGACTTCCATATCCGCAGTCCCGGTGCTGTAATCCTTCGTTGTTCCCCAGCGAATAGATGAGGTCGTTGCTGAGCCGTCTGCTTGAGCCATCACAACCATTTTTTCGGGGTTATTGGGGTAAATAAGGTAAGGGCCTTTCCTCATCTTGGCTGCAAA